>CAZMIB010000117.1:0-10383 GCA_964566245.1 uncultured Elusimicrobia bacterium | reverse complement strand
TGCTGGCGCGCAGGCCGCACGGTCGGCCGGCGCCGGCGCAATCGTGATGGACGATGGCTTTCAAAATCCTTCGCTGCAGAAGAACGTCTCGATCCTGGTGGTCGATGGCCGGCGCGGCATCGGTAACGGTCGTGTTTTCCCCGCCGGTCCGTTGCGCGCCCCGTTCGAGGCGCCGCTTGACGCCGCGGAGGCCGGGCCTGTTGACGGGGCCGGGCCGGGTGGCGACGGGGTCGGGATCGGCCAAATGGGCGCGGCTTCCAAGGATGAATTTTTTCATGCGAGCTCCAGTTTGGGAAGGGCGTCGAGGCTCGGCCGGCCCGACGCGAGCCGGGCCTCGATCTCGGCCAGGGGCGCGAGCGCCCCGGGGGCGAAGCCGACGAGGCCCGCGGTCCGCTCCAGCTTCGCGCGGCCGCGCTTGAACCCCTCGAGCGCCCCGGCCGTCGCGGACGGGCTCAGCTCCAGCTTGTGGAGCGCCGCGGCGGCCTGGATCAGGCCCTGCAGGAAAAGCTTGCGGTCGCCGGTCTCGCCCCGCCACGCGTCCTCCAGGAACTCGTGGCAGTCGAAAAACAACCCGGCGTTGAACATCGACGCTCCGAGCTGGACCAGCTCGCGGAACGGGTCGCCGCCCGCGCTCCGGCGCCGCTTCCGTTCCTCGAGAACGACAAGCTGGCGGGCGAGCCTGTCGCTCAGATAGGCGCGCGGCGCCTCGTCCGGGGAGCGCAGAGCCGCGGCGAAGAGGCGGTAAAGCGCGTCGCGCGCCGCGACCGGGTACGCCGCCGCCGTCGCCAAGACCGCGCTCAGCGCTCCAGCGCGACGGCGACCGCCTCGCCGCCGCCGATGCAGATCGCGGCCACGCCGCGCTTGGCGTCGCGCCGCTTCATCGCGTTCAGCAGCGTGACGAGGATGCGCGCCCCGCTGGCCCCGAGCGGGTGCCCCAGCGCCACCGCTCCGCCGTGGACGTTGACTTTCTCGCGCGGCAGGCCGAGCAGCTTGATCGCGGCCAGCGTCACGACCGCGAAGGCCTCGTTGACCTCGAAGAGGTCGACCTGCTCCTTGGTCCAGCTGAGCTTCTTCAGGAGCCTGTCGATCGCGCCCGCCGGGGCGGTCGTGAACCACTCCGGCTCCTGGCTGAACGTCGCCCAGCCGGCGATCCGGGCCTGGGGCTTAAGGCCCAGCTCCTTCGCGCGCCCGGACGAGGCCAGCACCAGCGCCGCGGCGCCGTCGTCGATCTTCGAGGCGTTGGCCGCGGTGATCGTGCCCCCCGGCTTGAACGCGGGCTTGAGCCTCGGCAGCTTCTCGAACGAGGCGCGCTTGGGCTCCTCGTCCTCCTTCAAGCCGTCGACGTCCGCGATCTCGTCGGCGAACGTCCCGTCGGCCTGGGCCGCCTGGGCGCGCTTGTAGGTCTCGATCGCGTACGCGTCCTGCTCCGCCCGCGCGATCTCGTGCTTCTCGGCGCACATCTCGCCGCACATCCCCATGTGGATGTCCTTGTAGGGGTCCCACAGACCGTCATGAATAACGGTGTCGATGAGCTTGCCGTCGCCGAAGCGGTAGCCGCTGCGGGCCTTCTCGAGGATGTACGGGGCCTTCGACATCGACTCCATGCCGCCCGCGACCGCGACGCCGGAGTCCCCGAGGCGCAGCGACTGGGAGACCATCATGACGGCCTTCATGCCCGAGCCGCAGACCTTGTTGACCGTGGTCGCGCCGGCCGAGACCGGCAGGCCGGCCCCGATCGCCGCCTGGCGCGCGGGGGCCTGGCCGACCCCCCCCGAGAGCACGTTCCCCATGACGACCTCGTCCACCTTCTCCGGCTTGACCCCGGCGCGCGACCGCGCGGCCCCGATGGCCTTGGCCCCGAGCTGGGGGGCGGTATAGCTGGCGAGGGTGCCGTTGATCGCGCCGATCGGCGTGCGCGCGGCCCCGAGTATGACGGCGTCTTCCATGGGAGTGCCTCCGATGAGGCGATTCTACAGAATAAACGAGGGGGGCGTCAGGCGTACAGCAGGGCTTTGGCGGCGAGGCCGGCGGGGATGGAGAAGGCGACGCCGAGCCAGAGGCCGAAGAAGGAGTAGTCCAGCACGCGGACGCGGCGCAGGCCTCCCATCGCGGCGATCCAGGCCGCGGCCAGGGGCAGGCCGGCGGGGCCGGGCAGCATGATCAGCAGCGCCAGGACCAGCCGCTCGGCCATCGTGACGTATTTCTCGTCGAACCCCGGGAAGCTCGCCCCCCACAGGTCCTTCTCGATGAAGTAGATCAGCACGGTGCAGAAATGGGTGACGGCCACGCCCAGGCAAAGCAGGATCGGCCACCGCTCGGGGACCCAGCTCCCGGGTCCGGTCGACAGCACGGGGAACAGGATCGCGATCGAGGCCACGTGAAAGAGCTGATCCCACAGGAAGAAGAGGGTGCTGTCCGCGGAGCCGCGCTTGTGGATCGAATGCACGCGCCACTTGTCCTCGACGAAGTGCAGCAGGAACAGGATCAGCACGCAGGCCCAGCCGTTGAGATCGACCTCCCCGACGCGCGCCCAGACGCGATTAAGATACGGCGCGACGAGCAGGCCGTTGACCAGCGGATGGATTCCCGCGTGAGCCAGCAGGCCCAAGGTCGAGCGCCGCTTCCAGGCGTTGATCTTGTCGGTCTGAAGCGTGAAGTCGGCCAGCAGGTGGCCGGCGAGCAGCCGCCAGAAAAGTTGCATCAGGGGATCGGAGAGGTCACTTGGCGGTGAGATTCCAGACGCCGTCCCAGCCGTCCTGCGGCGGGATCACGGCGAAGTCCTTGCAGGTCTTCAGGTAGAGCGACGAGGGGCCGTCGTTCGGGCGCAGCTTGAGGCACTCCTCGAAGGCCTTCTCGCCCTGCTCGAACTTCTTGGCGTTGTAGGCCCCGACGCCCTCCTCGTAGATCTTCAGGAAGCGCTCGAGCGCGGGCTCGACCTCGCCCTTCTTGGCCATCAGCTCGAACACCTTGATCGGTATCTGCTTGCCGACCACGCGCACGCGGCCGAGCTCGCGGCCGACGACGAAGTCGCGCGCCCCCTCCATCACCGACTCGGAGGCCATGATCCGCGAATGGAAGAACTTGTTCGCGCCCTCGAGGCGGCTGGAGAGATTGACCTCGTCGCCGATCACCGTGTAGGACAAGCGCTGCGCCGAGCCCATGTTCCCGACGACGACGCTCCCCGCGTTCAGGCCGACGCGTATCTCGGGGCGCTTGTTCTTAGGGAAGTCGGCCGGAAGCTTGGTCGCGTTCAGCGTCTCCAAGGTCTGGATGCACTCGACGGCCGCCTTCGCCGCGTGGCCCCGATGGTCCTTGAGGTCGAGCGGGGCGTTCCAGAAGGCCATGATGCAGTCGCCGATGTACTTGTCGATCGTCCCGTCGTACTTCATGATCACGTCCGACAGGCCGGTCAGGTACTGGTTCAGGAACTCGGTCAGGCCCTCGGGGGTCATGATCTCGGAGATGGTCGTGAAGCCGGCGATGTCGAGGAACAGCACCGACATGTCGCGCTTCTCGCCGCCCAGGCGGAGCTTGGTCGGATCCTTGATCAGGATGTCGATGACCTTCGGCGACAGATACTGGCCGAACGTCCCCTTGATGAACTTCTTCTGGCGCTGCTCCTCCATGATGCGATGGACCGTGAGGACCGTGAAGGACATCGCCAGCGACGCGGCCGGGGCCACGTAGTCCACGTGCACGAGGCGCACGAACGAGTAGTAGTCGATCGCCGTCCAGCCGCCGAGGATCCCGAGCGTGCACAGCGCGCCGGAGGCGGGCGAGAGGCGCATCAAGCCCACCGGCAGCCAGGCGAAGAGCAGGATGATGAGCGCCACAGCGAACTCGTTGAAGCGGCGGATATGATCCCCGTTCAACAGGTTGTCGATGTCGTTGGCATGGTGCTCGACTCCGAGCGCGCGGGGCATGAACGGGTTCGGATAATGGTCGAAAAGGCCAAGGGCGGTGGAGCCGACGAGCACGACCGAGCCCTTCAGGGCCTTGCGCTCCGCGGGAGCCATGGTCCCGTCCAGGATGTCCCGCATCGAGATCCAGCGGTAGGCGTGCTGCTTATGCTCGGGGTTGTCGCCCTTCCTCAGCACTCCCGGCCTGACGACCCAGTCCTTCGGCGGGCGCGAGTTGACCAGCGGATGGAAGGACGGATCGGGGAAGCGCTCGTAAAGCTCCTTGAGCGGGGTCCCGGTGTAGACCGAGTAGCCCGAGATGTCCATCGACGGGAACGGCACGCCGCCGTAGTCGCTTCCGGAGTCCCACAGCGCCGCGCTGCGTATGTGGCCGTCGTCGTCGAGCACCTGGTCGATGTTCGGGAACCCCAGCAGCTTCGCGGACCTCTCGAAGCCCTTGAGCTTGGGCAGCGGCAGCTTGAGGACGCGCTTCGTCGCGTCGCCCATGCCGGCCCCGACCTCCACGTTCGCGACCTCGAAAACGGCGAGATGGACGACGTTTCCGACCTCCTTCGTGGCCCTCATCAGCTCGAGGTCGTTATTCGCCCCGCGCGCGTCGGGCTCGAAGAACATCACGTCGAAAACGATGGCCTTGGCCCCGTAGGCCTTGAGCTTGCGCACCAGCTTGGCGTACTCCGCGCGCGGCAGCGGCCAGCCCTTCTCGAGAGTCGCCTCGTCGATCGCCGCGATGAGGATCCTGTCGTCGCCGTAGCGCAGCCGGTCGTGCGTCCACGCCACGTTGAAAAGGTAGTCCTGCCACCGCTTCTCGACGCCGTCGAAAACGTCGACCATGAACAGGAACAGCATCGCCAGCCCGAAAAAAGCGGCGAAATAGCGCGGGAAGCGCTTCGCGATGTGCTCCTTGATATCGGCGAGTTTCATGGATGTCTCCGGCGCATAGTTTACCGATCAGCGCGCGAAGGCGCAATCCCCCCGCCCGCCGCGGGCCTTGGCGTCGATCACGTAGGCGCAGGCCCCCAGGCGCTTGACCGCCTCGTCGATCTCGCGGCCGCTCATCACGAAGAAGGCGGTCGAGAGGGCGTCGGCCCTCGCGGGGTCGCGGTCCCAGACGGTCGCCGAGACGTGGGCCGCCGCGGCCGGCGCGCCGGGGCGGCGCGGGTCGACGATATGGCCGGGCTTTTCGGTCTGGGCCGAGGTCGAAAGCGAGCCCGCGTCCAGCGTGCCCGCCCATACCAGATTGTTGGTGCGCGGATCGGCGACCGCGGCCGGCCAGACGCCGGTGCCGGGACGCTTGCCGTAGAAATGGAGCTGCCCCCCGAAGTCGAACAGCGCGCCGTCGACCTTGCCTCGTACGACGGCCTCGGCCTCGCGCAGCGCGAAGCCCTTCCCGATGCCGCCCAGGTCGAGCGCCATGCCGCGGACCGCGAGCCGCGCCGTTCCCGAGGAGGGGTTGAGCTCCAAGCCCGCGAGGTCCAGCAAGGCCGGATCGGTCGAGCCGGCGACGCCGAGGAGCGGTAGGCGGCCGCGGGCCTTCATGATCGGGCCGACCAAGGGATTGAAGGCGCCGCCGGTCGCGCGCGCGGCCTCGAGCGAGACTTTCAGGCAGTCCATCGTCCCGCCGGAGACGGACACCCAGCGCGGCGCGGCCGCGCTCATGCGGACGACGTCGGAACCGGGCTTGAAGGAGGACAACTCGGCGTCGAGGCGCTCGACGCGCGCGAAGACCGCGTCCAAGACGGGCTTGAGGTCGCCGTGACCGTATAGGCGCACCGACAGAGGCGCGCCCATCGCGCGGCGGACGCCGGAGACCTCGGCGGCGCGGAGGGCCGCCGGGACGGAGAGGCCGAGGGCCAGGAGAATGGCCCCCCATCCCAACCTTCCTCCGCCAAGAAGGGACGGAGTCAAAGCTCGGCTTGAGCCCATTCGCGGAAGGAGCGCCAATCGTTCCCGAAGAGGGAGCGCGCGGCGGCCATGTCGGCGACGTTGTCCTCGCCGAGCATGATCAATTGGTCGCGCGTGACCGGCGGGCGCGGCAGGACGGCCTCCATGACGGCGGCCTGGACGCGCAGCAGGGGGGCCGGCATGTTCAACTTGAGGCGGGGCCCCTTTCCCATCCCCTCCCGGGCCACGTCGAGCAACTTGTCCAACGTTTAAACCTCGTGTCCCACCACCCCCAACGTCCCCCCCTTGGTTCCGCCGTCGCGCCCCACGACGCCCCACCACCCCCCCCCCTCGTCCACCCAGACCGGCTGCATTTTGTTCGTTCCCGGGCCGGCCACCGGGGTGACGAGCGGAACCATGGACAGCAGCTTGAGCAGGTCGATGAACGGGCTGTCGCCGTAGACGATCGAGGGTCGAAGTATCGTGAACGGGACGCCCGCGCCGCGCGCGAGCTCCTCGGCCTTCCACTTCGACTTATGATACGCGCTGACCGCGTCGGCCCGCGTGCCCAAGGCGCTCATGTGCACGAGCTTTTTCACGCCCGCCGCGCGCGCGGCCCGGGCCACGGTCTCGGCCCCCTTCACGTGGACGCGCTCGAAGGTGTTCGCGCGATAAGGCTGGATGATCCCGACGAGGTGCACGACCGCGTCGACGCCGCGCACCTCGTCCGTCCACGGGCCGGGCTCCCAGACGTTCCCGCGCACGGTCGCGAAACCGCGGCGCGAGACCTCGGCGTCGCTGGAGCCCGGACGCACCAGGACCTTGGCCCTCACGCCGGCGCGCGCCAGGCGCTCCAGCAACCTCCGGCCGATAAAGCCGGTGCCGCCGGTCACGAATACCGACTTGATCGGACGTCCCATCGCCCTAAAACCAGCCTTGCGAGCGCGCGAGCGCCCAGCGCGAGACGCGCTCCCAAGCCCCGCTGAGGAGCAGAAAGCCGATCGCCGTCAGGCACAGCCCCGCCCCGCGCTCGATCCAAGCGAGCTTGGCCCCCGCCATCTTGATCAGCGCCAGCGAGCGATCGAGCGCCAGCGCGCAGAGGAGCAGCGGCAAACCGAGGCCAAGAGAGTAGACGGCCAGAAGCGCCATGCCGCGAGAGACGGTGGCTTGGGTCCCGGCATAAAGCAGGATGACGGTCAGCACCGGCCCGACGCAGGGCGTCCAACCGGCGGCGAAAGTCGCGCCGACCAAGGACGAACCGAGATAACCGACCGGCTTGTCGCTCCAATGAAAGCGGGCCTCTTTCCAGAGAAAATCGACCTTCAACAGGCCCAGCATCCACAGGCCGAACACGATCAGCAGCACGCCGGAAGCGCGCTCGACGCCGCGCTGGTAGTCCTGAAGGAAACGCCCGACAAAGGTGGCGGTCGCCCCGAGGCCGGTGAAGACGGCCGTGAAACCGAGAATGAACATCAGCGCGTGAGCCAGCACGCGGCGGCGCGGAACGACGGTCAACTCGTCGTAGGTGATCCCGGCGAGATAGGACAGATAGACCGGGATCAGCGGGAGAATACAGGGAGAGAAGAACGAAACGGCTCCCGCGGCGAAAGCGCCTAGGAAACCAACGCTGCTCGAAGCCATGGCGGCCTCATCCTATCATAAGGAAGAAGCCGCGAGCCGCTGGATTCCATGCGTCGCGCTCGCGGCTCGCGGCTTCCGAACGTCGGGCGGCTTCAGCAGCCGCAGGGGGTTTTGGGCCCCATACGTTACCTCCGGAGGCAGGCCGACCGGCTCCCACCCGAATTTATTATAGCAGCCGACCCCCGCATCCGCCAGGCCGCCGGGCGCTTGATCGTCCGCGCAGGCTTAGGTACCCTCACCCTTACCCTCTCCCGCTTGCGGGAGAGGGAACAATCGAGTTTGCGGAGGCCGATGATGGACACGTATTACAAGCCGGAGCATTTGCCGAAGTTCGGGGATATCTCGGAGGGCGCCCCCGAGCTGGCCAAGAAGTTTTTCGACTATTACGGGGCGGTGTTCGCGCCCGGGGCGCTCAGCGCGCGCGAGAAGAGCCTGATCGCGTTGGCGGTCGCGCACGTCGTGCAGTGCCCGTACTGCATCGACGCCTACTCCAGCGACTGCCTGGAGAAGGGCGCGGACCTCGAGCAGATGACCGAGGCGCTGCATGTCGCGGTCGCGATACGCGGCGGGGCGTCCTTGGTGCACGGGATGCAGATGCGCGAGCACGTGCACGCGAAGACGATGGGCGGCAACGGCAAGAAGAAATGAGCGAGCCGTCGCTCGACAGCCCCGAGGCGGGCCCCAAGCCTACGACGTCGCTCGTCTCTCGCGGCTCGCCGCTGGCGTCGACCGCGGAGCAGCTCGCGGCGCTCGACGCGCTCAACCTCGACCGCCTGCCGCACCGGGCCGGCTTCGCGCGAACCGTGGCCGCGCACGGGCGCAAGCGCTTCGAGCCGGCCAAGCTCGAGATCTTTCAGATCAACGTCGGCAAGCTGTGCAACATGACCTGCCGGCATTGCCACGTCGACGCGGGGCCCGACCGCGTCCGCGAGAACATGGACCGCGAGACGATCGACGCCTGCCTCAAGGCGCTCGAGAGGACCACGGCCCATACGGTGGATATCACCGGCGGCGCGCCGGAGCTGAATCCGAGCTTCCGCTACCTGGTGGACGAGAGCGTGAAGCGCGGCCGGCGCGTGATGGACCGCTGCAACCTGACGATCCTGCTGTTGCCGCGCTTCGCCGACCTGCCCGCTTGGTTCGCCGAGCGCGGCGTCGAGGTCGTCTGCTCGTTGCCGCATTACCGGCGCCTGAACACCGACGCGCAGCGCGGCGACGGGACTTTCGAGAAGTCGCTCGAGGCTCTGCGCAGACTCAACGCGGCCGGGTACGGCAAGGGCGACCCGCGCCTAAGGTTGACCTTGGTCTCGAACCCCGTCGGCGCCTATCTCGCGGGGAACCAAGCGGAGTTGGAGCGCGAATGGAAGGACGCGCTTCAGCGCAACCACGGCCTCTCGTTCGACCGCCTGATCACGATCAACAACATGCCGATCTCGCGCTTCCTGGAGTGGCTGAGGGAGACCGGCAACCTCGAGGCCTACATGGAGCGGTTGGTCAACGCGTTCAACCCCGCGACGATCGACGGCGTGATGTGCCGCAACACGATCTCGATCGGCTGGGACGGGCGGGTTTACGACTGCGACTTCAACCAGATGCTGGACTTGGAGGCGCGCCTGCCGGGCGGCAAGGCGGTCCACGTCAGGGACTTCGATCCGGAGGCCTTCCAAAAGCGGGAGATCGTCACCGCGAGGCACTGCTTCGGATGCACCGCGGGGGCCGGAAGCTCCTGCGGCGGCGCGATCGACGTCGCCGCCTGACCGTCAGCGGACGTAGGTCCTGAGCCGCTGCTTGGCGCTGCGGCGGCCGTGCCTGATGTCGCGCCGGTGATCGTCGGAGTCGCCCTTGGCGCTCGGCGCCTCGGGCGCGGGCTTCGGGGCCGGAGGAGGAGGAGGCTCGGGGCGAGCTTGGTCGGGAAGCCTCCGCACCGGAGAGGGCCGCGGGCGGCCCAATTGCGCGCGCTGCTCCCAGGCCTCCTGCCACGCCTTCAAACCCACCCGGTCGGCGAGCTCCGGATCGTCGATGAAGGGGTTCCGATTCCCTTGGAAGCTCTCGATGAGGTCGTTGCGCCGCCGCTCCTCGCCGTCGGGCGGGTGGCTGCGGTTCCAGCTCAATAACGTTTCAACCGAGTCCGTCCAGAATCCTCGCGGCATCGGACCCTCGCCGATGCCTTGATCGTGGTAGCGCGTGAAAAAGTAGAGCATCGCCCTGGCGACCTTTCCCTTGCTCCAGTCCGGAGGCTCGAAGGCCGCGTCTCCCAGCTTCGTCCCGCCTCCCGCCACGTAGAGCGGCCGGCCTTTCACCTCGCCGTACGGCCAGCTGCTGCGCTTGCTGTTCGCGAACTCCGAGGCCGGCATCAACTGATGGAGGTCCTGGCGCATCGGCCGGCGGTGCTCGTAGTAAGCGATAGGCCAGCAATGCTCCACGCTCAACGCGTCGCGGTACTGGCCGTCCTCGTTGCCGTCGCGCGCGTCGCGATAGTCGTCGCAGTGCGCGCCCTTGCCGCGGATGAAATGCGCGGAATAAGCGTCCCGCACCCCGCGAACGCCGCCGACTTCCACATTGTCGAGGCGCTTGAACAGGAAACGCCGCGCCTCCTCCTCGCCCCGCTGGGAGAAGCCACGGCCGGAGACCTCGTGGAGTGCGTCGAACAACTCACGGCCCGAAAGGCCGTCGAGCGCGGCGAGGTACGGCCGGCGCGTCTCCGCGGATCTCGTAGTATTTCGCGTTGCCCACCACGCCAACGACCTCGTAGGGCTGGGTGTCACCATCGAACGCCACATATTTTCCGATGGGATTGCCGGCGCCGAAATAGAAGCGCTTGATCCCTTCGTTGATGATGGCTACACGCGCCCGGCCCTGGTCCTCGAACTTGAAATCGCGGCCTGCTAATAGCGCCGTGCCCAACGTCTCGAAGTACTTCGGGCCAACCCAGTTTACGGAA
>CAZMIB010000116.1:0-10909 GCA_964566245.1 uncultured Elusimicrobia bacterium | reverse complement strand
TACCGACATCCGGCAGCGGATTGAATCGCTTGTCGCCGGTGACGCCGATCGCATGCAACGCGCCGGACTTGATCTGGCCGATCAGCGCGATCGGCGGATCGATCAGGAAGTCGAGCCGCTTGCCAAGCAGTTCGGTCAGCGCCTGGTTGCCGCCACGGAACGTCACCACCTGGATTTTGATGCCGGCCAGCCGCGAAAAATATTCGATCAGCAAACTGTGCGGCGTTGCCGGCCCCGGCCGTCAGCCTCACAAAACCCCCGAACTCCACGGCCCAAGTAAAGGGCTCCGCTCCTGCCGACCAATCCCTGCGCAGCAGTTTATGGACGATGCTCCCGCTGCCGCGCACCAGTACGCCTCGTTCTCTCAGCGCGCCGAGCTTTCCCCCGAGCCCGAGGTGGTATCTCCCCGCCTGCTCGAAGTAGACGCCGAGCTGGACCACCGGAACGTCGGCTTTCGGGTACATGTGCCTCAGCACCGCCCACGCCCCGTGGTCGAGGCCCCACTCCTCGTCGTCGAGATGAACCTTCGACGCCGCGACGACGTCCCGGACAAGCTCCGCGACCTCGGGGCTGCCGGGGGCGGGATACCCGACCTCGAACAGCTCCTTCGGGAAACCGGAGAAGTCGTGGATCGTCCTCGGCTTCGGCATGTGGGTGACCCAAGCGCCCTCGGTCAGCCAATGCGCGGAGACGCAGAGGACCGCCTCGGGCTTTCCGATCTTCTTGCCCAGCCGCGCGAGCGCGCGCGTGTAGGCGTTATCATGCAGCGCGTTCATCGGATTCCCGTGGCCGACGAAAAGGACCGGCATCCTCGCCATGGAAGCCTTTTACCAATTAACGGCGAAGTACGCCCGTCCCGGGCCTTAAGCGGGCACGCCCAGGTCGTACGGGGCGCCGTTCATCTCCGGCGCGGACGAGAAGTTGCCGTGGGGCGGCGGCGAGGAGGTCTTCCACTCCAAGGTGCCGGCCTCCCAGGGGTTGTCGCCCGCCGACTCGCCGCTCTTGAGCGAGCGGACGATGTTGTACAGGAAGACCATCACCGAGGCCGCGATGATCAGCGACGAGAGACTGATGAAGGTCTGGATCGGGTCCATCCAGGCCGGGAAGTCCGCGACGCGGCGGCGCAGGCCGAGCGTGCCGAGCCAGAACATCGGGATGAAGGTCGCGTTGAAGCCGAGGAACATCAAGGCCGCCTGGAGCTTCGCGAGCCGCTCGTCGAGGCGCTTCCCGCTCATCTTCGGGAACCAGTACGAGAACGCCGCGAAGAAGCCGAACACGGCGCCGCCCATGATCGTGAAGTGGAAGTGCGCGACCACGAACCAGGTATCGTGCAGGTGGAGGTCGGTCGGCGCGTCGGCCAGCGGGATGCCGGTCAGCCCGCCGATCAGGAAGTTCGCGAGCATCGCGAGCGTCCAGATCATCGGCGCGTCGAGGCGCATCCTCGCGCGCCACAGCGTCCCCAGCGCGGCCAGGAACACGATGCTGGTCGGGATCGAGATCAGCTCGGTGTTCACCAGGAAGGGAAGCTTCAAGAGCGACCACATCCCGGAGGTGAACATGTGGTGCGCCCAGACGGCGAAGCTCAGCGCCGTGATCGTCATGAACGCCGCGGCGGCCAGCGGGTAGGCGAACAACGGCTTGCGGCAGAAGACCGGCAGTATCTCGAGGACCGCCCCGAAGGCCGGCAGGACCATGATGTAGACCGCGGGATGGGAGTAGTACCAGAACAGGTGCTGATACAGCAGCGCCGTGCCGCCCAGGCTCGGGTCGAAGAAGGTCGTGCCGAGCGCGCGGTCGAAGGCCACCATGATCATCGAGGCGGCCACGACCGAGGTCCCGATGAGCTGGATGATCGCCGCGGCCAGGATCGACCAGGTGAAGATCGGCACCTTTCCCCAGCCGAGGCCCCTCGCGCGCAGCGCGACCGTGGTCGCCACGAAGTTGACGCCGCTGAAAATCGACGAGAACCCCACCGTGACGAACGCGAGCACGAACAACTGCTTGCCGAGGGCCGCTCCCTTGGTGGACAGCGGCGCGTAAGCGGCCCAGCCGAAGTCGAGCCCGCCGAAAAAGGGCGTCGCCAGCAAGGCGACGACCGCGGGCGGCAGCAGCCAGAAGCTGAGCGCGTTCAACCGCGGGAAAGCCATGTCGCGGGCGCCGACCTGCAAAGGCACCACGAAGTTGCCGATGCCCCCGGCGGTCGCGATCAGCGCGACGACGACCATTCCCATCCCGTGAAGCGACATCACGGTCGTGTACCGCTCGGCGCTCATGAACCGCATCCCGTGCCGCGCGAGCTCGACGCGCATCAGCAGCGCCATCACGCCGGAGAAGATGAAGACGACGAGCGCCGCCGCCGTGTACTGGACGCCGACGACCTTGTGGTCGCCGTCGAACGAGAAGAAACGGACGAGGCCGCGCCCCTCGGGCGGAGGTTCGCCGGCCGTCCACGAGCGAAGGGCTTCCCCTCCCCCGACGGCGCCCAGGAAGGTCAGGAGCCCCGCGAGGTAGGCGACGGAGCAGGCGCCTTGAGGCCCCAGCGGCCCGGCCAGCGCGAGGCTCCCCGCCGCGCAAAGCGCGATTCCCGAAAGCAGCGCCGTCATCATTCGGCTCATCGTTCTTCTCCTTGCCTAAAACTCGGACTTCATGTTCTTCTCGAATTCCTCGTGGTCGACCACGCGCACCACGCCCTGCATGTCGGTGTGCCCCTTCCCGCAGAGCTGGTTGCATACGAGCGTGTACTCCCCGATCTTGGTCGGGGTCAGGATCAGCGGGATCACCTTGCCCGGCACCGCGTCCTGCTTGATCCTGAACTCGGGCACCCAAAAGCTGTGCACAACGTCCTTGGACGTCAGGATGATCCGGTGGCGCTTGCCGGCCTCCATGTAGAGGGCCGAGCCGTAGGCGTTGAACTTCGGATAATAGAACTCCCAGGAGAACTGCTCGGCGCGCACCTCCACGTCGATGTCCGCCTCGGGGTTCGCTAGCAGGGCGCGCAGCTCCTGAGAGCCCATCGCGGCCAACCCGAGCGTCAACGCGACGCTTCCGAGTATCCATGCGGCCTCGGCGAGGTAGCCCCGGCTCGACGCGCGCCCGTCCCCCTGCTCCTCGCGCCGCGTCGCCCGGAAAGCCCACAGGCAGTAGAGGCCGAACGCCATCACCGCGGCGTAGATCGCGGTCTCGATGACGAGCAGGATATTCCAGGCCGCGTCCACGTGAGCGGCCTCGGCGGAGGCCGCCGGAGGCAGCATCGGGAAATACGTGAACACGGCCGTGAGCCCCGCGAAGATCAGGCCTCCGACGACCAGCATGAAGGGAACGACCGCCTTGTTTTTCACGAGCCCGCCTCCAATAACCGCCGCGCGTCGCGCGAGAGAGCCTCGAGGCCCGCGTCGCTCAAGCCGTCGTAATAGCCGCGTATGCCGCCCCGCGCGTCGACCAGGATGAAGCGCATCCCGTGAGTGACGCGAAGCGCGGCGGGAGACTTCGGATCGGCCGAGAACGGCATCCGGAAGCCGGCGAACGCGAGCCGGTAGGTCTCCTCGCCGCCGCCGCGCAGAAAAAGCCAGCGCGCGGAGCCGGCGGCGTGGGCCCGCGCGTATTCCCGGAGGCGAGCGGGGGTGTCCCCCTCCGGATCCACCGAGACGCTGATGAAGCCGACGCCCTCGGGAAGCTCACGGGACAGCCGCGCCATGCTCTCGGTCATCAGCGGGCAAGGTCCCGCGCAGCTCGTGTAGATGAAGTCCACGATCCAGACGCGGCCGAGCATCCTCTCGCGCCCGAACGGCGACTCGCCCTTCGCCTCGACGGACGTCATGCGGAAATCGGGCACGGTCGCCAGAACATCCGGGACCCGGCGCGCGCAGGCGGCCGAGGCGATCACCAGGACGACGGCCGAGATCCTCCGCACCTCACAGCCTCCGGAAGGTCATGTCCGGGTAGATGCCGATCAGCAGGAACAGCACGGCCAGAAGACCGGCCCCCAGGATCACGAACGCCAGCGCCCTCTCGCGGCGCAGACCCATATAGTAGAAGCCGATCAGGCTCACCTTCGCCGAGGCGAGGATCAGCGCGATCGACACGGCCATCAAGCGGCCGCTGCGGCCGAGCACTCCGGCGCTCACCGTCGCGGCCGTCAAGGCCAGCAGGCTCAGGTAGACCGCCAGATTGACGGCGTCGTCCGAGCCTTCTTCAAGCTCTTTCACGAGAACCCTCCGTCAGATCAGGTAGAACAACGGAAACAGGAACACCCAGATCACGTCCACGAAGTGCCAATACAGCCCCGCGTTCTCGGCCCGACGCGTCAGGACCGGCCCCGGCAGACTTTCCGGGCTCGCGAGCACCGCCGCGTTCCAGATCATCCCGGCGACGACGTGCAGGCCGTGAAGCGCGGTCAGCATGTAGTAGTAGGAAAGGAAGATCGACAACCCGGGACTCGCCTTCGCGAGCGCGGACCCGGGGTAGTAGCCGTACGAGACCTTCAGCGCGTACTCGCAGGCCTTCACGACCAAAAAACAGCCGCCGAGCGCGATCGTCGCGGCCAGGTTGGCGCGAAAACGCGCGCGATCGCCGCGCTCCGCGCCCGAGATCGCGCGGACCATCATGTAGGAGCTGGTCAGCAGCAGCACCGTGTTCAACGAGGCCATCGCGAGGCCCGGCATGTGGCCGGCCTCGGGCCAGACCGCCGTCCCCAGCGCGCACTCCGAGACGCCCAGCCGCGTGGCGACGTAGGCGGACAGAAAGCCGCCGAACAAAAGTATCTCCGACAGGATGAACAGCCAAACGCCGAGCCTGCCGACCTCCGGCTCCTCCCAAAGTCCGCCTTCCCCGCCGGCCGCGATCTCCATCAGGTCCCACCTCCCGTCCAAGTAGCGTGATCTACCGCAACGCAACGGCCAGGCGGGCGTGAGGATAAAAGGTTCACGCCGGCGACACGGACGGGGCGGCCGTCGGCGAAAAGGCCGCGAAGGGCAAGCCGATTTAGGGTTCCGTCCGGCGGAGGGCGTCGAGGATTTTTCCGGCCAGCGCGTCGAGCTCGACCTGATCGGCCAGCGTCGATGTTTTATCCGCCACGGGGAGGACCTTCAACCGGACGGGAGCCGCGTCGGACCAGGCCCGCGAGTCCGGGCATGACGGTCTCCCGGGCTCCCCTTGGGAATAGCCTAAACGACGCCGCTTTCAGCGTCGGGGGCCCTAGGACCCAGCGGCCGGCGGCCTTTGGGCCTATGCCGCTAAAACGTCGTCAGGAGCCGGAGTTGACCCACTGGACGCTGAAGCTCGTGCCGTCCGGCGACAGCGGGGAGATCGAGGCCTTCGTCGCGCCGCTGCTGGTCACCATCGTGATGCTCTGGACGGCCGCGCCGAAGGTGGAGATGGGCCCCGTCGCCTTGCCGACGGTCGCGGTGCAGGTATTAGCGGCGGCGGTCGCGTCCATGCCGAAGGACACGGTCCCGAAGTTAGCCAAGGGCAGGATGCCGCCCGAGGACGGCGCCTCGGCGATCCACTCGGCCGAGGACCCCTGGGCTTGGGCGACCTTGCCGGTCTCGCTGAAGGACTGGCCGCTCGTGACGTCCGTGAGCGTGACCTTGAAGCCGCCCTTCGCGGTGCCGGTGATCTCGGCGGTGATCTTGTCGCCGGGGTTCACCTTGATGCTGGAGCGGGACTTCTTCGGATAGAACTCGTACCAGGCGTAATACTGGGGTTTCCCGCTCACGCAGTCCGAGTCGGTGCCGGTCTGCTCGACGGTCCCGGAGTTGTAGCCGTCGATGCCGACCCAAAACGAGGAGTAGGTGGTCGCGGCGGTGCAGGTCACAGCCGGAACGATCCACGAGCCCTTCGCGTCGGTGACCGAGCCGGCCGGTCCCGTGACCGCGTAGCCCGACCAGTTCGTGCTGGTCGACGGCCCCCTGCGGATCATCGGCGCCGAGACCGGATCCTCAGCCGCGCGGGCCCCCGTCCACGAACCCGCCGCCACGATCAACGCCGCGATCAAACCGAGTTTCTTCACGCTGCCTCCCCCGTTTTTTGTTCCAAAAAGCTTTCGGTTATTATGCCCTTCCGCCAGCCGGTCGTCAAGCGCGCCGATGGTCCCACGCCCCCCTAGGCACTCTAGCCCTCCGCTCGAGGCCCCGACCGGCCCATTCGACGCCTCCCCCTTCCTTAATAGGATCGCCCCATGCCCTTCCCCTCGCGCCCCTTTTCGCTGCTTTTGCCGTTGATCCTAGCTGCCGCCCCGCTTTTCGGCGCCGTCAAAGCGCCGGAACTGCCGTCCCTCACTTTGGTGCCCTCGCCCCTGTTGGGGGAGAGGGAGAGGGGGATGGTCGACATAGTTTCTCCCGTTTCTCCCCTCATTCCGCTGACCCCAACCGCCGCCTCACCCCAACCCGCCCCCCTCTCCCCCCTGCGCGCGACAATCGCCTCAGCCCTGCGCCCCATCGCGCAGCCGTCTCTCTCGGCGAACGCCGCGTCGGCCGCCGGCCGCGACCTGCAAGCCGCGATCACGGGAGAGCGCTTCCTTCTTTCGCCCGTGGACGCCGGCCTCGGAGCCTCGCTCGCCGCGCGCGAGCCCGAGCCGTCTCGGACGACCGAGATTTTGATCGTGCATTCCACCCGCGAACGCGCCCTAAGGCCCGACCTCGACGAATTCTTGGCCGCTTTCGCCTCGCGCTGGAAGGGCCGAGCGCATCTGCTCAACTCGGGACGCCCGCGCAGCTTCTTCGAAGCAACCTTCGCGGCCGAGGTCGAACGGGCCTCCTTGGACGAGGCCGCACGCGACCTCAAAGCGCTCCCCGATATCGACGTCTTCCCGCTGAGCGAGGCCGTCTCCGTGGCGGGCGGCCCGGCGGCCGCCGTGGCGACCGAGGCGGAGTTGACTGAAAGCGTCGCGGCTCTGAGCCGCGGCTCCTTGCCCCAACGGTTGGGAGCCTTGTCACGGCTCGCGAACGCGATTCTCGCTACCGATCCCGCCGCACTAAGCACCTTGCCGGAGGCCGCCCGGGACGCGGCCGGCGCCGCGATCCATGAGGCCGACGTCCCCCTCATCGAGACTTACAACCTCCTCGCGGAGTCGCGCCGACAGGAGTGGCGCGAGCGGCTGCACGCCGCGCCCGGATCCGACGCCGGCGCGGCGAGAATCGAGCGCGTGGAGCTCGAAATCGCCCGCCGCGCTCTGACCGAGCCGCGGCCAGGCGAGGCCCTGCGCCGCCTGTTCGCGGACTCGCTGCGCGCGATCGACAGGCTGGGCACGCCCGCGTCCGAGCAGCGCGTCCTGGGCCTGCTGGAGCACGCGGAGCACTCCGGTTTCGAGACCCTCTTCGCCGATCCCGCCCAACGCGCGCGCTACCTGAGCCTCTACCTCGAGACCGTCTCGGCCTCGATCCGAGCCACGACCCGCCGCCTGGCCTTCCCCGTCCCATCGGACGGAGAGCAGGTTTGGTACCGGGGCTCGCCCTCCACCCACAATCTCGACAACTTCCAAGGCAGATACGGCTATCTGCGCCTGAGCGATCCCCTCCAGCCTCTGCTTGTCCCTCAACCGCTGAACGCCGGGGTCATCAAGGTCCTCGGCCTGGCCGAGGGAGCCGAGCGCGCGGCGATGATCGACGCCGTGGTGAACGCGATCGCGGCCGGCGACGCCTTGCTGCCCGCGCTGAGGCTCTTGGCCCACGACGCCTACGTGAGATGCAGGCTCTCCCTCCACAAGAAGCGATGGGACACGATGCTGACGATGGGCTCGCCGCTGAGCGAGCGCGTCGAGCAGGAGCGCCGGCAGATGCTCGAGCAGGCCGAGGCGATGTACGCGGATTCCGAAAAGATCGACGCCGATACCCTCTTCATGAGCCTCTTGGAGGGCCTGGCCAAGTTCGACCGCTGGGTGCGCTTCATCCCCGGAATCGACGAGACGCGCTACATCGGGGCCGTCGCGGAGATATTCACGCGCGCCCTGCCCCGCGCCGGCACGCCCGAGACGGCGGCGCTGCTGGCCGACAAAGCCTTCACCTTCCTCGAGTCGGTCAAAAACGAGGCGCCGAGCCTCCGACCGGCCGTGCTCGCGCCGCTGAAAGCCCTCTACGCGAGCCTGCGCGCGACGGCCGCCTCGACGGGCCTGGAGCCGTGGCCTCATAAGACCTTGGCCCGGCTGGGCATGGGGATCTCGGAGCACGCGCGCAACGAGCCGCCGTGGCCGGCCCCCGACGCGAGCATGCTCAATCGGCTCCAAACCCGGTATCGCGAGCTGGCGCGCGTCGAGGTCGACGTCGTCCAGGCCCTGCTGCGCAGCCCCAACCCGGCGCATCGCCTCGCGGTCGCGGCGACCGTCGACTTCGTCCCTGACCAGACTCTTCGCCTTGAATGGCTCGCCTACTTCCTCCAGGACCCCGACGCGGGAGTTCGCCTCGAGGCCGCCCGAATATTCTCGGGCCTTTCGGACCCGGCCCTCAGGGACGAGCTCGCCCGCGAGTTCGTCCGCGGCCGCGACGCCGCTCTCCGCCTCGCCGCGGCCGAAGGCCTGCACGCCGTCTCCCTCGCGCAGCGCCTCGACCTGATCAAGCGGCTCTGCAACGACGCCTCTCCTGAAGTCTCGAACGCGGCAAGGGCCGCGCTGGAGGGGCTCGCCGTGGAAGCCGGCCGCCCGGAAAGCCTCCCGATGCTCCAGGCCTGGTTCGACGACGCGCGGACGCACGAGGCCTTCCGTTCGGCGCTGTGGAGCGAGACGCCAGAGGGTCATGCCGCCCGCGTGGACCGCATGGTCGCCATCCTCCAAACCTACCGCAACCGCGGCGGGCTGGAGAACTGGCTGACCAGCCTGCGTAACCTGGCCGACGTCGACGAGCCGCAGAAGGCCCTCGCGCGGGACGTCTTGGACAAGGTCGCCGCGCTGCGCGCCGCCGGCCCCTGGGGCCCCCAGGACGACGCCTGGTCTCAGCAAAACGTGGAAGAGCTCGCGGAAGCCCTTCGCCGCCGCGCTCCCTAAGGGCCCTCTCCCTACGGGAGAGGGTGCGGGTGAGGGGCAGGCGCTTGCATTTCCGTTTCCGCTTTGCCAGGATTCCCCCACTCTAGGGGGGAATCCATGCGGAAACGCAACGTCGCGACGTTCGTTTCGGCCTTGCTGCTCGTCTTGGTTCTCGTGCCGCTTCCGTCCCACGCGGCGAAGTCCTTGATCGGAACGTTCCTGCCGCCGAACAACCTCAAGATCCCGGTCGGCTCGGTGCAGGCCGCGGGCATCACCCAGCCGCAGTTCGAGGCCGTGATGGACCGCGTGCAGGCCGTCTACGGCCCGATCGTCGCGGCCAAGGGCGGACGCCTGGTGATCAACCGCCTGTGGGACGATCCGACCGTGAACGCCTCGGCGGAGCGCGACGGCAACGACTACATCATCAACATGTACGGCGGCCTCGCGCGCCACAAGTCGGTGACCCAGGACGGCATGGCCTTGGTGGCCTGCCACGAGGTCGGCCACCATCTCGGCGGCGCGCCGAAGATCGGAGTCGACTGGGCCACGAACGAGGGCGGCGCCGACTACTACGCGAACCTGAAGTGCCTGCGGCGCCTATTCTCGGACGCGGGCTCGAAGACGTTCACGCGCATGGTCGAGGAGGATCCGCTCGCCAGGAAGGCCTGCTCTGGCTCTTTCCCGAACTCGCTGACGGAGCAGGGGCTGTGCGTGCGCGGGACGATGGCCGGGCTGTCGGTCTCGGAGCTCTTGAACGCGCTGAGCAGCGGCGCCGCGACGCCCAAGTTGGACACGCCGGACGCGTCGCGTGTCGACCGCACCGACGACGCGCATCCGAAGGCGCAGTGCCGCCTCGATACCTACTTCCAAGGCTCGCTGTGCCCGCGGCCGGTGGCCGACGCGCAGGACGACGTCGACCCCGCTCCCGGGACCTGCACCCGCTCGCAGGGCTTCGTGGTGGGCATCCGGCCGCGCTGCTGGTACAAGCCCCCGGTCGGCGAGCCCGAAGGCGCGCCGCGCTCCGAGGCCGCCGCGAAAGCCCCGGCCGGACGAACGACCGCGCTCGAGCCTTTGAAGGGAACAAGCGCCTGGCAGGGTCTTTAACGACTCGGTCGGCGTGAGCGCCGCGGTATCCGCGGCGCTCGATAAGAGCGGCTCCGCCTTCGGCGGAGCCGCTTTTTCGTCGCTCGCGCCGGATTACTGAGGCAGGACGATGCACTGCGCGCCGGCGCTTTGGTTGGCCGGCACGTCCTGGGACGCGATGCCTGTCGTGCAGAAGGCGTAGCTGTCGGCGCCGTAGCCCGCGCTCATGCAATGCACGTTGGAGCCGTAGGCCTGGCAGGCGCCCTCGCCCGAGGAAGCGCCGTTCAGCCGCGTGAAGAAAATCCTGAACGCGGCCAACTTGGCCTTATCGACGCTCACGGTGCTGAGGCATTGAGGGTTGCCGGCGGGCTGGTCGGTGCAGATGTCGAGCGTGGAGTGGACGTCGCCGACGACGTCGAGACCATGGGCGGGGCTCGGCGAGCCGATTCCGACCAAGCCGGTCGGGCCGATCGCCAGCGCCGTGTTCGTGATGCCGGACACATAGCTGTTGCTCGTGCCGAGCTTCAAGATCGAGCCGTTGCTGGTCTGAAGCATGCTCAAGCGCGCGATCGGACGGCCTTGATTGCCCCTGAAGTCGAGGGAAGAGTGGCTGCCGTTGCCCGGGGTGGTGTTCCCCGGCGCCGACCACATCTTCTGGACGCAGGACGTCGACGCCGTGATCGACGAGATCGAGGAGTTCCTGACGGGCGTCCGCCGTGGGCCCGACCCCGACCGAATCCTGGCGACCGTGCTGTTCACCGACATCGAGGGCTCGACGGCGCGAGCCGTGAAGATGGGCGACCGCCAGGGGATGGACGCGCTGGAAACCCCCCGGACCCTGGTTCGCTGGTTCCCCGCGCGATACCGCGGGCCCGG
>CAZMIB010000115.1:0-10937 GCA_964566245.1 uncultured Elusimicrobia bacterium | reverse complement strand
CCGAGGTCCGGCGCGCGGGCGGAAGGGCTCGAGGGGGGCGCGGGTTCCGGCGGCGGCGAGGCCAAGGTCCAGGTCCAGGCGGCGAGGGCGCGCGTCAGCGCGAGCGTCACGGCGGCGTTCGCGATCCGCGGCACGCCGGTCCACGCCCGCGCCGAGCGCATGCCGCCTCCCAAAAGGGGCGGGGAGGAATCCTCCCCGCCCCTCGTCCCGGGCGCTTACTGGTTCGGGTTCGGGTCGACGTTATCGACGAGGACCACCGGTATGTCCGTGATGCTGACCGGGTCGTCGGTCTCCGAGGTCGTGTCGGCGATCGAGGCCACGAGCGCGGTGAAGGCGTCCACCGCTCCGATCGCGTTCGCCGGCGTGTTCGCGGCGCTCGCGAGGTCGCTGCTCTTCTTGCCGCAGGCCGCCAATCCAAGGAGCAGGGCCGCGGCGACGGCCAAGCCTCTCGTCATGGGCACCTCCGGTCGGACTCTCGTCCATCGGCCGAAAGCCTAGCTTACGGGTTCGGCGAGCCCGGGAACGGCGCGTTCAGGTACGGGAACGCGGCGCCGAAGGACGCGTCGCTGACCGCCGCTCCGTCGGTGTACGGCTTCTGGCCGTCCGGAGCCGCGGAAGCCGGGAGCAGCGCTCCCTCGAGCATGCGCAGCGTGATGTCGACGACGTCGTCGCCGGGTCGGCGCCCGTTCGGGTAGCCCGCCGGGTCGCAGCCGGCCTTCCCGAGGTTCGCGACCGGCCCCGCGTCGAGGCAGCTCAGCGCTCCGAGGTTGTTCTGCGAGCCCTGCGCCGTCGCCGCGGTGGCGGTGTTCAGGCGCACCATCTCGCAGGCGCTGCCGCCCTGGTTCAAGCCCGGGACGCCGGTCAACAGCGCGACGACCAGGTCGTTGCGCGGCGTCGCGGGGACCGCGAAGCCGTCCAGCGCGTTCAGGAGGACCGGGAACGCCGGGTTCGTGACGTACGACAGGAACTGCGCGTCGTTCTGCGGCTTCGAGGCGTTGAACCGGTTCTTGTCGGGCACGCCGACCAGCAGCTCGTTGACCAGCGGGTTGCCGACGCGCGAGACTTGGGACCAGGCCCCGCCTTCCTTCGCGGGCGTCGTGAAGCTAGGCGTCGGGTTCACGAGCCGGGCCTGCCTCAGGCTCGCGGTCGTCCAGCCGCCGACGACGCCCGAGCTGGTCGCCGGCACGAGGCAGGCGGTCGGGATCTCCATCGCGATCGTCGTCACGTTCTTGCCGGCGAGCGAGTTCGTGCCCGCGTCCGGCGCCCCGACCGGGTTCAGGTTCACGAGGTCGAACAGCGGGCCGAGGTTCGCGACGAACGGATCGGCGCGCTGTCCGACGAACACCTTCCCGGCCGCGGCGCAGCCGGGGATCGTGATGTTGCTGATGAAGCTGTTCGCGTAGGCCGCGTAGCCCTGCGCGCCGCCGAACACCTTCGTGCCGACGAAGTCGAGCGGCTTCGTGAACGTCGTCGCGCCGGTGTCGGCGTTGGTGACGTCCGAGGCCACGCCCGTCCTCTTGCTCCCGCGCACGAGCTTGATCGTGTACGACTCCTTGAACGCCAGCTTGGTCTGGTCGGCGGCCGTGATCGGGCCGGTGTACAGCAGGGGGATCGCCGTCTGCTTGTCGCCGGCCTGAACGCTGTCGCCCCGCGAGGCGTTCGTGAACCGGAACTGGAACGTCATCTGCTCGTGGCAGTTGCCGTTGTTGTTGATCGAGATCTCGTAGAGCGCGTTGGGGTCCATCGGATAGTAGAGCGGTCCGCCGAACGGCTCCTGGAACGGCTGATAGTTCGCGAGCAAGGTCACGAAGCCCGAGCGGCCCGGCTCGTAGCTGCGGAACATGTAGAAGTCGGTCCCGTCGGCGCGGGGCTGGCCGGCGATGAACGGAGAGTCCCGATGGCTGGACGCGAGGGCGGGCGCCGGCAAGAGCGCCGCCGACGCCGCGGCCGCAGCGATAAGCGCGCGAAGCTTCATAGTGCCTCCTGAGCGATGGCGTTGCTTAAGAGCTGAACCCGTTGGATTATAGGCCCCCCGGCCAGGCGGTCCCATGGACCCCAGGTAAATTCTTCATCGCCCGCTTGTTCAGGGTGCGCGCATTGCTAGAATGGGGTTCGTCCTTTTACTCCCGCCCCCCGTTGCGGGGGAGGGGAGGGTGGGGGGACATTTCCTCATGCTCCGCTCGTTTCGTCACTACAACTTCCGTTTGTTCTTCATCGGCGAGTTCATCTCGTTCGTCGGCACCTGGATGCAGGGCACCGCGCAGATGTGGCTGGTCTACCGCCTGACCCGCTCGCCGTTCCTGTTGGGCCTGGCCGCCTTCGCCTCCCAAGCCCCGTTCCTCTTCTTCGGCTTGCTGGGCGGCGCCGTCGCCGACCGGGCCGACAAGCGCCGCGTGCTGGTCTGGACCCAGATCGCCTTCACGCTCCAAGCGCTCCTGCTGGCCTGGCTGACGATCACCGGCCGCGTGACCGTCGCCCAGATCCTGGTGCTGGCGCTCGGCATGGGCGTCACGAACTCCTTCGAGATGCCCGCGCGCCAGGCCTT
Source organism: uncultured Elusimicrobia bacterium (assembly GCA_964566245.1). Lineage (GTDB taxonomy): Bacteria > Elusimicrobiota > Elusimicrobia > CAZMIB01 > CAZMIB01 > CAZMIB01. Next base: position 8,392 of record CAZMIB010000115.1, on the reverse strand, counting down.
CCTCGCGCGGATGGTGCCGCGCGCCGACCTGCCGAACGCGATCGCCCTCAACTCGATGCTGGTCAACGGCTCGCGCATTCTCGGCCCGATCCTCGCGGGCCTGGCGGCCGGCGCCTGGGGCGAGGGGGCCTGCTTTTTCCTGAACGGGGTAAGCTACCTCGCCGTTCTCGCGAGCCTCGCGCTGATGCGCCTGCAGCCCGAGGACACGGCCGGGAAGGCCGACGCCGAGCCTCCGCTGGACGCGATACGCCGCGGCATCGACTACACGGCGTCGCATCCCTCGATGCGCGCGGTGCTGTGCCTGCTCGCGCTCTCGAGCCTCGCGGGGACTCCCTACATCGTGCTGCTGCCGGTGTTCGCGGACGCGCTCGGCGTCGGGGTCAAGGGCCTCGGGATGCTGACCGGCGCGATCGGGGCCGGAGCGCTGATCGGCGGCGTGATGCTCGCGCGGCGCGAGCACCATGCCGGGCTCATGGGCATGGTCGGAACGGCGGCGATAGGCTTCGGCGCGACGGTGGCCCTTTTCGCGCTGTCGAGCCGCCTCGACTTCAGCCTCGTCTTCCTGACCTTGACCGGCTGGGGCATGATGATCACCTACGTCGGCTCGAACACCTTGCTGCAGTCGCTGAGCTCCGACGGGATGCGCGGGCGCGTGATGAGCCTGTTCTCGATGACCTTCATGGGCTTCTCGCCTATCGGGAACCTCCTGGCCGGGGCGGCCTCCCAGCGCGTCGGGGCTCCGGCGACCCTCGTCGCCGGAGGGCTGGCGTGCGCCGCGGGCGGCGTGCTATTCTTGGCGCTCAAAGGAGAGACGACATGACTACCTTTATCGCCGCCGTCCTGGCCCTGGCCGTCAACGCCCGCGCCGCGATCCACACCGAGACCATCGAGTACAAGCACGAGGACAAGGTCCTTGTAGGCTATCTCGCCTACGACGACTCCATGAAGGGCCCGCGTCCCGGCATCCTGATCGCGCACGAGTGGATGGGCACGGGGGCCTACACCCACGGCCGCGCCGAGCAGCTCGCGAAGCTGGGCTACGTCGCCTTCGCGCTCGATATGTACGGCAAGGACGTCCATCCGGCGAACCACGAGGAGGCCGGCAAGCTGGCCGGCTCCTTCCGCGCGGACCGCGCGCTGATGCGCGCGCGCGCCCGCGCCGGCCTGGACGTGTTGAAGGCCCGGCCCGAGGCGGACCCGAAGCGCCTGGCCGCGATCGGCTACTGCTTCGGCGGCGGGGCCATGCTCGAGCTGGCGCTCGACGGCGCGGACCTCAAGGGCGTCGCGGTGTTCCACGCCCCGGTCGATACTCCGAATCCCGGCGACGCTAAGAACATCAAGGGGAAAATCCTCGTGATGGAGGGCGGCGACGACGCCTGGATATCGACCGAGTCGGTGAAGGCCTTCAAGGACGGAATGCGCCAGGCGAAAATCGACTGGCAGCTCGTCTTCTACGGAGGCGCGGTGCACAGCTTCACGGTGCCCACGGCCGGCGACGACCCCTCGAAGGGCATGGCCTACAACGCCGCCGCCGACCACCGCTCCTGGCTGGAGCTGCAAAACTTCCTGAAGGAGATCTTCTAAATACTCCTTCCCCCCAGATTTGTTTGCGGGGGAAGGGCGGGATGGGGGGAAATTTTCCTTTGCCGTTCGCTCCCTATCGCAAAGTCGTCGAAGCGCTAAAGACCCAGCCTGCCTTGATGGCAAGCTGGGTCTTTCTCTTTGTCCTGTCCGCCGTCAATCTCGCCCGTCTTGAATCTTTTTTCTCCCCGCTGGACTGGGTCAACCTAGCCTTCCACGAAGGCGGCCACATTATCTTCGGCATTTCCGGCCTTCGTTTCGTGATGGTCCTGGGCGGAACCATGATGCAGTTGCTGTTACCCGCGGCGGCCGTCTTTCAATTCCTTAAAGACGGCCGCCCCTTATCCGCCGACATCGCTTTGGTTTGGTTAGGCGAGAACTTTCTCAACATCGGCACATACGCCGCCGACGCCCGCGCCCAGAAGCTGGAACTGGTCGCCGGCGGCGTCCACGATTGGACCTACCTGTTGGAGACCACCGGCCTGCTGATCCACGACGAAGCCATCGGCCGAGGTCTGTCACTGATAGGCTGCGCGCTGATGTCCTTCGCCGCCGTCGCGGCGTGGGTTCACTGGAGGGAACTCCGGCCATCCAATGAAGCGGCGTCTGGCATTCAGTATCCGCGCCAGCGCGGATAGGTGGGAGCGAAAGCTGAGTCGTTGGAAAATGAGGGAAGCGTCTGGCGTTACCGGAAAATCACGTAGTACAGCACGTACAGCCAGCCGAGCAGGCCGTGCAGGATCGCCCACGGGACGGAGTGATTGATCGTGAAGCTGATCACCATCGCGAGCGCCGAGCCGAAGCTGATGCCGTGGGCGTAGACGACGCGCATGCTCTCTCTCCTCGAAATCGAATGGGCAGTGCAGGATTCGAACCTGCGACCCTTCGCGTGTAAGGCGAATGCTCTACCGCTGAGCTAACTGCCCGAATCTTCTTCATTCTACGATACTTTTTTGTGCATCCAAAAAGTAAGGGAAAAGAAGGATTGGGCCCAGGTCCTCGAGCTTGAGAAGGCGCATGTCCGCGGCATGTGCGGCAACGAGTGGCGCTGGCGCGACCTGGTGGATGATTTGCTGCATGCCCAGCGGCTGGACGAGGCTATCCAAGCGTTGGATGAGATGGACCGGCGAGGCTTCGAGCTCAAGCCGTCCAAGTTGTCGCCGGAAACGAGCGCGTTCATGGGCAGCAAGGCGTTTATGTCCTCGGACGTCGGGAAGCGCCTTCAAGGGAAGTCCGAAGGCGTCAGCGCACGGCGCTTGGATTTTCAAAAACGCTTGGCGGCCATGTCCGCGCAGGATCGTCCTCCGGAAAAATACGTCGCCAAGGACGCGTGCCCGTTCGAATGCTGCGCCTACAAGGCTTGGACCGTCGACGCCGATACGGAGCTGATGGATGCCCCCGACGGCAAGAAAATCGTGGGCCGGGCCGTCAGGGGGACGAAAGCGACCGGCGTCACCGGGGAGGTCCGCTTGAAGCCCGTGCCCCTGGGCGTGGTGTTCGATCATTCTCCGTTCGCGAAGGGCGATATTTTCTTCCAGCTGGATGATATGGGAGAAGGCATGTTCCATTATTGGCATCGAGGGAAAGTCGGCGAGCTCGATCTCTCCCCCGAAATTTCTTGCCTAAAGCCTTCGCCGGACTGTTGGGCCGAGCTCGTTTTTCCGGACGATCGGAAGGATGCGTCTACATGGTGGGTCAAGGTCAAGCTGGCCGACGGGACGACTGGCTGGACGGACAGGGCGGATAATTTCGGAAGCAAGGACGCGTGCGGCTATTGAGGGGCAGGTAGGCGCCCGCGAGTTCGCCGATAGTGCCGATTCAGCGCGCGATGAAGAGGATGGAAAGCAGCAGCCCGACAAGCACGACGGCGCCCGCCCATAGGGGCGGATCCTTCTCGGTCAAAGTCACGGGTTTCCCGGCCTCGCGGGCGTAGTCGGCCGCCTCGCGCAGGCGCGAGGCTTCTTCCTCGGGGGCCAGGCCGGATGTCGGCTCCGTCGTCGAGGAGCGCGTGGTTTGCGCGGCGGGCGGCCCGGAACGACGGACGGCGGTCCCGGCGCAGCCCTGGCAGGCCAGGCAGGCGGCCAGCAGAACGGCAGCGTGGTCTCGTGTCATCGCTCTCCTATTCCGCTTCCGCGCCCGGGGCCACGGGGAAAACGCGGCGCGACTTCAGGAAATCCATGAGCAGCAGGTAGGCGCCCGCGACCTCGCCGGCGAAGATGTAGGGCTTCAGGAAGGTCTTGAAGTGCTCGCTCGCGCTCTTGAAGATGTAGGGCGGGAACGGGCGCAGGGCCGGCCAGAGAAGCGCGTGGAAAAGATAGGGGTTCTTCTCTCCGGCCAGCGCGGTGATCTCGCCGAGGTTGTCGAGAAGCAGATGCGAGGCGACGCCGAGCGTCACCGCCTTGAGAGCCGGCGAGCGAAGCGCGCGGGCGGCGAGGGCCAGCGCGAGGCAGAACAGCGCGGTGTGGCCGAAGGTCCGCGTGCCGCAGATCAGGCCGAGTTGGAACGAGCGCCGGCCGGTCGCCTCGACGAGTCCGTAGTACAACGCCTTGTCCATCAGGTCCGGCAGCAGGCAGCCGAAAAAGACCGCGCTCTTCGGGAGGTCGCGCGTCCAAGGGCTGACGATCTTGCTGCCGACGCCGAGATGGCCTAGGACGAACATCGTTTGCCTACCTCAACACCGCCGCCAGGAAGCGCTCGACCGCGTAGGTGCTGAGCTGGCCGGTCGGCCCGCCGTAGATGAAGTCGCTGCAATGCGTGGCCCACGGCAAAGGCAGGTAGTAGTGCGGCCGGCCGGCCTCGGTCAGGAGGCGCGTCATCGTCTCCGAATGTAGAGGGAAAACCAGGTCGTCCTTCAAGCCGTGGATCATCAAGGTCGGCGGCGTGTCCTTGCCGATCAAGTTGGACGGCGAGGCCGTTCGGTACACCTCGGGCTTCTGCTCGGGAGAGCCGCCGAGGTAGTCGCCCAGCGCCTCCTGGGAGTTCAGCACGCGCGGGTTGCTTGGTTTCTCCCAGGCGCGCTTCAGGTCCATCGGCCCGTAGAAATCCACGACGCCCTTGATCGACGGGTCGTGGTCCGAGTAAGCCTCGAGCACCGCGAGCTGCGCGCCGGCGGAACGGCCGATCAAGGCGATACGCGAGGCATCGAGGCCCAGCTCCGGCGCGTGCGCCTTCAGGTACCCCAGCGCCGCGTGCACGTCCTCCTGCGCGGCCGGGTACTTCCAGCGCGGCGCGAGCCGGTACTCGATCGAGGCGACGACGTAGCCGGCCGCCGCGAGCTTGAGGTTCAGCGGCGTCGGCTGGGTGCGGTCGCCGCGGCGCCACGAGCCGCCGTGCACGACCAGCACGCCGGGCCGCGGGCCCGCGCCGTCCAGCGGCTGGAAAACATCCATCGCGAGCGCCTCGCCGTCCGGCTTCGCGTAGACGATCGTCGACGAACGCACTCTCGGCGCCGGGGTCCAGAACAGCCGCGTCAGGGAGAGCGGGGCCTCGGGGGAGGCCGGCCCGCCGAAAGCCCGGTCTAGCTCGGCCGGCAGCGCGCGCGCGATCCAGTACGCCTTCGCGAGCGGGACCAGGGAAGCCAGCGCGGCCATGACGGCCAGCGCCGCGCCGATCCGCCCGCCGCGCGTCAGCGACCAGCCCGGCAGGAAGGCCAGCAGGCAGAGAAGCACGAGCACGTGGCCGCCCTCGGCGACGCCGATCGAGAGCATCCACAACGGTGACGAGGGCGGAGGAAAATAGGGCAGCAAGGCGGCGAAGGCGCAGCCCAAGCCGAAAGCCAATCGGATCGCGGAGGGGGTCGTCATCGTGAGCCTTAGTGTATTAAAATGCGAGGACGTCACGAAGGGGCTACGAAATGGCGACAACGCTGCTACTTCTGCCGGTCCAGGGCGGGCTCCTCGTGGGCGCGATGATGGCCGCGCTGTGGCTCGTGCAGCGCGCGCGCCGCGACGCGGGCGTGGTCGACGTCGGCTGGGCGGCGGGCCTCGGCCTTCTGGCCGTGTTCTACGCCTGGGCCGCGCCGGGCTACCTTCCGCGCCGGGCGCTCGTGGGGGCGATGGCGGGGCTGTGGAGCTTCCGGCTGGCCGGCTACCTGCTGAGGAACCGCGTGATCGGCAAGCACGAGGACGAGCGCTATCAGACCTTGCGCGCGTCCTGGGGCGAGCGCGCGCAGCCGTACTTCTTCATTTTCTTCGAGGCCCAGGCGGTTCTCGACGTCGTGCTCTCGCTGTCCTTCCTTATAGTAGCGCTCAACCCGGCCCCCGCCTTGGGGTGCTGGGATATCGCCGGGGCCGGTCTTTGGCTGGTCGCCGTCGCGGGCGAGTCGGCGGCCGACGCCCAGCTCGCGCGCCATCGCCGCGATCCGGCCAACCGCGGCAAGACCTGCCGCGCCGGGCTGTGGCGCTACTCGCGCCATCCGAACTATTTCTTCGAGTGGCTGCACTGGGGATCGTACGCGCTGATGGGCGTCGGCGCGCCCCACGGCTGGCTCGCGCTGCCGGCGCCGTTCATCATGCTTTACTTCCTGTTCAAGGTGACCGGCATCCCGGCTACCGAGGCGCAGGCCGTGCGCAGCCGCGGCGACGACTACCGCGATTATCAGCGCACGACCAGCGTCTTCATCCCCTGGTTTCCCAAGGAGACCCCGTGAACCCCGTCGATATCGCCGAAAGCGGGCTGGTGCCCGACGTCTTGCTGCGCATGGGCGTGCGCCGCCTGGCCGCGCAGCGCCTGCGCTCCGAGGCCAAGCGCTGGAGGAACCTCAAGCTGGCGGGTTTCGCGCGCGAGCTCGGCAAGGGGCCGGTCGCCGTCGATATGGACGCGGCGAACCGCCAGCACTACGAGGTGCCGGCCGAGTTCTTCAAGCTGGTGCTCGGGCCCCGGCTCAAGTACAGCAGCTGCTATTGGCCGGAGCGCGTGACGACCTTGGCCCGCGCCGAGGACGCCGCGCTCGACGCCACGGTCCGCCACGCCGGGATCCAGGACGGCATGGATATCTTTGAGCTGGGCTGCGGCTGGGGCTCGCTGACGCTCTGGCTGGCGGAGCTCTTCCCGCGCTGCCGCATCCTGGGCGTGTCGAACTCCAAGACCCAGCGGGCCTTCATAGAGACGGAGGCCGGCCGCCGCATGCTGTCGAACATCGAGATCGTCACCAAGGACATCAACACGTTCGAGCCGGGGAGGCGCTTCGACCGCGTGGTCTCGGTCGAGATGTTCGAGCACGTCCGCAACCACGAGGTCCTGATGGGACGCATCGCGGGCTGGCTCAACGACGGGGGCAAGCTGTTCGTGCACATCTTTTGCCACCGCAGATACGCCTACCTGTTCGAGACCCAGGGCGCCGACAACTGGATGGGCCGGAACTTCTTCACCGGCGGCATCATGCCCTCGGCCGACCTGCTCGCCCAGCACCAGAAGGTCCTGGTGCTGCAGCGAAGCTGGACCTGGGGCGGCGAGCATTACCAAAAGACCTCCGAGGCGTGGCTCAAGAACCTGGACGCGCGGCACGACGAGGTTTTCCGCGCGCTTCAGCCGGTTTACGGCACCGAGACCGACCGCTGGATCGTGCGCTGGCGATTATTCTTCATCGCCGTCGCGGAGCTGTTCGGTTACGGAGAGGGCACGGAGTGGCAGGTCGCGCATTACCTTTTCGGGAAGCGTTAGAGCACTAAATGGAGAGCTGCCTCTACGAGGGCCTGCTGCGCCACCGCAGGTTCGAGCCGGTCGGGAACGCGTTCTCGTACCGGCTGTTCATGGTCTATCTCGACCTGGCCGAGTTGCCCGGGGCGCTGGAGCTGCCGGGGGTGGCCTCGGCGAGCCGCCCCGCCTTGGCCCGCTTCAGGCGCGAGGACCATCTGGGCGATCCCGCCGTCCCGCTCGACGAGAGCGTGCGCGCCTTGGTCGCGTCGATGACCGGGCGCCGTCCCGAGGGACCGATACGCCTGCTGACCCATCTCAGCTACTTCGGCTACTGCTTCAACCCGGTCAGCTTCTACTACTGCTTCGGCCGCGCCGGCGGGGTCGAGACCATCGTCGCCGAGGTGAACAATACCCCGTGGGGCGAGCGGCATTGCTACGTCCTCGATCCCTCGCGCGACGAGGGCGCGGGGGGCGTGAGGCGCTATCGCTTCGCGAAGGAGTTCCACGTCTCGCCGTTCATGACCTTGGACCTCGATTACGACTGGCGCTTCAGCGCTCCCGGCCGCCGGCTCGCGGTGCACATGGACAACCTCAAGGGCGGCAAGATGTTCGACGCCACCTTGGCGCTGACGCGGCGCGAGCTGACGCGCTCCGCGATGGCCGGGGCCTTGGCGCGCTACCCGTTGATGACGTTGAAGGTGGTCTGGTCGATCCATTGGCAGGCGCTGCGCCTGCTGTTGAAGGGCGTTCCGTTCATCCCGCATCCGCACGTCCGCAAGCCGCGCGTGGGGGTGAAGGCGTGAGGAATCTCGTCAATTTCGCGGCTTTCCAGCTCGGCTGGCTGGCCTGCGTGCTGGGGGGCGCGAAGGGGAAGCCGTTGTGGGGACCGGCCGCCGCGGCGGCCGCCTTGGCGCTGCATCTGCCCTTTTGTCCGCGGCCGTGGCGAGAGGCGCGTTTCTTGCTCGCGGCGACGCTTGCCGGAAGCGCGGTGGACGTCCTCGTCACGCGCCTGGGGTTCTACGCGTTCAGGCTTCCTTACTCGGGGCTGCTCCCGTTGTGGATCGTTTGCCTGTGGCTGTTGTTCGTCAGCACGTTCAACGCCTCGATGGGCTGGCTTCGCGGCCGCTACGCCTGGGGCGCGGCGCTCGGCGCGATCGGGGCGCCGCTCAGCTAC
>CAZMIB010000114.1:0-10959 GCA_964566245.1 uncultured Elusimicrobia bacterium | reverse complement strand
CGTCCCCGGGGCGGACGACCCCGGCTTGGACTCCGCGCCCGGCTCGGTCACCGGCTGCCGTGCCGGCGCGGCAGCTCGCTGATGTCGGCCGCGAACGTCGAGAGGGTCTCGGCCCGCCGGTTGCGGGCGTGGCAGTCTTCCGTCGCCGCCGCGCAGATAGGATGTTCCGAGCCGTAGCTGATCGTCGCGATCCGGCGCGAGGGGACGCCCATCCGCTGGTAGTACTCCCGGACGATCCGCGCCCGGCGCTGGCCGAGGGCCAGGTTGTAGGCCGTCGTGCCGCGCGCGTCGCAGTGGCCGGAGACCATCACGGGAGCCTCGGGGTGGCTCTTGAGGTACGCCGCGTTCTCGTCGAGGACCTTGACGGCCTCGGGGCCGAGCTCCGCCTTGTCGAAGGCGAAGGGCACCGCCTTGAGCTGAGGGATCGACTGCAGGACGCGGTTGCGGAGCTCCGGCTCCGCGTCGCCTTGCGCGGACCCGTCGGGGCCGACGAGGCCGGCCGCGGTCACGACCGTCGTTCCCCGGGATGACGACGGCTTCCGCGCGCCGAAGGACGCGCAACCGGCGGTCATCGTGGCGGTCAAGGCCAAGGCCGCGTAACGGGCTCCGCTTCGCATCTCGTTTCTCCCTCGCGCGCGGCGCTCGGACGCCGCCTGTCTCCGGCGAAGACAGTGGCGAAATTGTAACAGATACGTAACAAAAGTCAATACCTTCCGAGAAGGGGGCCGGGATAAATCCAAGCGCCCGAGCCCTTGGGGAACTCGGGCGCTTGGAGCCTCTCCGGAAAGGCTTACTTCATCATCTCTTGGAGCGTCTTCTGCTCGGGGATGGACTCGTCCGGGTCGGCGGTGTCGCCGGTCGGGACGATGAAGTTCAGCTTATCGACGTACGGGGACGTGCGGCCGGCCGAGGTCAGCACGGTCGTCTTCGCGGCGAAGTTGCGCGCGTCCTTCACGCTGCGCTTGCCGTTCGCGATCTCGTCGGCGAGGTTCAGCAGCAGGAAGTTGTGCTCCTCGCTGTCGGACATCGCGGACAGCTCGCCCTTCGTCCGGTTGACGACGAGGCTGCCGTCGAACTGCTCCAGGTCGCCGAGCTTCTTCGCCGGCACGCGGTAGTTGACCGTCTGCTCGAGGACGTCCGAGTGCCGCCTCGGGAACTGGTGCAGCGTCTCCTCGCGGTAGACGACGGTCCGCTTCCACGGGCCGTTCCCCTGCCATATCAGCATGCTCGGGGTGGACTCGGTGGGCGGCCCGTACTTCTCGATCATACGCTCGGCGACCGCGCGGGACGTGTCGGGCCAGCCCTCGAGCGACTGGCTCGACGGCGGCTGGCTCGAGGACGGCTGCGCCCGCTCGCCGGCGGCCGGAGGCGGCTGGTTCGCGTCGTCCTGGAGCTTGTCGATCGCGGGCGTCGAAAGGACCAGCGCGAACATCCCCGCGCCGGCGATGAGGCTTCCGCCAATGGCTCTCGCGACGGAATCTTTCATGGTTCCCTCCCCCGCCTCCCCCATCTTAACGCCTTGGCGGGCGAGGGAGCCATCGAGGAGCGGTAAAGGATTTTTCCCCCGCGGATGACCGGCGGAGTCAATCGCGGCCGAGCCGCAGGCAGACCTTCTCGCGGGTGGGCAGCACGACCGCCACCCGTTGCTCCGCGTCCTCGGCGGACGCGCACGGTACGCGCGTGAAGGTCCATTGGACGCCGCGCAAGGCGCCCGCGCCGAGGCGCTCGGGGTCGAGCATCTCGGCCGTCACGGTGCGCTGCGCGCGCAGCTCGGGGAGGCGGCGGCGCCGGAACCAGTCCCAGGACGCGGACGTAGGGTAGGATCGCCGCTCGTAGGGGGCCGCGTCCTCGACGCGGCCGTCGGGCCACTGCAGCCAGTTCCGGGCCGCGGGGTCGAGCGAGCGGTCGAGCTCCTGCGTGTGGTACAGCAGGGCGGCCGGGCGCTCGGAGCCTGGAGCGATCAGCAGATGCGCGTGGTCGCAATCGCTCAGCTCGCCGAGCCGGCGGAAGCCCTTCATGTACGCCTGGTCCGCGAAGCCTTGCAGGAGCCGCTCGAACTCGCGCGCGCTCAGCGCGGAGCTCGTCCGGGCGGACGGGGCCGCCAAGGTGGCGGCGATCAGCAGCGACAGGAGGCCCATGGGCGTGAAAAGAAAGTCTATCGTCGTCGGCCGCGCCTGTCAACCGGCGCGTAGTGCTATAATCGCCCGCATGAAAGCCGCCATCATCGCCGCGGGCAAGGGCGAGCGCCTGCGCGAGGCGGGCATCGCGGTCCCGAAGCCGCTTGTCCCGGTCGCGGGGCGGCCGCTGCTGTTGCGCGTTCTCGACGCCTACCGCCGCCTGCCGGTCGACGAGGCGGTCCTGATCACGAACCGCCGCTTCGCGCGGCGTCTCCAGGCCGCGGTCGCGGCCGAGCGCTGGCCGTTCGCGGTGCGCTGGATCGTCAAGACGACCCCCTCGTCCTACCACAGCTTCCTGGAGATCAGCCGCGCGATGCGCGGCCGGGAGTTCCTGATGTCGACCGTCGACGCGCTTTGCCCGCCGGCGGTCGTCGAGCGTTTCGCGCGGCGGGCCCGCCTCCGGCGCGGGGCCGCGGCGGTGGTCGGGCTCACCGACTTCGTGCACGACGAAAACCCGCTCTGGGCGCGGCTCGGGCGCGGGGGCCGCGTCGGCGCGATGGGGCCGGAGGCGAAGGGCTCCTATTGGGTGACGGCGGGGCTCTACTACTTCCGTCCGCGTCTCTTCGCCGACGGCCGCCGGCGGTACGGGCGGCTGAGGGAGTTCCTGACCGAGGGGACGCGCGCCGGCCTGGTCTGGGGCGTGCCGCTCGCGAAGGTGATCGACGTCGACCGTCCCTCCGACCTGCGCCTCGCCGAGCGGATGCTCAACCCGCGGTCCGCGGCGCGGCGGTCCCGAGGAACTTAAGGCGCGAGTTTGCGGCTCAGGTCGAGCTGGGCGGCGACCAAGGCCGGCGCGTCGACCTTGGCCGGGTCGGCGCGCGCGATGAGCAGGCCCTCGAAGCGCCCACCCTCGATCAGCGGATAGGCCAGCTCGCAGGCGTCGGCGCTCGGGCACAGCACAGCCGGGCGGCGGTACTCCCAGGCCAGCGCCGCGGCGGCGGCCCCGAAGCCCCCGCGGGACAGCCATTCGTTGAGCTCCGAGCCGGCGGGCCCGGCGCTCGCGTGCCTCAGCCGCCCGTCGCCGCCGACGTAGCCGATTTGAAGGCCGCCCTTCTCCAAGGCGGCCAGCACCTCGCGCTCGGGGGACGTCGTCGCGGCCGGGTCGGCGCGCAGGCCGGCCTCGAGGATCGGGGCCCCGAGCTCCGCCGCGTCGATCAGGCGGTAGCGCAGCTCGTCGAGCTTGAGCCGCGCGCAGCCCAAGGCCGCGGCCGCGGCGAGAAGCGGGAGCAGGCGCCTCACGGCTCCTCCGCGGGGCGCACGACGAGCCTTCCGTCCGCGCGCTCCAGGCGCCCGACCGACTGCTTGGGATCGTGCTGGAACACGAGCCTCCAGCGCCGCTCCTCGGCCATCGCCAGGAGGCGGCGCTTCGACTCCAGGCTGTCGACCGGGTGAAGGTCGTAGGCCATGATCCACGGCAGCGGGACGTGCGAGCGCGTCGGGATGAGGTCCCCGAGGAACAGCGCCGCGTCCCCCTCGGACTCGACCAGCGCGCATTGGTGGCCGCGCGTGTGGCCGCCGCTGCGGACCGCCTTGAAGCCCGGCTCCAGCTCGACGTCCCCGTCGATCAGCTCCATGCGTCCGGAGGACTCGGGGACCTCGAAGTTCTCGCGCAGGTAGCTGGCCTGGTTGCGCTCGTGCGGGTGCGTCGCGTCGTGCCACTCGTCCTTCTGGATGATGTAGCGCGCGTTCGGGAAGGCCGGGACGAGGCGCCCCCCGTCCTCGATCGTGTTCCCGCCGCAGTGGTCGAAGTGCAGGTGCGTGTTCACGACCAGCGAGATGTCGGCGGGAGTCAGGCCGTGGTCCTTCAGCGCGTGGAGCAAGGTCCTCGGGCGCTCGACCGCGTAGATCTTCAGGAACTTCGGATCGCGCTCGTACTTGTCCGAAAGGCCGGTGTCGACGAGCGCCCATTTGCCGCGCGGCGTCTTGACCAGCAGGCAGCCGAGCCCGAGCCGTATGCGGTTGCGCTCGTCGGGGGCGTCGCCCTTCTCCCAGAGGACCTTCGGCACGACGCCGAACATCGCCCCGCCGTCGAGGCGGAACGTCCCGTCGCTGAGCGCGTGGACCTCGAACCGTCCGACCTTCATTGAGCCGGCGCCGCCGCCCGCGTCCGCGCCTTCTTCTCCCCCTTGGCGGGCACGCGCACGATCTCGACCTTCTCGAGGACGACCGGGTCCGTCGCCATGCCGTTGCCGCCGGCCGTCGCGCCGTCGGCGATCGCGGTGACCACGCCCTGGCCCTCGACGACCTCGCCGAAGATCGTGTGCTTCCCGTTCAGGTACGACGGGGGCTCGGCGAAGCGCCCGCGCGGGGTGTCGGTGATGAAGAACTGGCTGCCGTTGGTGCCGCGGCCGTCGGGCGTCAGGCCGGCGTTCGCCATCGCGAGCAGGCCGGGGCGGTCGAACTTCAGGTCCGGGTGGATCTCGTCGTCGAACTGGTAGCCGGGGCCGCCGGTGCCGTTGCCGAGCGGGTCGCCGCCCTGGATCATGAAGCCGGCGATCACGCGGTGGAACTTGGTTCCGTCGTAGAACTTCCCCTTCTTGCGCGAGCCGTCATGCAGGTCGACGTACTCCTGGGTTCCTTCCGCGAGGCCGACGAAGTTTTGGACGGTCCTGGGCGTCTTGTCGGCGAACAAGCGGCAGACGATCGACCCCTTGCCGGTCTTGAAGACCGCGTAGGTCCCGGGCGATTTCCGCCACGCCTGGGCCGCGCCGGTCTTCGCCGCGGCCGCCTCGCGACCGATCAACGCGGCCGCGACCGCGGCCGCCAACGCCAGATTCTTGAGCATCCTTTTCTCCTTTGGAGCGTTTATCCCAGCCCGCGGGCGAAGGCGGCCGCGCCGAGCGCGACGGCCTCGTCCCCTAGAGCGGATCTTACGATATGGCAGTCCTTGTACGCCTTGCCGAAGGCGTTTTTCTCGACCGACTTCAGTATCCGCGGCAGCAGGAAGTCTCCGACGGCCTCGATCACCCCGCCGCCGAGCACGAAGCCGCGCGGGTTGAGTATCGCGAGCAGGTTCGCGACCCCGACCCCGAGATGCTCGGCCGCCGACTCCAGCTCGCGCCTCACGCTCTTGTCCCCGGCCGTGAGCGCCTTGCGGAGCTTGCCGCCGGTGAAGCGGCCCCCGCCCGGCGGCTCGACGCCGGCCTTGCGCAGCCGCTTCTCGATCGAGCGCCGCCCGGCGAAGGACTCCAGGCAGCCGCGCCGGCCGCAGGCGCACTTGGGGCCGCCGTGGGCGACCACCATGTGGCCCAGCTCGCCGGCGGAGCCCGACACGCCGCGATAGAGGCGTCCGCCCATCATCAGCCCGCCGCCGACGCCGGTGCCGACGAAAAAGCCGGTCAAGGTGTCGTCGTGCCAGCGCTTGAGGCTTCCGTACGTCGCCTCGCCGAGCAGGCCGGCGTTAGCGTCGTTCTCGACGATCACCGGGCGGCCGAACGCGCGGCTCAGGAGCTTGCCCGCCGGGAAGTCCTTCCAGCCGAGGTTGACCGCGCGCACGACGACGCCGGTGCGCCGGTCGACCCCTCCCGGGACCGCGACCCCGATCGCCTCGAGGTCCGCGAGCTTCAGCCCCGCGTCCGCGACCGCCTCCTTGCCGAGCGTCTCGACGCGCTCGATGAGGTCGTTCGGGTCGCCGGTCTTCGTCTTGCGCCGGGCGAGCACGCGGCCGCCGGGGGCGACGACGCAGGCCAGGACCTTCGTGCCGCCGATGTCGACGGCGAGGACGGGCTTGGACGGTTTCAAATTCCCCAGAGAGGCAGGCCCGTGTCCGCGTCGGGCTGGCGCGAGCGCCCGCCGCCGACCAGCTCGGTGATCTTGTACTCGACGCTGAACACGATCGTTCCCTTGAAGAGGTGCCCGCCCCAGACCTGGCCCTTCTCGTCGCCGAAGGAGACGTGGGCGTGCAGGAACGGCTGACCGTCGAGCAGGCTGACGTTCCCCAGCATCGACACGATCTCCAGAGGCTTGTTGATCGTCAAGGTGTCGTACTGGCGGTCCTGCTGGCGGTAGTAGCCGAACACCGCCTTCTCGACCGCCCCGACGGCCTCGACGGTCGCGAGCCGGATATTGTTGCCGACGCAGAACGCGGTCAGCGAGTCCCAGAGGTCGCTGCCGCGCGCGAGGCGGCTAAGGAAGATGCGGCCGGGCTGCAGGCTGGCGGTCAACGGGAGACGGCCTCGCGGCTCGGGAGCTGGCCGACCTCGAACTCGAGCCCCTCGCGGGTCACGAGGACCGAGCTCTCGGGGTTGCGGCGCTTGAGCCAGGCGTCCGACTCGGCGCCGATCTGGTCCAGCTCGTCGTCGGTCCGCTCGGGGTCGTGATGATAAAGCGCGACGCAGCGGGCCTGCGCGCGCGCCCCGAGATCGACGGCTTGGAGGATGCTGGAGTGGCCCCATCCTTTCTTGACCGCGAGCTCCTTCGGGGTGTACTGCGCGTCGAGGACCATCAGGTCGGCGTCCTTGCAGAACTCGGCGAACTCATCGACGGTGGTCGTGAGCTGGGGAGGGTCGAGCTCGTTGTCGGTCAGATAGACGAACTTGCGCCCCTCCTCCTGCACGCAGAAGCCCCAGCCCCCGCCGGGATGGTTCGTGCGGATGCGAGTGACCTCCGCGTCGCCGATCTTCCAGACGCGCTCCGAGCTCGCGTTGAACTCCACCTTGGCCGGAATGTCCGAGCCTTGCACCGGGAAATGGGCGCCGTCCATCTGGTCGAACATAGAGACCAGCATGTCCTTCGAGCTGGTCCGGCAGGGGTGCAGGA
The DNA here is from genome assembly GCA_964566245.1 of uncultured Elusimicrobia bacterium. Classification (GTDB taxonomy): domain Bacteria; phylum Elusimicrobiota; class Elusimicrobia; order CAZMIB01; family CAZMIB01; genus CAZMIB01. Next base: position 4,024 of record CAZMIB010000114.1, on the reverse strand, counting down.
CCAGCCGGGTCTTGCCGTCGTAGATCGGGACGAAGAACGGGAAGCCCTGGATGTGGTCCCAATGGTGGTGCGTGACCAGCATGTGGATCGGGAACTTGCGCGGGCGGCGGACGAAATCCAGCCCCGCGACCCTGAGTCCGGTGCCGGCGTCGAGCAGGACGGTGGTCCCGTCCTTAAGCGTCAGCTCGACGCAGGAGGTGTTGCCGCCGTAGCGGCTGGTTTTGACGCCGGGAGCGGGAATGGAGCCCCGGACGCCCCAAAAGCGGACGCGCACGCAGGAAGTTTACTCTGTCGTAAGCCCGTTTGCAAGGCCCTCAAAAGGGTTCCTAGAATGCGGGACGCCCATGCCCCGCTCCGCCCGCCAGGCCGTCCCGCTGTTATTCACCGCGGCGCTGTGCGTCCCCTGGCTGGCGTCGGCCGCCTTGCGCCTTCGCCCTTCCCCCCCGTGGGAGGCCCTGCTGCCGGGGCTGTGCGTGGTCGGGGCGGCGTTCCTTCTAAGCTGGGCCAGCGAGGCCGCCGAGGTCGACGTCCCGCAAGGTCTCGCGATCGGCCTGCTGGCCTTGGTCGCCGTCCTGCCGGAGTACGCGGTCGACATCTATTTCGCCTGGAAGGCCGGGCGCAACCCCGCCTACGCCGCCTTCGCGGCGGCCAACATGACCGGCGGCAACCGCCTGCTCCTGGGCTTGGGCTGGCCGGCCGTCGTGCTCGCGAGCAGGCTCAAGCAGGGGCACCGCGAGGTCCATCTGCCCGCCTCCAACAGGATCGAGCTGGAGGCCCTGCTCGGAGCGACCCTTTATTCCTTTATATTGCCGCTCAAGGGCTCGCTTTCCTGGATCGACAGCGTCGTGCTGCTGGCCTGGTTCGGCCGTTACGCATGGCGCGCCGCCGGGGCTTCCGGTCCCGAGCCCGTGCTGGAGGGACCGGCCGCGCTGATCGCCCGGCTTCCGGTCCTCGGGCGCCGGCTGACGGTCTTAGGGCTGTACGTCTTCTCGGCCGTGGCCATCGGGGTCTCGGCCAAACCGTTCGCGGAGGGGCTGCTGGCCTCGGGCCGGCGCTGGGGCATCGACGAGTTCCTGCTCGTCCAGTGGCTCGCCCCGCTGGCCTCGGAGGCTCCCGAGCTGATCGCCGCGGTCGCCTTTGCCGTCAGGGGGCGTGCGTCGGTGGGTCTTCGGACGTTGGTGTCGTCGAAGGTCAACCAGTGGACCTTGCTGGTCGGCAGCCTGCCTCTCGCCGCCTGCCTTTCGGCCGGAAAGGCGACGGCCCTGCCGCTCGACGCGCGTCAGATCGAGGAGCTGTTCTTGACCTCGGCTCAGTCCCTGTTCGGCCTGGCGGTGCTGTCGAACCTGCGCCTCTCCCTCGCGGAGTCCGCCGGGCTGTTCGGCCTGTTCGCGCTGCAGCTCGCCTTCCCCGGCCAGCAGGCGCGCTGGGCCTGCGCCTTCCTTTATCTTGTCCTCGCGGCGGCCGCGTTCCGCGACCGCCGCTCCGCCGGGCGATCCTAGGGGCGGCCCGCCAGCTTCCCGGCGTCGATCATTCCCGCTCCCTGCTCGGAGCGGCTCAGCCCGGGCAGCGGCCGCGCCGCGGCCGTCAGCGCCCGCCGCACGTCCTCCGGGCCCGAGTGCCCGAGGGCGATCGCGAGCGCCGCCAGGCCGGTCACGTGCGGCGTCGCCATCGAGGTCCCCGAGTGGCGCGCGTAGCCTCCGCCCGGGATCGACGACATGACGTCCACCCCGGGGGCGATGAAGGCGACCTGGGGCCCGCGGCTGGAGAAAGGCGCGAGGCGGTCGTCCACGTCCGAGGCCGAGACCGCGATGACCTCCGGGTACGCCGCCGGGTAGCCGACCGCTCCGCTCGAGTTGCCCGCCGCGGCGACGAGCACGACCCCGCGGCTGTGCGCGTACTCGATCAGCCAATGCCAGACGAAGATCCCGTTCGGAGAGCCGAGGCTCATGTTGACGACCTGCATCCGGTTGCGGACGCACCAGTAGAAGCCCTTGAGGATCGAGGTCAGGTTGCCGCCGCCGTTCTTGTCGAGCACCTTGACCGCGTACAGCTGGACGCCTGGCGCGACACCGACCACGCCGCGGCCGTCGAGCTGGGCGGCGATCGTCCCGGAGACGTGGGTCCCGTGGCCGTTGTCGTCGCGCCAGTCCCCTCCGAACAGAGCCCCGTTCGTTCCCCCGGCCACCTTGCCGGCGAGCTCGGGATGGTCGGGGTCGATGCCGGTGTCGAGCACCGCGACCTTCACCCCCGCGCCGGTCGTCCTGGGCCACGCGTCGCGCGCGTTCACGCGCTCGATCCCCCACGGAAACTCGCCGTTCTCCAGCCGCGGCGACGCGACCGGCGCGGGCTTCGGCGCCTCGAGCAGCCGTTCCCTGAAGTCCTGCATCGTCGGAAGCTCGGGAGCCTCGTAGAGCCAGATCCGATAGTAGTCCTCGACCACCTCGGCGACGGCCGGCTCGGCCTTGAGCGCGGGCACGGCGCTCGGGGAGAAGCGCGGCGCCTCGGCGATGACCGCGCCGATCTCGGCCATGTCCTCGTCTATCGACAGGCCCGCTTTCTCCAGCGCGAGGCGGCGCTCCTCGGGGGAGGTTCCCGGCCGGAAGGCGACGATCAAGCGGCGCGCGTCGCCGGAGGGCGGGGCCTCGGGCGCGGAGCGGGCGGCGGACGCGAGCAGGCACAGCAGGAAGGCGGCGAGAAGATGGCGCGTGGTCATGGCGCGCATCATAGCACGCTTGGACCGAAGGACCTAGGATAGGACTGGGACTTTCGGTCCAAGCGGCGCGGACTTCAACCCCGGCACCTTCCTTATATTTTGTGCCGGTGCAGGAGGCGGAGCAGGTCGGGGCCGAATAGGCTCAGCTTCTGCGGGCCGAGCTCCTCGATCGTCCGCAGGGCGTTGAGGTCCTCCCCCTCGAGCTTGGCCAGCTCCTTCAGCGCGCGGTTCGAGAGGATCACGTCCGGGTCGACGCCGCGCTCGGCGCCGGCGCGCGCGCGCCACTCGCGGAGGTGCTTGAAGCGGTCCATCTGCCGCTGCGTCATCTCGTGCGGGCGGCGCGGCAGGGGCTCGACGCGCGGGGCGGACTTGCCGCGCGCGATGGCCGTCAGTATTCCGGGGCCGTGCTTGTGCAGCAGGTAGGGGGTCATGCCGCTGAACGAGCGCAGCGCGTGCGCGTCCGGGGCGCTCGCCGCGAGACGCACGAGCAAGGTGTCCGAGAGCACCATGAACACCGGCCGGTTCGAGGCGCGGGCCGCTTTGTCGCGGTACATGTAAAGCTCGCGCAGCAGCGCGAGCTTCTCGGGACCGAGGTCCTTCGCCCCCTTCAGCCACCGGAAGCCGTCGAAGTCGAAGGCCCGCGAGGCGGGCTCGAGCCGCTCGATGCGGGCGAAGACCTCGCGAGCCTCGGCCAGCCGGCCGCAGCGCTCCAGCTCGTTGTACAGCAGGTCGCGCAGGCGGGCGAGGTAGTGCGTGTCCTTGGCCGCGTAGTCGATCTGCGCGGGCTCCAGCGGGCGGCGGCCCCAGTTGCTGCGCTGCATCCGCTTGTCGAGGTTGACGTGCAGGTGCTTGGCGAGCATCGGGGCGTAGCCGATCTCCTTCCAGCCCACGATGCGCGCGGAGGCCATCGTGTCGAAGATGTTCAGCACCTTGCAGCGCAGCGTCGACTTGATCAGGCGGATGTCCTGCTCGGCCGCGTGGAAGATCTTCTCGATCTCGGCCGTCTCGAAAAGGCGCGACAGCGGCGAGAGATCCTCGATCGCGAGCGTGTCGACCAGGTAGTCGCCCTCGGGGATCGAGACCTGCAGCAGGCACAGGCGCTCGTGATACGCGTAGAAGCTGTTGGACTCGGTGTCGACCGCGACGCGCGGCGCGGAAAGAAGATGGGGCAACAGGCCGGCCAGGGCCGTCGGGGAGTCCACCAGGACCGGGGGCGGGATCATTCGAGCGGCGCTATTTTAGCAAACTCAGCCGCCAGCGGCGCTCCAGAGAATCGAGCCATCGGCCACGGTCAGACGCTGGGATGGTCCC
>CAZMIB010000113.1:6389-10965 GCA_964566245.1 uncultured Elusimicrobia bacterium | reverse complement strand
TCAAGCGGCCGGAGGCTTCCGCCGACGGCGCGGAAGGCGGCGCCCCCCCTCTCCCCGCCGCGAGGCCGGGAGAAGCGACGGCTCCGAGGGATGCGGCGCCGCCCGGAGAAGAGGCGAAACCCAACGAGCTTAGGCGGGTAGACGGCGATCGAGCCGGCTCGTCTGGATGCGATGATGCGTGGGCTCCCTCGCCCGCTGGGAGAAGGAGAGAGCGGGGCGAGGGGGTCGCCGTCCGGCCGCTCGTGCCCTCACCCCCACCCTCTCCCGCAAGCGGGCGAGGGAGTTCCTGGGGAGGTTCCCCTCTCACGGCTTCTTTCATTAGTTCCAGGCTCCCGGCCTGACGGGCGCGGCTCGCTCCTCCGGGGCCGTCCTGGGTTTTCGAGAATATCCCCGACAGGTCCTGCAGCGGGACCGGAGCGTTCAGCGGCAGCAAGGTCGACAGATAGCCGGCGCCCGCGAGCGCGGCCAAGCCCGCGCCGATCGAGGCCGCGATCGCGGTGCGGTTCCCGGCGAGGGTGGCGACGCCGTGCGCCGCCGACAAGCACGCGGCCGAGAGGCGGTGGCCTAAGAGGGCCCAAAAACCGCCCTCGCGCTCGTTGTCGTCGCCTTGCTTCGCCGGCTTCGGCAGCTTGAGGCGCGCCATGGCTCAGGAACCGGGCCCTGTCCTGATCGGCACCGGCTTCCCCGTCGTCGGGTCATAAGCCATCCCTTGCGGCAACTTCGGAGGATCGAGGCCCATGCCCGAGGCCATCGCGTTGCCCAGGCCGCCGAACAGCGGACCCAGCAGGCTTTGGAGCATGCTCATCATGATCTGGGTCATCATCTGGCTCTGAGCGTCCTTGCTGCTGTTGTTTTGTTGAGCGGGCTTCGGCTTGGGGGGATCGAAATTCTTCTTAGGCGCGCTGATGCCCGGGGCGTTCTCCTTAAGGTTCGACGGGGTGTCCGCAGCGTCTCGAAGTTGAGTCAACGCCCCGCCGCCTCCGCCGCCGGAGCCGGCCCCGCCCTTGCCTCCGTCCTCGCCGAAGGTCTTGCCGCTCGCGGCCTTCACCGATTCGTCGGGGGCGGAGCTGAAAGCGTTGGTCTTCGCCTCGGCGGCCGAGTTGCCCAGCTTGGCCACGCTTTTCTGCGCGAGGGACTCGGGAGCCTTCGGCGCGCCGGTGGCCCTCAACTCCTCGCCCTTTTGCACCTCGAGGTTCTTCGCGCCGCCCTTGCCGAAAAAGTCGGAGCCGCCGGAGATGCCGCTCAGCGGAGCGGAGCGCGAGCCCGCCCCCCCTGGCCCCGCCCCGGGCAGGCTCGCGACGTTGAAGGAGCGCTGGGATTTGTCGCCGCCTCCGCCGGAAGCGGAGGACCCGTCGTAGCCGCGCGACGGGGAGACGGCCGATTCCTTAGGCGCGGCCGGAACGTCGGGCGAGGGCGCGGATTGGGGAGCGGATGGGGCTCCGTCGGCGGGCGGGGCGCTCTCCGAGGCGGGATTGCCCTTCAACAGCCCGATATTGTCCCTGCGCTCCTCGCCGTCCTTGCCGAAAGCGTGACCCGGAGCGCCGTCCTCCGCGTTCAGGCCGTCGCCGAGAGAGTTGAGATCGGTGGCCGCGATGGGCGCGGGGCCGATGTCCTCGACGCCCACGTCGGCCGGCGAGCGGGTCAGCAGGGGGATCGCGGTCCAGCCCGCGACGAGCAGGAACAAAGCGATCCCCGCCCACCAGTAGCGTCCGATGTTCTGTTTGACCGTGGGTCCGGCCATCGCGTCTCCCGGCTCCCCCCGTCTCGACGCCCTCTCGACCGCCGGCGCCTTACGTCGTCGGCAACTCGCCGTCCCCCTCGCCCTTGGCGACGGCCGTCTGGGCGGGTTCGTCCATCTTCGGCGGCAACGGCAGCGGCTTGTCCTCGGCGCGGATGTGGCCGGTGGCCAGCCGCGGAGGCTTGCCGTACTCCAGGAAGATCGCGGCGATCTCGTCGTACTCGAGCTCCTCCTTCGCGACCAGCTCCTTCGCGAAGCGCTCGACGAGGGCCTTTTCCGCGCTGAGGATCGTCTCGACCTCGCGCATCGCCTGCCGCAGCAAGGCCTGGGTCTGATCGTTCAGAGCGGTCTTCAAGTTGTCCGAGAGCTGCTCCTGAGGGATCACGCTGAAGTCGCCGACGAAGCCGTCGGTGCCCATCCCGAAGCGCCAGACCATCGTGTGCGCGAGCTGCATCGCGTTCTTGAAGTCGGACGCGACGCCGTCGGTCGTCACGTTGTACTTAAGGCGCTCGGAGACGTAGCCCGCGAGCGCGACCTTGATGTGCGCGAACAAGGTGTGGCGGTCGGAGCTGTACATCTCCTCCTTCGGGACCGAGTGCACCACGCCCAGCACGCCGCCGCGCTGGATGATCGAGGCCTTGAAGACGTCCGAGGTCGGGTGCTCCAAGTACAGGATCACCAGGTGCCCGGCCTCGTGGTACGCGGTCATCTCCTTCTCGCGCGGGGTCAGGTTCAAGCGGTGCGCGACGCCGAGCTCGATCCTCTCGACGGCCTGGGTGATCTCCTTGTAGCCGATGTCCTCCTTCTTGTTGCGGGTCGCGATCAGCGCCGCCTCCTTCACGATGTTCTCGATCTCGGCCGGGGTCTTGTAGACGGCCTTGCGCGCGAGCCTCCCGACGTCGAGCGACGGGTCGCACTTCACGCGCTTCAGGTAGAACTTGAAGATGGCCTCGCGCTCCTCCAGGTTCGGGCGCCCCACGAAGATCTTGCGGTCGAAGCGTCCCGGGCGCAGCAGCGCGGAGTCGAGGGAGTCCTCGGGGGCGTTCGTCGCCCCGATCACGATGACCGGCGCGTCGGAGTCGACGATGCCGTCCATCTCGACCAAAAGCTGGTTCTGCGTCGAGTTCGTCTCGCCGGCCCCGCCGAAGGCGTCGTACTGCACGCGCTTGCGGCCGATCACGTCGAGCTCGTCGATGAACACGATGCAGCCGCCGTACGCCTGCGAGTAGGCGCGCGCCTGCTTGAACAGCTTGCGCACGCGCGAGGCCCCGACGCCCACGAAGACCTCGACGAACTCCGAGCCCGAGACGGCCAGGAACGGAATGCCCGCCTCGGTCGCGATCGCCTTCGCGAGCAGGGTCTTGCCGCAGCCCGGAGGCCCCTCCATCAGGAGTCCCCGCAGGATCTTGCCGCCGATCTTTTTAAGGCGCGAGCGGTCCTTGATGAGCTGTACGACCTCCCAGGCCTCGCGCTTCGCCTCGGACAGGCCGATCACGTCCGAGAACTTCACCGCGACGGCGTCCGCCTTGACCTGGCTTTTCTGCATCTGCGTGAAGCCGCCGCCGTAGTGCAGCCAGTACAGCAGCAGCACGAAGATGCCCGTCGAGACGAACATGAACGGCACCGAGATGATGTTGATGCCGAGGATATAGCGGCGGGTATTGTCGTCGAGCTGGCCGAGGAACCAGCACGCCAAGCCCAGCGACACGGAGAAGGCGAGCACCAAGGTGACCTGCAGCCACCAGCGCTCCCAAATCAGCTTCCAGCGTCCCTTGAACATGATTCTCCTCTCTTCCTCCCCCCGCCCTCTCCCGCGGGAGAGGGTCGGGGCAAGGGGTTATATCGTCCCCGGCAGATTATAGCTGATAGGCCGGTCGCGGTTCGGCACGTACTTCACCACCTCGAAGATCGGGAACCTGAACCGCATCAGCGGGATGCGCCACGGGCGCACGCGCACGCGCAGCGTCACGATGTTCCAGACCTGCGCGCGCTGGATCGTGACCATGTTGTTCCGATTCTGGCAATCGAGGTCGAGGAAGTTCTCGACGAGCGGATTGCCGCAGCCCAGGTACCGCGCGGTCTTGTCCGAGATGTCGTTCTTGAGCCCCGTGTCGTCCGAGCCCTCGTACTGCACGTTGCGGTGACTCTCGAGCTGCCACCGTTTCGCCGCGTAGAACCCGGCGATCTCCATCTTCTGCACCAGCACGAGCAAGGCGAAAATTTTCACGAACCCGAAAAAGAAAAACATGAAGATCGGAAACAGAAGCGCGACCTCGGTGGTCGCTTGGCCCCTTGACGCGAGCTTTCGGCCCCCAGGGCCGACGCTCGCTGACCACCCGGATCGGCGAATCGAACCGCCACATAATCGCGCGCCTTCTTCGACAACGTGTTTCCTAAAATGTTCCCTCACGGGTACTCCCTCGTCTGGTACCGCGGCGTCGGGTCGGGCCAGGTGTTCTTGACCCCGCCGGGGCCGTTGCCCTTGACGGCGATCACGACGTGCACGTACGGCTTCTGCCCGCCGTTCCCGAGCCGATTCACGTCCACCTTGAAGTAGTTCGGCGGCGTCGGCCACGTCTGCTTGATCCGATAGCCGGCCGCGAGCTCGTTCAAGCCGGCGTTAGCGGTCGCGTACTGGAACAGCCCCGGGCACTCCGAGTTCGCCGCGGCGCACTGCCCCGAGCCGTACGGGCACGGCGGGCCGCCGCCCGCGGGGGCGGGCGGCGGGGGGTTGGTGTCCCCCGAGGCGAAGGCGGGGTTGGTCTGGGCCCACGGCCCCCGCCTTTACGTTGAAGCGGGACTCTCCCCCCCGGCCCCGCCTTGGTCGTTTTCCACTTA
>CAZMIB010000113.1:0-6379 GCA_964566245.1 uncultured Elusimicrobia bacterium | reverse complement strand
GGAGGGCGCGGCGTCCGGGTGCTGGTCGTCTCCGAAGCCGAAGCCGGTGTAGTACGGGCCCAACGGCCCCTGCTTGATCGTGAAGCCGTACGTCCCGCCCTGGCTCACGTAGTGGCATTGCACCTTGAGATTCGCCTGGGCCCTCAGCGCCTGCAGGCCGCTTTGCGCGCTGGCCTCGTCGAGGCCCGAGTTCAGCATCCACGACTTCTTGTAGAAGCTGTGGTCCCCCATTAGACGATTGTTGACCTTCACTTGTGCCTCGTACACCGAGCCCAGCAGGCTGAAGATCTGGCTCACGAGCTGCCAAATACTGACCGCGCGCTCGTAGGCGATCCAGGTCTCGCGGACCTGCCTCCCGCCGATCACGTTCATCGAGCCCAGGTCGTCGCCGCCGATCGTGTTCATCGGCGCGCGCTTGCCCTCGGCCTCCTGCGACGTGCCCTCCGCGTAGCGTATCGGCCACACGTCCAGGTCGCGGTCCAGCGACGAGGCCGGGATGTCGGGCGGGTACTTGCCGCCCGGCGTCGGGAACATGCCGCGGTCGAAGAGTATCCCGAGCAGAGGCACGTCCGCGGTCTGGTTGCGCATCTCGACCATGTCGCCGCCGAAGGCGTCGAGAAACACGCGCGCGGGGAAAGCCCCGTTGACGTAGGCGGTGCGATTCAGCAGGTCGGCGTAGTTGGAGACGTCGATGAAGGCGGCGGTATCCAGCGAGAACTGCATGCGGATCTTCTCGCGCGAGAGCTTGGCCGTCTCGAAGATGAGGTACAGGAACAGCATGAGGGAGGGCAACACGAAGAGCGCCGGGATGACGATCTGTCCCCGACGGCCCAGCATTTTAAGCCGCCTTGGCATAAAAAAAGGCCGCCCTCCTTACCTTTTATATATAGCAGGCGTGGCCCGCGTATGCCAGCGAAATTTTAGTTTCGGAATGTAAAACAACGGTCAGGAAGGAAGAAGACAACTCTTCCCCTCACCCGCTCCCTCCCCCGTCGGGAGAGGTCATTTTGGAGGGAACTCCCTCGCCCCGCGCAGCGGGGAGAGGGTCGGGGTGAGGGGTGAGGCTTTACGGCGTCGTCGTCGACTCTTCCGCCGAGATCAGACCCATCTCGATGCCCTTAACGACGGCCTCGGTGCGGTTGCTGACCTCGAGCTTCTGGAAGATCGAGTTGAGGTGGTTCTTGACGGTCTTGACCGAGCTGTCCAGTTGCTTCGCGATCTCCTTGTTCGACTGGCCGCGGCCGAGCAGGGCCAGAACGCGGATCTCGGTCTTGGTCAGGGCGACCAAGGAGGCCTCGGCGGAGGCGTTGCCCATCTGCCGCAGGCCCTGGATCAGCTTGCCCATCACCGGCTGCGGGATCATCACGCCCTCGTTCGCGAACGTCTTCAGCGCGTTCACGAGCTCGGAGGCCGGAAGCATCTTCGAAAGGTAGCCGTTCGCGCCCGCCTGGATCGCCTCCATCACGTGCGCCTCGTCCTCGAAGCTGGAGAGAATCAGGACGTTCGTGCTGGGGACTTCCTTGCGGATGATGCGCGTCGCCGAGACCCCGTCCATCTGGGGCAGCTTGATGTCCATCAAGATCACGTCGGGCTTGAGCTTCTTCGCGAGTCGGATCGTCTCCGGCCCGTCGGCGGACTCGCCGATCACTTGGATCGACTTCTCGTTCTCGAGCAGATCCTTGATTCCCTCACGGAACAAGGTCTGATCGTCGGCGATAAGAACGGTGACCTTCTTTTTCATCCGTCCGTCCTCCTCGAAATCTCTATCGGGACCCGAACCGCGCACCCGACGGGCAACGTGAATAATACAACAATAACGCCGTCAAGTCTAACGGAAACGCGCGTTTAAGCGGGTTGGCGGCCTATTTTTTCCGCGAGCTCTTTTCGGGAGTCGTGATCCGATAGACGGCCGGCGCGCCGTTGGAAAGCGTCTCGGGAAGAAGCCCGGCCTTCAGCGCGGCCCTCAGATCGGCGAGCGCGGCGAAACGCACCTGAACCCTAGGCGAATCCTCGTCGATGAGCCGGACGGAAATCACGCCGGGCAGCGTCTCCAGCGCGAGCATTTCCTTGAGCGGGGCGCCCTTGTCGGCGACGCGGCGCGCGTACCACGGCGCTTTCCTTCCCTCGAGGGGAGCGGCGATCCACTTCCGGCGGTAGCCCCCCTCGCGCTGCGTGGGCCCGCTCAGATAGAAGTACTCGATCCGCTTGCCGCCGTCGAGCTTCGCGGGCAGCCATCCCGCGCGCAGCGCGGCCGCGAACGCGGACACGTTCTCGAAGCGGACCGTGGGAGCGTCGGTCTCGGGATGCTTCAAGTCCGCCGAGCGGACGCCGGGAAGGCGGCGCAGTTCCGCGATCTGGCGAGACGCAACCGCCTCGGCCGGCCCCCGACCGAACGTCGCCGCCGCGGCCGTGATCAAAACGTCCGCCTGTTCCGCCGTGACCCCGGTCATGGCCTTCTCGACCTCGGCCCCCGCCGCGGCCGCCTGCTCGGGCGATGCCTGCTCGACCTTCTCGGTCGAAACAAGCGAGCGTCGCACGCAGTCGAAGGCCCCGGGCAAGTGCAGGCTCATCCGAACGGGAGACGCGGGGACCGCCGCGGGAACGGCGATCGGCGCGACCGACGCCGGGCCCGCAAGCGGTCCCGGAATGGAAACGCCCGCCGGCCGCGAGACGATCGGACCAGAAAACAGAAGCGGCGCCGCGGAACGTGAAACGCCGGACGCCGACACCGGAGACGTCGCGGCAAGACAAGCAAAAGCCATCAATCGACGGCCAAAATAGTGGATCATGGCGTCCATTATCGCCTAGCGGAAGAAATAGGGCGCGGGCCCAAAGGTCCTTATAAAGGAAGGCAAGCGCACCAGGCGAGTTTAGGTTCAATGACTCATTGACCCGGCCCCGCATGAAGGGCCGGGGCCCGCCACGCAGGATCCGCGAAAGCTCAGCCCGGACGCCGTCGCAGTTTCAACAAGTCGAGATACCAGCGCCAGAAGCCGCGGCGCGCGCAGTACTCGGGGGCTTCCTTGACCAGGCTGCGGTAGTAGACCGAGGCCTGCTGGGGGCCGGACACGCGCATCGCCCTCAAGCCGAGCCAAGCCAAGGCCATCGCGCGGGAGTGGGGATCGGGGCGGCCTTGCAGCACGCGCTGGGCGTAGTACGCGGAGCGGTCCAGCATGCCCAACTCCCCGTACATGTGCGCGAGATTCAAGTCGTTCGCGTAGTCCGGGGGCTCCCCCCCCTCGAAGCCGGTGATCAAGGACACGTCGTTCGCGAAGGTCAACTGGAAATCCATGTGGCTCGGCAGCAGGGCGACGACAAGCAGCAAGGCGACGAGAATCGCCCCTCGCGGGGGCCAGCTCCGGACGAGGCGCTCGACGCCGAAGGCCAGCCCCGCCATCGGCAGATACAGCAGATTGCTGCCGGCAAGCCACCAGAACGGCACGATGTTCGAGACCGGCGCGAGAAAGAGCAGGAACCACATCGGACTGAAGCCTCGCTCCGGCTCGCGCAACGCGGCCCACGCCGTCCATCCCACAACGAACGCGCACAACGCCCCCAGGCCGACGGCTTGGAGCCCCCAATGCAGCGGCGTGGGAACGCCGTAGTAGAAGCGCAGATGGGCCGGCCAGAGGACGATCGCGGCGTTGTAGACCAAGGCCCCCTTCAACGCCATGACGACGTGCTCGAAAAGGTTCTGGCCCCACAACGAGGTCTGGGCGATCCGGCCCAGCACGGCGGCGCGCAGCAACGTGTAGCCCGCTCCTAGCGCGAGATAGGGAACGTAGCGCCTCCGGCGCTCCCACAACGCGCGCGGGCCCCAGCCGCGGCGCAGATAGTCCCACAGCGGGAAGGCCAGCGGCCAGGCGATGCCGGCTTCCTTAGAAAGAAGGGCGAGGGCGGTCAGGATATAGGCTGGCAAAAAAGACTTGAACCCCTCACCCCCACCCTCTCCCGCAAGGGGAGAGGGAGAATGGGGAGGCTCGGCGCGATCATGGAACAGCAGGGCGGCAAGACCGAAGCCCAGGCAGAGCAGGTTCGAGCGTCCGCTCACGTAGGCGACGCTCGAGACGTGGGCCGGATGAAGGGCGAAGGCTCCAGCCCCCAGCAGCATCGAGGTCGTCGTCCCTTTCCCCAGGCGCCGCAGCAGCAGAAAAATCAGCACGGCGTTTCCCGCGTGGAGCAGGATGTTGGTCGCGTGGAACCAGAACGGGTTCAGGCCGCCGAGGAACGCGTTGAGCCCCAGGCTGAGCGAGGCGACGGGGCGGTAGACCTGGTCCCAGAAGTCGGGGTTCGAGGACTGCGTACGCGGCCAGACGAAGAAGGCCCACCACGTCGACGGGTGCAGGAGATAGGGGTTGGCCGCGACGAAATGCAGGTCGTCGGCGACGAAGCCGGAGCGCAGCGACGGCAGGTAGGCGAGGACGACGGCGGCGGCGAGTCCCGCCCAGGCCGGCGGCCTGAAGCCCTTATCGCGCGGGGTCAAGGGCGGCGGGGGCGCCGACGGGGACGGTGAAATGGAAGGCCGCGCCCTTGCCGATCCCCTCGGACTCGACCCAGATGCGCCCGCCGTGCGAGGTCACGATCTCGCGGGAGATCGACAGGCCCAGGCCGAGGCGGCCGTGCGGGACGCTCTCGCCGCCGGCCTGGTAGAAGCTCTCGAACAGGCGCGGCACGTCCGCCGGATCGATCCCGTCGCCGGTGTCCTTGACCGTGAACTCCAGCTCCTTGCCGTCGGAGCGCACCTCGATCTCCACCTTCCCGCCGCGCGGCGTGTGGCGCACCGCGTTCTCCAGCAGGTTCGCCATGACCTGGGTGAGCCGCTTCTGGTCGGCGAGCAGCTCCGGCAGGCCCGCGGGCAGCCGCGTCTCGACGGCCACGCTCTTCAGCGCGGCGCGCTGGCGCATCAAGCCGGCGAGGTCCTCGACCATGCGGCTGATCTGCACGGCGCCCTTCTCGAGGCGGAAGCGGCCCTGCTCGATCGAGGCCCAGTCGACGAGGTCCTCGACGAGGCGCGCGATCTGCATCAGCCCGGTCGAGATGCCCTGCACGCGCTTCTTCTGCTCCTCGTTCGGGCTGATCGACGACGACAACAGGTCGAAGCTCACCTGCAAGGTCATCAGCGCGTTCGAGAGGTCGTGCGAGGCCATCGACAGGAACTTCGACTTCATGTTGTTCAGCCGCAGGAGCTGCTCGTTCGAGCGGCTGAGGGCCTCGATCAGGCGCCGGTTCTCGGCCAAAAGACGCCGCTTCTCGAGGGCCTTCTGTATCTGGCGCCGGAGGTAGTTGAAGTCGACGGGCTTGATCAGGAAGTCGTAGACCGACTCCTGGATCGCCTTGATCGCGGTGTCCAGCGAGGCGTGCGCCGTCATCATCAGGATCTCGGACTCGGTCGTGACCTTCCGGATGTCCCGGATGACCTCGATCCCGGTCTGGTCCGCGAGGTTGAAGTCCATCAGGATGACGTCGAAAACCCCGGTCACGACCTGCTTCATCGCCTCGGCGCCGGACGAGGCCTCGAAGACCTGGAAGTTCTCCATCTCCAGCAGGTCGCGCAGCGTGTCGCGGAGGTGGTTGTCGTCGTCGACGATCAGGATGCGGGCGACCGGGGAGGGGGTCACGCGTTCCCTCCCTTGGGGGCGCTCGGAGGCGGCGCGACCTGGGGATTGGTGACCATCGTGCTCTTGTCCTTCGCGGGCATCACGCGCGAGGCCAGCGGCAGGAATATCCGGAAGATCGTGCCCTTGCCGACCGTCGACTGCACGTCGACCTTGCCCTTGTGGCGGTCGACGACCTTGCGCACGACGGCCAGGCCCAGGCCGGTCCCGCGCGCCTTGGTCGTGAAGAACGGCGCGAAAATCTTCTCGGCCACGTCCGGGGGTATGCCGGGACCGTTGTCCGCGATGTCGACGCGCACCCAATCCTGCTGGACCAGCTCGGTCGCCACCTTGAGCTGTCCGCCCTGAGGCATGACCTCGACCGCGTTGCCGATGATGTTGCGGACCGCCTGGCGCATCTCGTCGGGGTCGATGTAGACGTTCGGGTTGTCGGGGCAGAACGCGCGGACGACCTGGATGTGGGACGGGAACGGGTACAGCGAAAGCGTCTCCTCGAGGAAGTCGCTGAGCGCGTGCACCTCGGGCTTCAGCTCGCGGGTGCGCGAGAAGGTCAGGATCTCGTTGATGATGCCGTTCGCCTGCTGGATCTCGGACTCGATGATCGACAGGTGCTTCGCGACCTTCGCGTCCACCTCGCCGGCGTTGCCGAGCTTGGTCTTGATGAAATAGACCGAGTTGTTGATCACCGCGAACGGGTTTCGGATCCCGTGGCCGACACCCGAGGCCATCTACCCGAACCCGCGCGGGCCCCCCTCCTGTATCCC
>CAZMIB010000112.1:0-11170 GCA_964566245.1 uncultured Elusimicrobia bacterium | reverse complement strand
CCTCTCGGAGAACGCCTCGGCCCGGAGAGAGTTGACCGAGACCTCGGCCGCGTTGCGCGCGCGGCTCGGCGATGGGGCTCTCAAGGAGCGGCTCGACGCGATTTTCACGGGCCGTGCCGCGACGGAAGGCGCCTTGCCCGCCATCGCGGTGACGCCCGAGGTCCCGCTGCCCCCGGTCCCGGACCTGCCGGCGACCCTTGAGATTCGCGGCCAGCTCAAGTCAGCCGGAGTCCACAGCCATGAAATCTTCGACGCGGTCGCGGACGGAAAAGAGGTTGTCGCGAAGGTGGGAAGCCGTCCTTCGGAAGGCGGCGTGCTTCTCGCGATGCACGAGGCCGCGGCCGGCGGGCGCGTCACCCTGGCGGACAATGTCCGTCTGCCCAAGGTCTACGGCGAGAGACGGCTTTCGAAAATCGACTTAGAGGCCGTCGATCCCGGTGAAAAAATCGACCGCGACGTTATTTCCGATCACGCGCGGCAAGGGCGGAAACTGCTCGTCCTGGAGAAGCTCCCCGAGGACTTCGTCTCCCTGAAAGACGTGCTGATCGGCTGGATCAAGATCCAGCCGATCTCGGCGGCGGATTTCAAGGGACTGGTGGACAGCCTCCGCTCGCTCAACGAGGCCGGGTTGGAGTTCCGGGACCTCGAGAACCGCTCGAACGTCCGACTCCGTCAGCGCGCGGGCCGCACCGAATGGGCGTTGATCGACACCGGGCAGGGCACGGCCGGCGGCAGGCTCGCCCAGGACGTCCTTCAATTGCTCGGCAAGGATGGGATCGCTCACGAGCTCGAACGTCTCGGTCTGCTCGCTGCGCGGCCGCATGGCGAGTGGGCCCAGATCGAGGAGCTGCCGGTGCGCCCCGGCGTGAATATCATGCCGCTCTTGGGCATACTTTGGAGCGTCCGGAAGCTCCCGTGTTCGGGGCCTTCCGCCGCTTACTATGACGCCGAAAGCTATCACGGACCGTTGTCTTTTCAGGTTTCAGGAGCCCGCGGGCCGCGCTTCCTGAGCGAGGCGACGATCCTGCGCGACGTCACGCGCCTGCAGGACGAGCCCGAGGCCGGACCGGCTCTTCCTCCGGGCTTTAAGATCGCCCGCTTCAAGGGCTACGGCTCCGCGGACTTGGACGACATCGAGGGCCGCGAACCCGAGGAAAGGAAAGTCGCGGAAGGCTGGATCGGCCGGATGAAGGCGTTTTTATTCTCGTTGGACAAGGAGGCCCGCCCTCCTCGGCGCATCGTCGAGGTGCTGGCGACGGAGCGGCCCATGGGGGTCGCTCTCGACGCGTTCCTGCGCTCCGCCGCCTTGGGGAAGGTCCCGGCCGAGACCTGGGCGGCCTTCAAGGCGGCTTACGCCGGGTTAAGGCCGGCGATGGAGCGCCTGCATGCGCGCGGCATCGCGCATAACGATCTCCAGGCCCGCAACCTGGTCTGGAACGAACGGGCGAAGGCGCTTACTCTGACGGGCTTCCATGCGGCGGAACGGCATGCGCCGAACGACCATGCGGCGATCTTGAGGTGGGACGCGGCGGATGAGGCGGCTTTGGATGAACGAATAAGGCAGATCGACGACATCCCGCCCCTCACCCGCCCTTCGGGCACCCTCGCCCCTCGGGGGTGAGGGGTTAAATGGTCAGTTGCTCCAGCGCGGCCAGCAGCATCCCCGCGGACCAAGTGAAGGGGGACTCGGAGCGGGCTAGGCGGTTGCCCGCGGGTTGGCCGGTCTCGGCGTCGTAAACCTCTCCGACCTCCCTCCTGGCCAGCATCATGTCGCAGACCGCCGTCGCGCGCGCGACGGCCTCGTCCCGCATGCCTAGCGCCAGCAAGGCCCGCACCCCGGCGGCGGCCAGCCAAGGCCACAGAGCTCGGTCGTAAACCCATCGGCGGCCCGTCCAGCGATCCTGAGCGGACTTGTCCTTCGTGGGATAATCCGGAGTCACGCAGCGCGGGCCCCACGCGAGCCAAGCCTGGGTCGTCTCGAAGGCCTCCAGTATTCTGCGGCTCTCGACCGGGGTCGCGAATCCCCAGGCGATCGCGAGCAGGTTCCCGTCCGAGGAAAGCCGGTGCCCCTCGGAGCGATTCGTGAAGAAGCCGGAGGTGTCGTTCCAAAAGGAGTGGCGCATGACGCCGGCCGTTTTCTCGGCGCCCTTGCGGAACGTCTCGACCGCGCGCGCGGGCTGTTCCGCGGCCTCGGCGAGGTCGGCCGCGGCGAGAAGCGCGCGCCAACGCAGGAGATTCGTGTAGAAAACGGCGTCGCGTCGACCGCGCACGTCCTGCCAGTCCGAGCGGGCGGCCTGACGGAGCAGGCCCTTGCGCATCCGCGGGCCGTAGAAGGCGAGCGCCGCCTCGAGGTCGCGCCAGCGCTCGCGCGCGAAGGCTAGGTCCCCGGTCGCCTGCACGTAGCCCGCCGCCGCGATCACCACCAGGGCGTTGCCGTCGATCGAGACGGCCCCGCCCTTGGCCGCGTAGCGCGGGGTCAGCGGCCAGATGAGCGGGCGCCTGAGGCCCAGCGGAGCGAGAGCCCGGCGCAGCCCAGGGCGGCCCGAGTCGAACAACATGGGAAGCACGCCGTCGTCCAGGCGATGGTTGAGCGCCAGCTCGAGCCCGTCGCGCACCGCCGCCGCGTGGCCGGCGCGCTGGAGGCCCTCCGCCGCGAAGCAGAGGTCGCGCGTCCGTATGAAATCGTAGCGCAGGCCGCCGGCGGCGGGAAGCACCCAGTCGCGGCCCTTGTCGTCGCGGAAGCGCCTGAGATTGATCGCCAGGGCCTCGCGGCAAAGGGCCGCGCCCTTCTTGATCGACTCAGGCACGGCGACGGCGGTGGACATGGGGAGGATTGTAGCACAAGCGGAGGGCTTTACTTTCCACCCGAACTATTGTTATTCCTCGAGGCGGGTGTTAAAATAAGAAGACGTTCCATCGCGCGCAGCGAGGAGGAGAAGGAATGCCGCCGAAGCGTGAATTCAACTGGGTCAACGTCGCTTTTCTTTCGTTGTCGCCCCTCGCGGCTTTCGGGGGGCTCGCCGTTTACGTCTCGCGCTACGGGTTCCATGCCGCGGACATGGTCTCGTTTTGGCTGATGGTCGCCTTGACCGGGCTCGGCATCACCGCCGGCTACCACCGCTATTACTCGCACCGGACCTACGAGTGCCATTGGTCGCTGCAGCTCGTCTATCTGCTCTTCGGCGCGGCCGCGCTCGAGAACTCGGTGCTGCATTGGGCCGCGGATCACCGCCTGCACCACCGCTACGTGGACCAGGAGCAGGATCCCTACAACATCATGAAGGGCATCCTGTGGGCCCACATGGGCTGGATCCTTTTCAAGGGGAAACCCAATCGAGGCTACGAGAACGTCCCCGACTTGACGGGCGATCCCTTGGTCGTCTGGCAGGACCGCTGGTATCTGCCGATCGCGATCGCGGTCGGTTTCGCGCTGCCGGCCTTGATCGGCCTCGCCTTCGGCCGTCCGTTCGCGGGCCTGCTGTGGGGCGGGTTTCTGCGCGTGGTGATCGTCCATCACGGGACCTTCCTCATCAACTCGGCCGCGCACTTCATCGGCACCCAGCCGTACTCGAACAAGGATTCCTCGCGAGACAACTGGTGGCTCGCGTTCATCACCTTCGGCGAGGGCTACCACAACTACCATCACGCCTTCCAGGGAGACTACCGCAACGGCATCCGCTGGTACCATTGGGACCCGTCGAAGTGGTGGATCGGCGGCCTGAGCCTGGCGGGACTGACCTGGAGACTCAACCGGGCCTCCGAGCTGACGATTCTGAAGGCACGGATGCGCATGGAATACCTGAAGGTTCAACCCTTCATCGAGGGCGGGGCGGGGGGCTGGCGCGAGACGTTGCGCCAACGCCTCGAAACCGGACAGAAGCGCCTCGAGCTGGCGATGTTCCAGTACCAGGACGCCCGTCGACGCTATCACGAGTGGGCCAGCGACGCCCGGGCGCGCGCGGTCCACGGCCGCGAGCAGTTGCGCGAGCAGTGGAAGCTGCGGCTGAAGGAATGCCGCGTCTCCGCGGGCGAGGCCAAAACGGAGTATTTCCGCCTCGTTCGGCAGGTTCGTCGCTCCTACTCGCCGGGATTCGCGGCCTTCGTTGCTCTGATGGCGGCCAAGTTTGTAAAATAAAGCCCTTGGCGCCGTAGCTCAGAGGCAGAGCAGCGGTTTCATAAGCCGCGTGTCGCAGGTTCGATTCCTGCCGGCGCCACGATTCCCAACACCATACAACTCAATGCCTGAAACTTATCTGACGCGCAACGGCTACGAAAAGCTGAAGAAGGACCTGGACGGCCTGAAGAAGCTGAAGGCCGAGCTCTCGGTGGAGATCGGCGAGGCGATGGCCCAGGGCGACCTGCGCGAGAACGCCGGCTACACCGCCGCCAAGGAGCGCCAGGCGGAGATCCTGCGGCGCATCGACGATCTTGAGATGAAGCTCAAGAACGCGCGCCTGATCGACGATCTCAACCTCCCTAAGGACGAGGCGCGCATCGGCGCGACCGTCACGATCAAGGACGAGGAGGGGGAGGAAAGCCGCTACGTCCTGGTGGGTCCGGACGAGTCGGATTTCGCCTCGGGCAAGATCTCGGTCCTTTCGCCTCTCGCCCAGGGCCTGATGGGCCATAAGGCGGGCCAGGACGTCAACGTCCAGCTTCCGGCCGGGACGCGCAAGTTCCGGATCATGAAGGTCGAGTTTTGACATTATTTCGGCCAATTTGATAGCTTAAAGCCACTCAAAGGAGGCTCTTTCATGGCTGAGCAGCTCGTGGTTGTTTCCAAGGTCAAGAAGTTCGTGAAGGACGCCGGCTTTCGGACCGGTGGGGACTACATCGAGGGTCTGTCCGAGAAGATCAATCAGATCGTGAACACCTCGATCGAGAAGGTCAAGGCGGACGGAAAGCGCAAGACGCTCGGCCGCGAAGACCTCTGACGCTCCGCCGCACCGAAAGCCCCGCGTCTTACAGCGGGGCTTTTTCTTTTTATGAAAACCTTCCGCGACTTCATGGAGTCCGCCCTTTATCACCCCGAAACCGGCTACTACACCCGCCGCCGGGTCAAACAGGACTTTTATACCGCCCCCGAGCTTCACCCCGCCTTTGGGGGAACGCTTGCCGTTGAAGTCGGTCGTTGGTTGAAGCAGTTAGGCCCCGGCTCTTCGCTGGTGGAAGCGGGCAGCGGCAACGGCACTTTGTTCGCCGCGGTCCTCGATGGACTTAAAGCGAAGTCTCCTGAAATCCTGGAAAACTTAAGCTGCACAATCATAGAACGATCCGCCCGATTCCTAACAGAAGCCTTGAAGTCTATGGCGCCGCTGTCTCCTTGCCTGCAAGGTTTCCCCGACCTAGCACGCGTTCCGCCCTTCCGCGGCGTCCTTTTCACGAACGAACTGTTCGATGCCTTACCGGTCCACATCCTGGAAAAACGGGACGGCACGATGCAGGAGGTCTTCGTCCAAGAGGAAGCCGACGGCCCACTGACCCGCCTGGAGCCTCTCTCCGACCCCGCTTTGGAGCCTTTCGCCCGCCGCGCCGCCGGAAACCTTCAAGAGGGGGGGCGGACCGCCGTGCCGCTGGACGCCCTGCGCTGGCTAAGGCTTGCCGCCGGCAAACTCCAGGCCGGAACCCTGATCACGATCGACTTCGGCAAGCGTTTCGGCGGACATCCCTTCGTCCCCAAGACCTTTTACCGCCATGTCCTGGGCTCCGATCCCCTCCAGGACCCGGGCGAGAGGGACATCACCACCCCGGTCGACTTCGATCTCCTTATAGAGGAAGGGGAAAAGCTCGGCCTGAAGACGGAAAGCTTCCAACCGATGGGCCGCTTCCTCCTGGACCGCGGCATCCTGGACCACCTGCCGAAAGGCGACGACCTGGCCTCTTATAAGGAAAGAAACCAGATCAAAGCCCTCTTCCACCCCGACGGCATGGGGGAAAGCTTCAAGGTGCTGGTTCAGTCGCGCTAAGGCTGCCGGGGAACCAAGGTTCCGCTGACGTACTTATGGATGACGCTGGAGATCAGAGTCTGGTAGGGGATGCCCTCTTCTATCGCCTTGCGCTGGATGCCTTGCAGGTCCAGGGAGGAAAGCCGGATATTGATCCGGCGATCTTTTTGAAGGGCGGCACGGGCATATCTTCGATAGCGCTCCAGGACGCCTTTCTCTTTCACCGGCACGAATTCCCCGGCTTCATAGGCCTTCAGGATGGACCGTTCTTCCTTGTCAAGCTTCGCCATGCAAGCCCCCCAAATAATCGCGAGTCGCTTTACGGCTGGGGAAGATCGTTTTCAAAAACACTTCATTCTCCGTTTCGACGAAAGGGACGAGATAGGCGTAGCCCCGCGATTCAACCATCAAAAGCCACTGGCCCGGATATCTCGCCGAATTCCAATGCTCGACGACGCTCAACAAGCCACCCTCCTCGATGCGCAAAACGACGTCCTCGAACGAAACTCGCCGGTGGAGCTTGAGCCATTCGTTCTTCTTGGAGTTCCACGCCAAGCGTTTCTCCTTGAAAGTATAATCCATTGTGTGCCTTTTGTCAACTAACAACTGGTCACACGTTGTGACCGGTTCAGGGACTTTGGCTTGGCCGGCGCCCCAGATTATACGCGCGCGGCTCGCTTCATGGTTCGAGTTGACCGCGGGTTTGAGCGGCGGCTGCGCACCCTTAATCAGCGGAGTCGCGGAAATGCGCCATGGGTCAATAAGCCGTTCGGGGTCATTCCGAATGGGCCGTTCGATACTGGCGCTCGACGGGAGCTCGGCGTATGCTTGAGGAATGCCCATACGACTCGTTTTGCCGGTTGTCGGTTTGCTTATCGCCGCGCGCGCCTTCGCCGACGACCCGTTCGAGGCTCAAATGACCCAGGCCTACGAGCAGATTCGCCCGGCCATCCAGGCGGCGCGCGCGCTGGGGACGGCGCCTGATCCCGAGGCAGAGGACACCAACAAGCTGGTGGGGGAGCTTTTCCAGCAAATGCTCGAGTCCGCCACCGCCCGCCACCAGCCGGGGCGGCTCATCAACGTCGTGCTGAACGGCGATACCGGCAAGTATGGAATCGTATGGCGGTACACCGTGGAGGACAAGACTGCCTCCAAGGACGACGTCGCGCCCAAGAAAAAAACGTACGTTCTCATCCGCGTGGGGAACCTTTTGACCGGCGACTCCACCGAGATCATCCGACCGGATACCTCGGCGGCCCTCCCGTCCAAATGAGCCGCCTGGCTCGATTTCCGCCGCCGGCGCTGCTCCTCTTCAGCCTCGCCGCGGTCCCCTGCTCCGCCCAATACGCCACCGTCAGGGCGGCGCAACAAGCGCAATGCTACGGCAAGGACAAGGACGGCGCGGTCTTGCCCTGGGTCCCCAAGGTGACCCAGCCGGGTGAGCCGCTCGGGTATTCCCCGGGGCTGTGCATGAGCTTGTTCTACCTCCGCAACGCGGAAGAAGGATTGGAGCGCGCCGAGGCCTATATACGCAGCTCCGATGAAGAGCTGGAAATAGCCCAGCAGGAAGTAAAGGTCGGCTTGAACAAGTTGGAGCAGTTGGACACGCACCTGCGGATCGATGCGCTGGATTTTGAGCAGTCCCTGTCCCCGCTCTGCATGGAAACCGCGACCGTCGCCGAGCTCGATCAGGAAACGGCTCGCATGAGGCTCAGGGAGTCGGCCCGCGCGGCTCGCGGCGATCGACTGAAGACGGCGATGTTCGACTGGCTTCTGAAGGGGATTGAATCGCATCTGGATACCGCCGAAGCCGCGCTGCGCATGAGCCTTCATCTGAAGGAGAGCGCCGCGGAGTCTCTGCGGGCGGTCGGGCAGGGCCTGGCCGACGCGGACATGAAGAGTTCACCCTCGCCGGCGGAGTCGCCGATCACGGCCTATTGGTCGCGGAAATTCCGCGCCGCGGCGGCCGATCCGAGGCGTTCCGGAGCGCAGGCGGATCTGGCGGCGCGCGCCTCCGCTTTCAGCGCGGGCCCCAGGGACGCTTTCGCCAACGCGGCTCGAACGACGCTCGGCTCGCGGGACGCGATCATGGAGCTGCAGCGCAGCTGCGAGGCGGTGGGCAAGGACGTCGAGGAGGCGGCGGCGGAAGCGCCGCCGGTTTACGTCGCGGTGTGGATCGCGCGCTTCAAGGCGGATTACGCCGATTTCTCGTCGCGCCGGCAAGCGGTGAGCGCGACATTGTCGGGATTGCAAAGCGGGATCGCGGCGTCGAGGAAGGAGACGCCGGGGCTCGATGACTCGAAGGCTGGAATAAACCTGCAGGAGGACTGAGCCGAAGCCATCGTCCCCATCCTTATCTTCCCCCGCCATGGGGAGGAAGAAAAGACCGTCGGACGTTTGCGGACGGTCTTTTATTTTTCCTAAAA
Source organism: uncultured Elusimicrobia bacterium (assembly GCA_964566245.1). Taxonomy (GTDB): domain Bacteria; phylum Elusimicrobiota; class Elusimicrobia; order CAZMIB01; family CAZMIB01; genus CAZMIB01. The sequence goes on along the minus strand of CAZMIB010000112.1, from coordinate 2,799 downwards.
TCTTTTTTGTCGATATGATGTCCGCCTATCTCACGGTTTACGTCTTCGCGCTGATCGCCGTCGCGTTCGCCGCCGTCTCGCTGTTCGCGTCCTCGCTGCTGCGCCCGAAGGTCGAGGACGCGGTGAAGGGGACGACGTACGAGTGCGGCATGCCCGCCGTCGGGACCACCGAGATCAAGACGCACGTGCGCTTCTACGTGTACGCGCTCTTGTTCGTGATCTTCGACGTCGAGGCGCTGTACGTCTATCCGTGGGCCGTCACCGCCCGGGCGTCCGGCGGCGTCGCCCTCGTCGAGATGGGAATCTTCCTCGCGATCCTGCTCCTGGGCTTGGCCTACGCCTGGGGCAAGGGCGCGCTGTCCTGGGAGTAAGCGATGAGCATCGTCCTTGAGAAGCTGCCCGGCATGACTAAAGCGTTGCCCGGGGGCGAGCTGATCCTCACGACCTCCGACTATCTGATCAACCAGGCGCGCAAGTCCTCGATGTGGCCGTTGACCTTCGGCCTCGCCTGCTGCGCGATCGAGATGATGGGCGCCTACGCCTCGCGCTTCGATTTCGACCGCATGGGGGTCATCCCGCGGCCGAGCCCGCGCCAGGCGGACGTGATGATCATCGCCGGCACCGTCGTGAAGAAGATGGCCGCGCCGATCGAGCAGATCTACCATCAGATGCCGGAGCCGCGTTTCGTGATCTCGATGGGAAGCTGCGCGAACTGCGGCGGGCCGTACTACGACTCCTACTCGGTCGTGAAGGGCGTCGACAAGATCATCCCGGTCGACGTCTACATCGGCGGCTGCCCGCCGCGTCCCGAGGCGCTCCAGTTCGCGATGACGAAGCTGCAGGAGAAGGTCATGCGGATGTCGATCGCGCGCACGGCCGGCGCCACGCCGCTTCAGGAAAAGGGGAGCCGCGACATCGCGGCCTGACGTCATGAACGAAGACATACTCGCTTCTTTGAAGGCCAAAGTCCCGGAGGCCGAGCCGCATCCGCAGCCGGTGAAGCCGTACGTGACCGCCGTGGTCCCGGCCGCGCGCTGGCTCGACACGGTGACCGCCCTGAAGGACATGGGCTTCGGCTACCTCGACATGCTGACCGCGATCGACTGGAAGGGGCCGACCAACATCGACGGCTACGTGAAGGACCCCAACCCGAACCCGTTCTTGCCGGAGGGCGCGACCCCCGAGACCGACGCCCCGGTCGCGAACCCGGCGGTGAAGTACCGCGAAACCTTCGAGGTCGTGGCCGTGCTCTCGGACCTGGGGGGAAAGCGCAAGGTCGCGATCAAGACCGAGGTGCCGCGCGAGACGCCCTCGGTCGCGAGCCTCGTGAGCCTCTTCAAGACCGCCGACTGGCAGGAGCGCGAGGTCTTCGACCTGCTGGGCGTGCGCTTCGAGGGCCATCCGAACCTCACAAAGATCCTGACTCCCGATTTCATGGAAGGGCATCCCCTCCGAAAGGATTACGTGCACAAGAAGGACAAGTATGATTGAAGAGGCCCAGGCCCTCCCGTCGCAGGAGCTCAAGACGGACCAGATGTTCGTCAATCTGGGTCCGCAGCACCCGTCCACCCACGGGGTGCTTCGCGTCGGGCTGACGCTCGACGGCGAGGTCATCGTCAAGTCCGTGCCGGACGTGGGCTACCTGCACCGCGGCACCGAGAAGCTGATGGAGGTGCGCGGCTACCATCACATCGTCGTCGTCAGCGACCGCTGGGACTACGTCGCGGCGATGCCGAACAATTTGGCGGTCTGCCTGGCCTCCGAGAAGCTGATGAATCTCGTGATCCCGGAGCGGGCCCAGGTCCTGCGCGTGCTGATGTGCGAGCTGAACAGGATCGCGAGCCATCTGCTGTTCTTCGGGACCTACGGGATCGACATCGGGGCCTTCACGCCGTTCCTGTACGCGTTCCGCGAACGGGAGATGATCCTCGACCTGTACGAGATGTGCTGCGGGGCGCGGATGACGTACAACTACATCCGCCTCGGCGGCGTGATGGCCGACCTGCCCGAGGGCTGGACCGAGAAGTGCCGCGAGTTCCTCGAGTACTTCAAGCCCCGCCTGGCCGAGTACGACGACCTGTTGAGCTTCAACCCGATCTTCCTCGACCGCACGAAGACCGTCGGGATCATTCCGAAGGACCAGGCCGTGACCTGGGGGCTCTCGGGCCCGAACCTGCGCGGCTCGGGCGTCGACTACGACGCGCGCAAGTTCGAGCCCTACACGGGCTACGAGACCTACTCTTTCGACGTTCCGCTCGGCAAGGACGGCTCGTGCTGGGACCGCTTCCACTGCCGCGTCCGCGAGATGGCGCAGTCGGTGCGGCTGGTCGAGCAGGCCTTGGAGCGCCTTAAGCCGGGCCCGGTGATGGCGACCGGCGTGGCCAAGATCCCGAAGCCGGTCCCGGGCGAGGCCTACGCGCACGTCGAGGGCGCCCGCGGCGACCTCGGCATCTACATGGTCTCGGACGGCGGCTTCAGCCCGTACCGCGTGCACGTCCGCGCGCCCAGCTTCATCAACCTCGCGATGCTGCAGGAGATGCTGGTCGGCCAAAAGGTCGCGGACGTGATCGCGATCCTGGGCTCGATCGACATCGTGCTCGGCGAGGTCGACCGCTGACCTTCATGGAAGAAAAAAAGGCTCCCAGCCCCAACGACGATAAGACCATGCGCCTGACCCCGGAGGAGCTCGCGAAGCTCCAGGCCGGGAAGGCCGAGCCCGAGCCGGTCGGCGTCGGCGCCGCCGCGCCCGCTTCCGCACCGAAGGCCGAGGCCGCCGCCCCGGCCGCGAAGCCCGCCGTC
>CAZMIB010000111.1:0-11188 GCA_964566245.1 uncultured Elusimicrobia bacterium | reverse complement strand
GGCCAAGGCGGTCTGCGAGGGACCCGCGCTGAAGGTCGTTCACGACGCGAAGAACGCGCTCGGCATCCTGGCCGCCCACGGCGTGGCGCTCAAGGGGCCTTGGTTCGACACGGCGCTCGCGAGCTACCTGCTGAACCCCGCGCGCTCCAAGTACGCGATCGAGGACGCCGCGCTGGAGTTGCTGGGCACGCCGGTCGAGCCCCTCTCGGGCGCGGGCGGAGCCGCGGCCGAGGCCCGCCTCGCGGCGCGCTTGCGCGAGAAGCTGGAGCCCGAGCTGAAGGCGCACGGCCTGGACGCGCTCTACGCCGAGATGGAGCTGCCGCTGATGGAGGTCCTGGCCGCCATGGAGGCCGCCGGGATCGGCGCCGACCTGCCCTACCTGCGCGGCCTTTCCGAGGAATTCGAGCGGCATATCGAGGCGTTGAAGCGGGAGCTGGACGGCCTCGCCGGCGAGGAGATCAACCTCCACAGCCCCAAACAGCTCGCGCAGCTTTTGTTCGAGAAGCTCAAGCTCCCGGTCCAGAGGCGCAACAAGACCGGCCCGTCCACCGACGAGGAGACTCTTACCGTCCTGTCGGAGATGCACCCTCTGCCGGCCAAGCTGCTCGAGTACCGCGAGTGGACCAAGCTCAAGAGCACCTACATCGACAACCTCATCGCGGAGGCCGACGCGAAGGGGCGCGTGCACACCCATTTCAACCAGTTCGGCGCCGCGACCGGGCGCCTCGCGAGCGCGCGGCCGAACCTGCAGAACATCCCGGTGCGCACGCCGCTCGGGATGAAGATCCGCCGCGCCTTCGCGCCGCGTCACGGCTGGACCTTCCTGTCCGCCGACTATTCGCAGATCGACCTGCGCGTGCTCGCGCACGTGACGAAGGACCCGGCCTTGGTCGCGGCCTTCCGCCGCGGCGAGGACATCCACGCGCAGACGGCCGCCGAGATATTCGGCGTCGCGCCCGAGGCCGCGGACAAGGAGGCCCGCCGGCGCGCGAAGGCGGTGAACTTCGGCATCGTCTACGGCCAGACCCCGCACGGCCTCAGCCAGCAGCTCGGGATACCGTTCAAGGAGGCGCAGGATTACATCAAGCGCTACTTCGAGCGCTATCCGGGCGTGAAGGCCTGGATCGAGGCGGAGATCGCCCAGGCTCGCAAGGAGGGCCTGGTGCGGACCTTCACCGGCCGCCTGCGCTACCTGCCCGAGATCTCGGCCCCGAACGCGGCCCAGCGCGCCTTCGCCGAGCGCGCGGCGACGAACACCCCGATCCAGGGCGGCTCGGCCGACGTCATCAAGAAGGCGATGCTTTCGATCGCGCGCGGCCTGGCGGACGGCCGCTTCAAGGCCGTCATGCTGCTGCAGGTTCACGACGAACTTTTGTTCGAGTGCCCGCCCGACGAGCTGGAGGAGCTGGCCGCCTGGGTGAAGGCCGAGATGGAGGGCGCGGTCGCGCTCGACGTCCCGATGGTGGTCGACCTTAAGTCCGGACCGAACTGGGCGGAGCTCGCGCCCCTGGCGGCGGAGCCGGCGCGCGCGCCCGAGAAGAAGCGCGGAGCCCTGAAGCGATGAGGCTGTTCGAGCGCAACCCCCTCGACTGGGACACGCTATCCCCGGCGTTGAAGTTCCTGATCCTCTCGAACGTGGCCGTCTACATCCTCGAGAGGATGGTCGGCTTCCCGTTCGTCTCGATCTTCGGCCTCGTCCCGCGCCGCCTGCTCTCCGATTTCTGGCTCTGGCAGCCGTTCACGTACCTGTTCCTTCACGGCGGCCTGGCGCATCTGTTCTTCAACCTGCTCGCGATCTGGATGTTCGGCATGGCGGTCGAGTCCCAGTGGGGCTCGGGCGAGTTCCTGAAGTACTACTTCCTGACCGGGGTCGGGGCCGGGCTGTTCAACGTCCTGCTCGACCACGCCTCGGAGACGCCGGTGATCGGGGCCTCGGGCGCGATCTACGGGCTTTTGGTCGCGTTCGCGATGCTGTACCCGGACGCCGTGGTCTGGGTCTGGTTCTTCGTGCCGATGAAGGCCCGCACGATGGCCTTCGTGTTCGGCCTGATCGAGTTCGTCTCGAGCTTCTCCGGGGGCGGCCGGGTCGCGAACCTGGCCCACCTGGGCGGCATGTTGGTCGGCTGGGTCTATCTGCGCTGGTGGTGGACGCTGCGTCTTCACGCGAAAAGCTGGGCGCGCGACGCGGTCGACCGGCTCAAGCCCCGCGCGCGGGGCGGCGCCGCGACGCGCTCCGCGGACGAGGAGCTGGAAGGCGAGGTCAACCGCATCCTGGACAAGGTGCTCCAGCAGGGCCCCGACTCGCTGACCCCGGCCGAGAAAGAGACGATGCGCCGCTATTCCGAGCGCCAAAAGAGCTGATACGACGGTGCCTGAGCTGCCTGAAGTCGAAACCATACGCCGGGGCCTCGAGAAGGCCCTGGCCGGGGCGCGCCTCGAGAGCGTCGAGGTCCTCGACGCGTTCTGCCTGTCCGAGTCGCCGCGGCGGAACCTTTCGAAGCTCGCGGGCCGGACCTTGGACTCGGTCACGCGCTTCGGGAAGTACCTCGCGCTCAAGCTCGGGTCGGATTACCTGGTGATCCATCTGCGCATGACCGGCCAGTTGCGGCTGAGCCTGGAGAAAGGAGCCCGTTTGAAGCTGCGCTTCGACCGCGGGGTCCTGTCCTTCTGCGACACGCGCCGGCTCGGCAAGGCTTATTTGATGACCGAGGCCGAGCTCGGGCGCTTCGGCGTCGGGCCCGACGCGCTGGCGATCGCCTCGGAGGATTTCTGCCGCCGTCTGCGCTCGCGCCACGGCCGGCTCAAGCCCCTTTTGCTCAACCAGCGCTTCCTGGGCGGAGTCGGCAACATCTACGCGACCGAGGCCCTGTTCCGCTCCGGCCTGCGCCCGCTGCGCCGCGCCTCGAGCCTCAAGGCGCGCGAGGCCGAGGCCCTCTACGGAGCTCTGCGCGATGTGCTGACCTTGAGCCTGTCGGTCGGCGGCTCGAGCATGCGCGACTACGTGGACGCGCGCGGCGAGCGCGGCGGCATGCAGGACGCCTGGCAAATCTACAGCCGCCGCAAAGGCCCATGCCCCCGCTGCGGCGCCGCTTTGAAGTACCAGCAGATAGCGCAAAGAGGGACCACGTGGTGTCCGGGGTGTCAGAAATGACCACGAACGAACTTCGGGCCGCAGATTCCGCAGATGTCGCAGATACGGACCTGGGGAAGCGAAGCCGCGCGCCGCGTCGCCGTCATCTGCGCTATCTGCGAAATCTGCGGCTAGGACGTTGCCGTTTATGAAGAAGCTCGTGATCGGGCTTACGGGGGGGATCGGGACGGGGAAGACGACCGTCTTGAACGAGCTGAGGCGTCTCGGGGCGGACGCGTTCTCGACCGACGACATCGCGCACGAGGTCCTGCTCAAGAAGGGCCCGGCCTACCGCGGCGTCGTGCGCCGTTTCGGGCGCGGCGTGCTCGGCCCCTCGGGGGAGATCGACCGCAAGGCGCTCGGCAAGGTCGTGTTCCGCGACCGCGCGGCCCTCGCCTCGCTGGAGCGGCTGACGCACCCGCACATACGCCGCGCCTGGCTCCGCCGGACGCGCGCGAGCCGCGCCCCGGTCGTCGTCGTCGACGTGCCGCTTTTGTTCGAGAAGGGCTTGCAGACGGATTTCGATTTGACGTTGATGGTCAACGCGCGCCGCTCCACCCAGGCGCGCCGGCTTCGCCGGCGCGACGGGATGGGGCCGCGCGAGGCCGGGCGCCGCATCGCCCTTCAATGGGCGAACGACAAGAAGGCGCGCCTGGCCGACGTCGTCGTGGACAACGAAGCGCCGCTCGCCGCCTTGAGGAAGACCCTCAAGGGGCAGATGGCGGCCTACACGCTCCTGGCCCAGGCGGCCGGGGCATAATGCCGAACGGAGCAGCCATGGAACCCACCAAGCAGGAAGTCCCCCAGACCCGCGAGCCCAGCCATCAGCAGATGGACGTCACCGTCCTATCGAAAATGACGGTCACCGAGCTCAATCGCATCGCCAATGAGAAGAAGATCGACAACGCCTCCGGGCTGCGCAAGCAGGAGCTGATCGCGCGCATTCTCGAGACGCAGGCCAAGGAGAACGGCTCGATCTACGACGAGGGCGTGCTCGAGATCCTGCCGGACGGCTTCGGCTTCCTGCGCTCGCCCGACTACAACTACCTGCCGGGCCCGGACGACATCTACGTCTCGCCGTCGCAAATCAAGAAGTTCGGGCTGCGCAAGGGCGACACGGTCTCCGGCTTCGTGCGGCCGCCGAAGGAGGGGGAGCGCTTCTTCGCCCTCCTGCAGGTGAAGGGCGTCAACGGCATCCCGATCGAGGACCTGAAGGACCGCCCCTTCTTCGACAACCTGACCCCGCTGCACCCGAACGAGCGCTTCAACCTGGAGACGTCCCGCCAGGAGTTGACGACGCGCGTGCTCGACCTGATCTCCCCGGTCGGCAAGGGCCAGCGCGCGTTGATCGTCGCGGCCCCCAAGACCGGCAAGACGATCATGCTGCAGAAGATCGCGAACGCGATCGCCGAGAACCACCCCGAGAGCGTCATCATGGTCCTGCTGATCGACGAGCGCCCCGAGGAGGTCACCGACATGCAGCGCTCGGTGAAGGGCGAGGTCATCAGCTCGACCTTCGACGAGCCGGCCGACCGGCACGTGCAGGTCGCCGAGATGGTGCTGGAGCGCGCGAAGCGCTTCGTCGAGCAGAAGAAGGACGTCGTGATCCTGCTCGACTCGATCACCCGCATGGCCCGCGCGTTCAACACGGTCACGCCCAGCTCCGGCCGGGTGCTCTCCGGCGGCCTCGAGGCGACGTCGCTGCAGCGCCCGAAGCGCTTCTTCGGCGCGGCGCGCGCCATCGAGGAGGGGGGGTCGCTGACGATCATCGGCACCGCCCTCGTCGAGACCGGCAGCCGCATGGACGAGGTCATCTTCGAGGAGTTCAAGGGCACCGGCAACTCCGAGGTCGTCCTGGACCGCAAGCTGGCCGACCGCCGCATCTTCCCGGCCGTCGACATGAACCGCAGCGGCACCCGCAAGGAGGAGCGCCTGCTGTCGGAGGACGAGCTGAACAAGGTCTGGATCCTGCGCAAGGTCCTCGCCCCGCTAAACCCGGTCGAGTCCATGCAGCTTTTGGCCGAGAAGCTTTCCGCGACCAAGTCCAACAAGGACTTCCTGAAGTCGATGGAGATTTCGTCGATGGAATAAAGGCCCAGCTTCAACCCCTCACCCCAACCCTCTCCCCAGTGGGGGCGAGGGAGTTCCTAAAAAGGTGCCCTCTCCCAACGGGAGAGGGGGAGGGTGAGGGGGTAGTCGTAATTAACGCATTTTAAGCCGTTTTCCGTCGAAAAACGTAGGTCTTAGGACCCCATCGGTGGGAACCGATCTTTTACGCGCCGGTGGGCCCTTGGGCCCATGCACGCTAGGGCGCGTTCTGCTATCATCTTAGAACGCATGGTCGAGACCTTTCCGGCGACGCGCTCCCTTTCCCAGGCTTCCGTTTCAGCATCACTCGGTAATCGTCACTGAAATGCGCCTATGATAAGGTTGCTGCTGGCGGCGTTCGTCTCGGGGTCCCTGTTCGCGATCGCTCCCTCCGCGCCGGTCGGGGAGCAGGAATGGGCCCGCTACTCGGTTTTGAGCCCCGCCGGGCCGGAGTCCGTCGATCCGGCGGCCTTCCGGGGGCTTAAAGTCCTGGTCTACGGCACGCACAAGGCCGAGCCGGGAGACCAGGTCTGGAAGCTGGCCAAGCTGTACGGGACGACCTACCAGAGCCTGCAGGGCTCCAACGGCGAGGAGCTGATGTCGTTGTCGCGCGGGCAGAAGGTGCTCGTGCACAACCACCAGGGCATCCTTTACGAGGTCCATAAGGACGGCGAGACGCTGGACACGATCGTCAAGAAGTTCCGCAAGGACGACGCGCGGGCCGATAAGCTGAAGCATGAGATCGTGGAGTCGGGCCTCAATAACCTGCCGGGGACCGCGCTTTTGAGCCCCTATGAGTTCCACTCCGGCGAGCGGGTTTTCCTGCCGGGCGTGACGATCGAGTTCGACACCTTCGGTTTTCCGTTCAAGAACCAGTCCTGGCCGCGAATCAGCTCCGGCTTCGGCCTGCGCTTTCACCCCATCCTGAAGTACCGCCGGCCGCACGACGGCTGGGACCTTCCGAAGCCCTACGGCACGCCGGTGTACGCGGCGCGCAGCGGACGCGTGGTCTACGCGGGCTACCGCTCGGGCTACGGCCAGATGGTCGAGATACGGCACGCGGACGGCCAGTCGACGCGCTACGGGCACCTGTCGAAAGTGCGAGTGGCGGTCGGGCAGATGGCTTCCCGAGGCAAGACCCTCATCGGCAACGTCGGCTCCAGCGGGCTGTCCACGGGTCCGCACCTGCATTTCGAGGTGCGCGACGCACGGGGCCGCGCCGTCAACCCCGCCCGAAAGATCGGCCGCCGTTAACCTAACGGAAGTAAGTCCTGCGCTGCGGGCCGGCGCACGGACCCCAGCCGGCGGGCACGCTATCTGCGCCGGAGGCGCAGCGCTCTCGCTCGGCCCAGCTCGGAGCTCTGGGCCTGCGCGAAGGCCCGGCGGCCGGGGCCCGCGCGCCGGCCCTTACCGCGAAGGAGCAATTCGGTCGGTATCCCCCGCGATGGATGATGGGGCGGGGTTTCCTTTGCTTTTTCAGAAAAGAAAAGTTGTAAGCTCCCTGGCGGTCGCTACTTTCTAAACAGGGGGGAAAGCATGGCTGGAAAGGTGAAGGCGATTCCGGACGGTTTTCATTCGCTGCAGGCGTACCTGACCGTGAAGGGGGCGGCGCAGGCGATCGAGTTTTATAAGAAGGCGTTCGGGGCCAAGGAGCTCTATCGCATGCCTGGGCCGGGCGGGTCGGTGATGCACTGCGAGATGCAGGTCGGGGACTCGCGGTTCATGTTGTCCGACGAGTTCCCGGAGATGGGGCCGCGGCGCTCGCCGCAGACGCTCAAGGCGACCTGCTTCCAGCTCTTCATGTACGTGCCGGATGTCGACGCGACGTTCAAGCAGGCGGTGGCTTCGGGAGCGAAGGCGGTCATGCCGGTGGCCGACATGTTCTGGGGCGATCGGTACGGCACCTTGACCGACCCGTTCGGGCACGAATGGGGGATCGCGACGCACAAGGAGGACCTGACGCCCGAGCAGGTGAAGCAGCGGGCGGACGCGTTCTTCGCGAAAGCGGCGGCGAAGTAAGCCGCCGGCCGAGTCCAAGCCGGGCCGGGTCCTCCTCGGGGGGCCCGGCCCGTTTTCTTGCCGGGGCGCTCGCGGGATGCTATCGTAAGGCTCGTCCATGGAGATGACCTTGCTGGAGGCCGCGCTGCTCGTCGCGGCGGTCGCGGGGCTGTACCTCCTGCTGAGGCCGCTCCAGAGGTGGATCGAGTCGGCTCTGCGCAGGTGGCTCGACCCGTCGCGGCGCAACGTGATCGACGCGGAAATAGTCCGCGGAAGCCGGAAAGAGAGAAAGGAATAACCATGCCCACCGTCCGCTTGCCCGACGACATCGACCCCGCGCGCGGCATCGCCTGGCTCGCGAGCCGGATCGTCACCCTGGCCGTCGCCGCGCTGGCGTTGACGGCCGTGATGAGCTCGTACTCGATCATCGCGCCCGGCTATTCCGGCGTCGTGTTCAATATCTGGACCGGCTCGCTGCGGACCGTCGGGCAGGGGCTCGTGTTCCGCATCCCATGGATCACGCGCGTTCAGAGCTACCCGACCGCGCTGCGCACCTACACGATGGTCGCGCGCATGGCCGAGGGCTCGGCGACGAGCGACGACTCGATCGACCTGCCGACCAAGGAAGGCCAGCACATACGCCAGGACATCTCGGTGACCTACAACACCTCCGAGGAGAAGGCGGCCCAGGTGTTCCGCTCGTTCCGAGGCGCCGACGTCGAGGAGATCGAGGGCACCTTCATAAGGCGCACGATCATCACGGTCGCCCAAAACGCGGCCGGGCAGATGTCGCTGTCGGAGATCATCTCCACGCGGCGCTCGGAGCTTCAAGGCTCGATCGAGAAGACGCTGGAGAACGAGCTTTTCAAGATGGGCTTTCAGCTCGACAAGGTCAACCTCGGCGCGAGCCACCTGCCGCCGGCGATCGAAAACCAGATGCAGCAGAAAATGGCGGCCCAGCAGCAGGCTTTGCAGGCCGAGTACGAGCTCCAGCGCCAGCAGACCTTGGCCAAGGCGGCGGTCGCCCAGGCCCAGGGCGAGGCGCAGTCGACGCTGGTGAAGGCCGAGGCCCAGGCCAAGGCGAACCACCTGCTGCAGTCCTCGATCAGCCCGACCTTGGTCCAGTACAAGTCGATCGAGAAGTGGGACGGCGTTCTGCCCCAGGTCACCGGCGGCGCGACGCCGTTCATCGACCTGCGACGCGGCGGAGGCGAGAAGGCCGCGGGCGGGGGCCAGGCTGAAAAGTAAAGCTCTTCTGCTGGCCGCGTGGACGTTGCTGGGCTGCGCGGCCAAGCCCAAGGCGGTCAAGCTCGCGATCGCGGTGCCGCTGACCGGCGAGGAGGGGGGCGAGGGGCAGGGGCTCAAGCGCGCGGCCGAGCTGGCGGTCGACGAGGCCAATCGCTCCGGGGCCCTGCCGTTCCGCGTTCAGATGGTCGCGTTCGACGACCGAGCCGATCCCAAGGAGGCGGTCAACGTCGCGAACCTCGCGGCCGCCGATCCGTCGATCGTCGCGGTGATCGGCCCGCTGACCTCGGGCTGCGCGCTGCCGGCCTCGCGCGTCTACGCGGCGGCGGGCGTGCCGATGCTGACCCCGACCGCCATCCACTCCGAGCTGACCTTGCAGCAGCTCCGTCCCGAGTGGACCTGGCCGCGCTCGATCTTCCGCCTGCCGCCGCTCGATGCGGTGCAGGGCCAGGCGGCCGCGCGCTTCGCTTTGGACGGCCTCCACTGGCGGCGCGTCGCGGTGGTGCACGACAAGGGCGCCTACGGCCAGGCTTTGGCCGAGACGTTCAAGGCCGCGTTCGAGGCCGAGGGGGGGACGGTCGAGGTCTTCGACGCGGTGGCGGTCGGCGACAAGGACTTCAAGGCCTTGCTGACGCGCCTGCGCCTGCTCAAGCTCGAGGGTCTGTTCTACGGCGGCATGCATACCGAGTTCGGCCTTCTGATGAAGCAGTCCAAGGAGCTGGGGCTGGCCTGCGGCTTCATGGCGGGCACCGGGGCCAAGTCCAACGTCTTGTTCGACGTGGCCGGCCCGGCTGCGGACGGCGCGTATCTCGCGGCCAGCGGACGGCCGCTCGAGAGCCTGCCGGGCGGCGAGGCCTTCGCGAAGGCCTACGCGGCGCGCTATCCCGGGGTGGAGCGGATGACCTTCGACCACATGAGCTACGCGGCCGTTCAGGTCGTGCTGGACGCGCTTAAGGCCGCGGGTCCCGACCGCGCCCGGCTGATACGGGCCTTGAGAGCCGCCCGGCATGAAAGCGTCATGGGCCCGGTCGAGTTCGACGAGAAGGGCGACAACCGCGACCAGGCGGTCTCGGTCACCCGGGTGAACTATGCGGAACGACGGTTTGAGTTCGTGAAGTAAGGGTCCCCCTCACCCTAACCCTCTCCCGTTGGGAGAGGGCACTTTGGGTATTTGAAGGTCTCGTGTATGGACACGGGGGCCTTAAAATGGTTTAATTGACGGTACATTCTAGCGTTCCTGAGGTTTTTAACTGTGAAAAGCGGCATTCACCCCGAGTACGTCGTTGCCCAGGTCTCTTGCGCCTGCGGCAACACCTTCACCACCCGGTCCACGAAGCCGGTGCTTAAGCAGGAAATCTGCGCGGCCTGCCATCCGTTCTACACGGGCCAACAGAAGCTCCTCGACACCGCCGGGCGCGTCGAGCGCTTCGCCAAGCGCTTCGCGAAGACGGGCGGCAAGATGATCGAGCGGGCTCCCGTCCTCAAGACGGTAAAGCCGCCGATGGTCACCAAGGCGCCCAAGGTCAAGGTCCTGTCGACTGCGCCTACGACGAAGAAGGCGAAAGAGCCGAAGCCAGCCAAGAAGGCAGCGTAACTTTCGGCCCGGCGAAGCCCGCTCGAGGCCTGGGAGCCTTATTTCCGCCTGAACCATGTGGCAAAAGGTCCGGGGGCTCGAGGAAGAATACGCGAAGCTTGAGCTTCGCCTGGCCTCCCCTGCCTCTCTTTCCCAAGCCGAGTTCCAGGACGCCGCGAAGCGTCACTCCAAGCTCCAGCCGTTGATGGTCAAGGTCCGCGAGTACCACCGCGTGGGCCAGGAGTTGCACGGGCTGGAGGTCATGCTCAAGAGCCCCGACCGCGAGGAGCAGGCGATGGCCGTCGCGGAGCGCGAGGAGCTCACGGAGCGGCTGCGCGAGCTGGAGGCCGTGATCCGGCAGGGTCTTCTCCCCGAGGATCCCCTCGACCAGCGCGACGCTTTCATGGAGATCCGCGCCGGGGCCGGCGGCGACGAGGCCGCCCTGTTCGCGGGCGAGCTGTTCCGGATGTACACCCGCTTCGCGACCGAGATGGGTTGGAAGGCCGAGCCCCTCGAGATGGCGATGACCGGCTTGAAGGGCCTGAAGCAGGGCACTCTTTTCGTCAAGGGCCAGAACGTCTTCTCGTGGCTCGGCTTCGAGGCCGGCGTGCACCGCGTCCAGCGCGTGCCCGCGACCGAGGCCTCCGGACGCATACACACCTCCACGATCACCGTCGCGGTCCTTCCGGAGCGCGAGGAGGTCGAGCTGCAGGTCGAGCAGAAGGACCTGCGCGTCGACACCTTCCGCTCCTCGGGCCACGGCGGCCAGTACCTGCAGAAGACCGAGACCGCGATACGCATCACCCACCTGCCGTCAGGCTTCGTCGTGACCTGCCAGGACGAGCGGTCCCAGGGCCAGAACCGCGAGAAGGCGATGAAGATGCTGCGCGCGAAGCTCGCGCAGTTCTACTCGGACCAGGCCGCGGCGAAGGAGGCGAGCGACCGGCGGTCCCAGGTCGGCACCGGCGAGCGCTCCGAGAAGATCCGCACCTACAATTTCCCGCAGGATCGAGTGACGGATCACCGGCTGAACGAGTCGTTCCACAACCTGCCGGCGATCATGGAAGGCGCCCAAAAGCCCATCCCCGAGCCTCTTCGCCCGGCCCAGCGCGAACGGCCCCCCCGGGCCCCCCAACCCTCGCCCACAAAAAAAC
>CAZMIB010000110.1:0-11521 GCA_964566245.1 uncultured Elusimicrobia bacterium | reverse complement strand
CAACAGCCACCAGGCGGCCAAGCCGCCCAGGAGGGCGCCGCCGCCGACGTAAGCCAACGCGCTCATGCCGCCGCCGCCCTCCCCGTCGCCGGAAGCCGAGGCGCCGGAACCGCTGTAGCGGGAGGCGTAGGTACCCGTCGGCTTGAAACCGCCGGGAGCGGTCGAGCCGAACGACGAGGAGCCGAGCTGCTCGCCGGAGTAGGCCTGCACGACGGAGGGAGAGGTCCCCTCGAAGGATTTGCCGCCGACGACGTAGGCGCTCTCGCCGGTACGCGCGTTGGCCGCGGACTGCGATAAAGAGGCGGTCTGGGACAGGGAGTCCTGCGTCGAGCCCGCGAACGCGGCGCGCCCGAGAACTCCGGCGACGATCACGGCGAGAAACGTCGAGATGGTCTTCATGAAAACGTGCCCTCCGAAGGCTCTTGGATTATAGCTCGACGGACCGGATCCGCGCATGGGAGAATGGTCCTATTGACCCGGGGGAAAAACGGCCCTCCCCTCACCCTCCCCCTCTCCCGTTGGGAGAGGGCACTCAATAAGAACTCCCTCGCCCCCGAATGGGGGAGAGGGTAGGGCGAGGGGCGTGAGCGTTACTCCTTGCTGAGCGGCTGGAAGTAGGGGAGGTTCAGGAAGGCGAAGCCGTTGACGCCCTGGTTGCGGTCCAGGCCTTTCAGCCAGGAGCGGACGGCCTTGAAGTGGACCGGATACCACGTGTAAATCTGGTACGCCTCGCCCGCGGCCTTGCGCTGCAGGTCGACGTACAGCGCGCGGCGCTTGGCCGGATCGGCTTCTCCGGCGGCCTTTTCCTCCAGCTTGTCGAGAGCCGGATCGGCGAAGCGCTGGGCCCGCGCGTAGTAGCCTTTCGAGTGCAGGAACTGGAAGGCCAAGGCGTGGGCGTCGGGATAGTCGGCCGCGAGGCTCGAGACGAACAGCGGCAGCCGGTGCTCGTGGAACTCCTTCTCGAAGTCCCGCGGCGGCAAGGCCTCAAGCTCCACCTTGATCTTGGGGCTCAGACGCTCGATCCCCTCTTTCATGATCTCGCAAGCGAACTGGCGGCGCCCGCTGCCGCGCGGGTAGCTGAGCGTCACGGTAAAACCCTTCGCCCACAACTTGCCCTTGTACGCCTTCTTGAAGGCCGCCTCGGCGCGCGTCGGATCGTAGCCGAACGGGTTCGAAAGGCCGGAGCTCGGAAGCAAGGTCTCCGGGACGGGCCCGGTCGCGCGCGTCCCCTTGCCGGCCAGCGCCCCCTTGAAGTAGGCCTGCTCGTCGAAGGCATAGGCGAAGCCCGCGCGCACGTCCTTGTCCTTGAAAAAGTCGGCCGGGACGCCCTTGCCGTCCAGCTTCCCGCTGCC
This sequence comes from uncultured Elusimicrobia bacterium, assembly GCA_964566245.1. Classification (GTDB taxonomy): domain Bacteria; phylum Elusimicrobiota; class Elusimicrobia; order CAZMIB01; family CAZMIB01; genus CAZMIB01. The sequence goes on along the minus strand of CAZMIB010000110.1, from coordinate 10,169 downwards.
GAGACGGCGGTTCTTGGAGGCGTCGACGTCGAACGTGAAGAAGAACGTCTCCCCGCTCGAGTAGCCGGGAATGCCGTCCAGGACGTCGATCCCCGGCGTGCCCTCGACCAGGTCCAAAGAGCCGCGCTCGAGATAAACGTAGTCCGCGTCGCCGTGCTCGAGCATCAGAGCGCGCAGCGGATCGGAGGGCTCGGAGCGCACGATCGCCCGAGGCAGGCGCGCCGGCTCGCCCCAGTACGCCTCATGGCGCGCGAGCTTGACCTCGGTCGAGCGCGGGTCCGCGCTCTCGACGAGGAACGGCCCCGTGCCGTTCGCGTGGTCGCGCAGCCAGGCCCCGGCGCGCGGGGGCGCGGCCCCGACCTTCGGGAAGGTCCCGTCCCAGTCGCCGTGCGCGACCGCCCAGGCCTTCGAGGTCACGACCGGCCACGAGGCGATCATCTTGAGGAAGCTCGGGAACGGGGAGCGCAGCTCGAAAACGACGTTGTTCCCCTCGACGCGCACCGCCTTCTCGACGGCCTCGGGAGCGAGCGCCCATTTTCCGCCCGGACCGACCGGGGAGTCGACGCCCAACAGCGGGCGCAACAGCATCGACGAGCTCTCCCCCGCCTCCTCGAGCAGCATCTCGCGCAGCATCGAGTAGCGCACGTCCTCCGGCGTCAACGTCGAGCCGTCGTGGAACTTGACCCCTTGGCGTATCGGGAAAACGTAGCGGCGGCCGTCCGCGCCGGCCAAGCCGTTGGCCGCGCTCGGCACGGCCGTGCTCAGGAACGGCCTCAACTCCTCCGCCGAGCCCCCGAAGGCCAGCAGCGGCTCGTAGACGTTGCCGAGGATCATGTAGCTGCCGAGGTCGTAGGCGATCGCCGGATCGAGGCTCTCCCAAGGATTGCGCAGCAGCACGACCAATGCGTCGGGATGCCGGACCGGCTCCGCGACCGCGGCTTGAGCCCGTGACGCGAACGCCCATCCCGACGCCGCGAGGAAAATCGCCAAAAGACCGCGCTTAGGGTCCAGCAGCGGCTTGTTCATGGCTGGTACACCGCCCCATAGGTCGTGAAAATGATCTGGCGCGTCTGGTAGGTGCCCTGGTTCGCGTCGCCGTAGGTCGTGTCGACGGTCAACAGCGCGTTGCCGGAGCCGTCGATCAGCATGGTCCGCGCGTAGGTCGTCCGTCCGCCCCGGTAGGGCTGGTTCCAGTAGAGCACGCCGGCCGGGCTGAACCGCGCCACCTGCAGGCGCGAGCCCCCGGGCTCGGAGACGGTGGCCGCGACGTAGATGTTCCCTTCCTTGTCGTCGGCCGCGACGACGGTCGGCACCGTGTTGCCGCCCTCCTCGAAGACCTGCTTCCAGTAAAAGTTGCCGACCGCGGTGTACTTGACGACCAGGAGGTCGCGATGGTCCCGGTCGCGGTACGTCCCGGCGATGATAAGGTTGCCGTCTTGGTCGACGGTCGCCGCCGTGGCGGAGATGTCGTAGCCCGGAAGGACGAAGGGCACGTTCCACAGCCACGCCCCCTCGTGCGTCAGCTTCGTGATCTGTATGTAGCCGTTGTCCGCGCGCCGGTTGGAGATGGTGTAGAACGCACCGTGCCGGTCGTCGACGCCGAGCCCGTCGTCCATGGGCCGGGCGACCGACTGCGCCGCGCAAGGCGCGGCGGCCAGCAGCACGGTCAAAGCGAATCGGGCTCGCATCGGAGACGGCATTATACCTCATCCGCGCCTTGAAGGCGCTCGATGTTCTTTATAGCATCACTGATAGGCGCCCGAACCCGGGGCGCGGGGAGAGAGAACATGCGATTCATCATGGCGTTGGTTCTGTGCGCGGCCGCGGGGCCGCTTTTCGCCCAGGAGGGAATGGAGGGAATGAAGGAACAGACCCCTAAGGAAATGGCCCAGCACACGGCGGACGTCATGGAGCACGCCCTCAAGCTGACCCCCGATCAGAAGTCGAAGGTCTCCGCGGTGCTCGAGGCCCAAGCCTCCGAGCGCGCCGAGCTGACCCAGCGCCTTCAGAAACTCGAGCGCCTGTCTCACGAGAAGATCCGCGCCATCCTCGACGACGAGCAGAAGGAGAAGTTCGACATGTTCCGCGCCCAGCGGAGGATGATGGGCGGGCAGGGCATGGGTTCCGGCATGCCCCCGATGCCGATGGGGCAAGGCATGCAGGGGATGCAGGGCATGCAAGGCGGCATGCCGCCGCAAGGCTTCCAGCCCGGCCCGGACTATCAGCGCGGGATGATGGGCCGTCCCGGCATGCCGGTCCGCCCGAGCAAGACCCCCGCCGACCAGAAGCGAGCGCCCTCCGGGCCCGCGGCCGGCGGCTCCGACGAATCCGGCGACGCCGGGGCGGGATCGGGACAGGGGCCGGACGCGGGCATGGCGCCCGGGTCCATGAAGCGCTGATCCTTATTTAAGGAGAAGGCCGAAGGCCCAGACGGCGAGCACGAACAGGGCGCCCTGCAGGACCAGGCGGCGCGCGCTGGTCAATTGGCTGTGGACCTGCCGTGCCTCGATGAAGGACATGTCGTGGAACACCGCCAAGGCGCCCGCGGCCCCGTGCTGGCGGTGAAGCGGCAGGACGTGAACGTGCACGTCGGTCCCGCCGGCCGTCTCGCGCGACTCGGCCTCGGCGCCGCGAGCGAGGCATTCCGCGACGGCCGGCGGAGGCGGGTTGAGGCGCGGGAGAAGGCTCCGGCTGCCGGCGATCAACTTTCCCCCCTCGCCGTAAACCGCGATGCCGGCCAGCCTTCCCCTACGCCCGAAGCGCTCGACCAGCACGCGCAACCGCCCCTCCGCTCCGCTCTCGAGAAGAGGCTCGACCGCCTCTCTTAATCCGTCGGCGAGAAGCGAGGAGCTCATCTCGACGTCCCGCTCCTGCCGACGCTTGTCGTTCTCGAGCTGCGAGAGCGAGAAGTACAGCGAGGCCGCAACGGCCACCGCCGACGCCGCATGCCGCGAGGTGATCTTGAAGCGTGCCAAATGGAAGGCGCCCGCCGACGCGCCAGCCCGCTCCGCCGTCTTCGTCCCGCTCATGATCGCGAGCCAGTATAACAGCCTCCGCCGCCCTCCGCAAGGACGAAGCGACGAAGCGAAGTCCCTCGAAAAGTGGTAAGATAGCCGCCGCTCGGTGAGGTGGCGGAGCGGTCAAACGCACCGGTCTGTAAAACCGGCGGGCTCAGCCCTACGCAGGTTCGAATCCTGCCCTCACCACCACTTTTCTCTCCTAAGGTTGCGCTCCCCGTGACCGGCCTGCTCGACGTTCTCTATCTCGTCTCGCTCTCGCTGTGGGTCGGCGGCCTCGTCTTCTACGCGTTCATCGCGGCCCCGGGCCTAGGCAAAAGCCTCGACGAGCCGGCGGCCGCGCGCGCCCGCGCGGGGCTCGCGCCGCAGCTGCGCCTGCTCGGCTACGCCTGCGGAGGCGTCGGCTTCGTCAGCCTGGCCTTCATCGCCCAGGTCGACGAGACCGGCAGCGCGGTCCACTGGCTGCGCATGCTCGCCGGGATGCTGCTGCTTCAGGCCTTCGACGAGCGCTGGCTCGAGCCGCGCATCGAGGAGCTGCGCTCGGTCCTCAAGGCGACGCCGAGCCCCATCCTCTCGGAGCGGCTCGAACGTCTGAGCCGAGCCTCGGCCTGGGCGGGCCGCGCGCTGCTGGTCCTCGGGCTGCTGCTTCTCGCCTTCACCTCGCAGCGGCTCGCGTACTATTGAGTCCAAATTTAGTAGCATAAGCCGATGCCCGCGATACGAACGGCCAGCGTTTACGCCAGTTCCTCCCCCTCCGAAGGCCTGAGGATACTCGTGATGCGCCTGTGGCCGCGCGGGATTCCCCGCGGCGACATCCGCCTCTGGCTCAAGGATCTCGGCCCGTCGCCGAAGCTGATCCGCGACTACAAGAACGGAAAGATCGGCTGGGGCGACTTCAAGCAGGCCTACCTCAAGCACCTGCGCACCGAGACCGCCCAGCACTCGCTGACCGAGATACGCCAGCGCGCCGCCGCGGGTCCCGTCACGTTGCTGTGCGGCTGCGACGAGGAAAATCGCTGCCATCGCAGCTTGGTCGCGGCCGCCCTCAAGAAGTGAGAGTCGCCGAGCTTCTAGGGCTCGGCGCCCCCGCCTTCTCGTTCGAGTTCTTCCTCCCGAAGGATCCGTCGGACCTCTCCGCGTTCAAGGCGATGGTGCTGGATTTGCGCGCGCTCGGCCCGTCTTTCGTGACCTTGACCTACGGGGCCGGGGGCTCGGCCCGCGAGCGGACCATCGAGACGGCGGGCATGATCCAGCGCGAGCTGGGGATCGAGACCGTCTCACACCTGACCTGTATCGCGCACACGCGCGAGGAGATCGACGCGCAGCTCGAGCGCATCGCCGCTTTCGGGATCGAGAACATCATGGCCTTGCGCGGCGACGTCCCGAAGGACGGCGCCGTCCGGCCGGTCGGCGAGCGGGATTTCGGCTACGCGGCCGATCTGGTGCGGCGCATCCGAGAGGACGGGCGCTTCGGCCTGGGCGTGGCCGGTTATCCGGAGAAGCACCCCGAGGCGCCGTCGCTCGAGGACGACCTACGGCGACTGAAGGAGAAGGTCGACGCGGGGGCGGACTTCGTGACGACCCAGCTTTTCTTCGACAACAAGGACTACTTCGCGTTCGTGACGCGCGCGCGGGCCGCGGGGATCGAGGTCCCGATCCTGCCGGGCCTGATGCCGGTGACGAACTTCGCCCAGCTTCAGCGCTTCACGACGATGTGCGGGGCCGCGATCCCCCCCGCGATGGCGGCCGAACTGGCCGCGATCAAGGACAATCCGGAGGAGGTCGTCCGCTACGGGATCGAGCACCTCCACCGCCAATGCGTCGGGCTTCTGGACGGGGGCGCGCCCGGCCTGCACTTCTACACGCTGAACAAGTCCCGCTCAACGCGGGTCGTTCTGTCCCGGTTGAAGGGCCTTCCGTGACCGCTCGGCCGGCGTGAACAGCAGCCGCGGCGCGGCGACGAGCTGGAACAGGCCGTAGAGCGCGAACAGCCCGGTCGTCAGCCACAGCGCGGTCGAGAGGCTGAAGGCCGCGAAGACCAGCCCCAGCGCGAAGGTGACCGCGCCGCTCGTGCCCATCAGGACCGTGCCCGCGATGCCGAACACCCGCCCCGAGGCTTCCTGCTCCTTCGCGATCGCCTGCATCAGGTTGCGGAAGCCGATCGAAGGCGGCGTGTACAGTAGGTTATAGAGGAAGTTCCCGAACCCGACGACGCCCGCCGCGAGCAGCGGCCGCCCCGCTGAGACCAGCGGCAGCGAGGCCGGTATCAACAAGGTGGCCAGCATCGCCGCGAAAGCCATCGGGAAATACACGCGATAGGCGTTGTAGCGCGGCTCGCCGGGCTTGGGCTCCTTCCAAAGCTTGTGATTCAGCTCGGCTGAGATCAAGGCCCCCAGCTTGCCGGTCGCGATCAGCACGGCCGCGTACAGCGCGGCCCACGCCGGCGCGCCCGGCGCCAGAGCCTTCATCGCGTAGGCCGTGAGCACGACCATCAGCATCGCGTCGTCGATCGCGCGCTCAAGGCCGTAGAACAGGAATCGATAGCGAAGGCGCTTCTCGTCCCAGGCTTTCCGCACGCCCTCCATGAACTCGGCCCGGATCTGGCGCAGCTCGTCGCCCAATTTCTTTTTTTCGCCGCGCACGACGAAATGAGCCTCGGCGGGGATCGCCGACGTATAGTTCCAAAAGGCCATCGCGCCCGAGACGATGAAGGTGACGGCCATCACGCCCAGCAAAGCCCCCGCCGCGGAGTTCATCGCCGAGGCGGCGACGATGCCCAGGCCGGCCATGGCCGGCGGCAGGAAGGTGCGGCACAGCGCCAGCCAGGACTCGAAGCGCGAGTTGAGCTTGTTGCGCGTCGCGTCGTCGATCGTGAACCCATGCTGCGTCGCGATCAGGTCCATGCCGCCCTCGTCGAGGTCGACCAAGGCGTTCACCGAGACGACCACCCCGTCGACGAACATAAGACCGGCCAAGGCGGTGAGGAAGCCCGCGCCGGAAAGCGTGTAATAGGCCAGCGGCACGAGGCCGGCCCAGATCGCGGCCCGAAGGATCAAGGACGCGCGCAGTATCTCGCGGGCCGGGAAGCGCTCGGCCAGCACGCCGCCCAGCGGCGAGAGCAGCGCGACCGCCCCGGTGTAGCCCGAGCGCGCCGAGCCGACGGCCTCGTCGCCGCCCAAGGCCCCGGCGACGGCCCCGAACAAGGAGTAGTACACCGAGTAGCCGGTCAAGAACCACATCTGCCCCTTGAAGTAACCGGCCAGGATCTTCTTGCCGCGCTCCTCGCGGGCGGCGGCGTCGGTGGAGGACGGAGCGGAGACCGCCGGCGGTCCGGTCTCGGTCTTCGGATCGGCGTCGAACTTGAGCAGCTTGTACGTCCCGTCGCCGACGTTCCAGCTGAAGTACGGCACGCGGCCGAGCTCGGCCTCCATATGGGCCATCGCGGCGGCGTGCGGGAACTCCGGCTTGAAGGTCTCGCCGTCGACGTACGGCTTGAACTCGCGGACGGCCTTGACGGTGTCCTTGAAGTTCGAGAAGTTGGTGATCTGCTCCTTCGCGACGTTGTCCCAGGGCCACAGCGAGGACGGGACCGCGATGCCGTCGTAACCCTTGGCCTTTGCGAGCTTATCGAGCTGGGTCAGAAGCGCCGTCGTCATCGACTCGCGCTCCAGGAACTGCAAGATCTCGACCAGCAGCGCCGGCCGGCCGTTCTTGCGCGCCTCGACGAGCTGGACGTAGCCGACGGCCTTGCCGCCGACCATGCCGTAGTAGTAGATCGCGTGCGGGTCCATCGCGCGCAGCGACAGACGGCCTCGCTCGGGGGCGAGCGACTTCGAGCAATCCCGACCGGGGAAGCCGCGGAACAGAGCGCTGACGCCGAACGCCGGCACGAAGGCCACATCCTCGGTGCGCGGCTCGTTGCGGTGCACTTTATCGAGCTGGGCCTTGATCGCGCGCCGTCCGGCCTGGAGCAGCAGTTTGACCTCGTCCGACGCGTTCATCCCGGCCCTGAAGGCTTGGAACTCCTGCGTCTTGTCGAAATAGATGTAGTCGAGGCGCTGAAGCGCCAAGGCGACGTCGACCGGCGCCCACGAGCCGACCGTATCGTCGGCGGCCGCGGCGTTCACCTCGGCGCGCGCGACCTCGTCAAGCCACTGGAAGCCGATCATCGTCTTGAACAGCAGCTCGTGCAGGCCGTCCAGGGCCGGCGAGGCGCGCCTGCCCTGCGTCTTGGAGTTCGCGGCCTTCTCGGCCACCGCGAGCTGCGCGGCGCCGATATACAGCGAGATCGACAGGTTCTGCCCGCCGTTCTTGAGCTGGGAGCGCATGGCCTCGATCGAGACGCCGTCGCCCTCGCGCTCGATGTAGCGGCGTATCGCCTTCGAGGCCAGCGGGATCGCGCGCCCCTGCGCGTCCTTATGCTTGGGGTCGTTCTGGACCAAGGGCCAAAGCTTGGAATAGGCCCAGGTCCGCTGGATGAGCTCGTCGCGCACGCCGTCCAGCCGCGGGTCGTCGAGGATCGAAAGCGACTGCACCGCCTCGGAGGCCCGAGCGACGCGGGCGCGGTGCTCGACGATGGTCTTCCTGTCGACGCGCGTCACGTCGAACGGCTCGAAGGCGAACTGGAGCGAGAACGGCTCGAAGCCCTTGGCGTCCAGCCAGCGCGCCGCGTCGACGCCGCCGCGCTTCAGGAAAGCGGCCGCCGCGTCCACGCGCTTGCGATAGCCGTAGTAGCCCGCCGCGCTCAGGTCGAGGCGCTTGGAGAGCACCGAGTAGAAGAGATCGACCTCGCGGTCGTTGAAGGGATCCGGCTCTCGAGTCTCAAGCTCCCGCGTGAGCGCGAGGTCGGCCTTGACGGCGCGCCGCGCCCTGGAGCGAGCCAGGATTTTCTCCATGACGCCGATATGCGGGGATGGAGCGATGAAGTCGAGCGGTTTTCGAGTCAGGACGTCCCAAAGCAGGCCCGCGGCGTCCCGCCAGCCCGGCGCGCCCCGGCGCTGGAACGCGGCGGCGACCAAAACGGCCGTCGGCGTGATCCCGGCGTTCTCCAACTCCAGCGCGATCGCCTTCGCCTCCGTTTGCCAATGCTCAAGCCCGCGTTTCTTGACGGAGGCGGGAATGAGCTTGTAGACCCTGTCGTTGAGGGACGGCAACGCGGGATATTTGAGCTCGTAAAGCAGAAGGGAGGAGGCCTCGTCCATCCCCTGCATGGTGAAGGCCCTGTCGACCTCGGAGACGAAAGCGACGGCGCGCGGTATGACCTCGGAGGGAACGCCCTCTCGGAAGAGAGCCTCGCGCAGGCGCGAGCCGAACTCCCGCCAGAACATCATTCGCTCGCCCCGGCTTGTCTTCGCATCCGACAGCGCGGCGAGCACCTTCGCGCGGGTGTTGGGGATGTCCTCGAGCACGCCCTCAAGCGCCGACGACACGCTGAGTTTTCCGAGACGCGCCTCATGCGCCTTCGCCGGCGCGCCCTCATCGGCGTTCAGGACGGCCGCGCGGGCGGAGGACCGGGCGAGCGAGGGGCCCGCCGGAACCGCGACGCCGTCCAGGCCGGAAACCGAGACGCCCTCGATCAGCGCCGCCGCGCCGGAGCGCAGGCTCTCATCGGACGCGGAGGACGACTGATCGGTCCCCTGCGTCACGACCTGAGCCGCGCGGCGCGTCTCCTCGACGCGGCGCGAGAGCGGCGCGTTGATGGAGACGGCGGGGGAGGCGGCCTGGACCGGGGACATCGCGGCCGCGGGGGCGGCCTGGGCGGAAATCGCAGCGACGGCGGAAAGCGTATTAGCCGAAGGGGCGGACAATGTCCCCCTCACCCCGCCCTCTCCCCCCTCCAGGGGGCGAGGGACCAGGGTCGACACCGATTGATTGGAGATGCCGGCCAAAGGCGCGGCGCTCGGGGCCGAGAGCGCGGAGGGGACCGCCAAGGGCGCGACCGGCGCCTGGACCGCGACGGCTTTCGACTCGTTGGTTTGAGCCAGCGCCTGGTAGGGGGCGGCCCCCGGCGCGGCGGCGACGAGCGACAGGATGACGGCGACGGCGGTCGGTTTGTATATTCTGCGCATGGCCTTGCATCAATTTTAGCCGTCTGGGAGAACGAGGCCAGGGCCAACTGGCCCCCGTCGGACCTGCACGAAGGGCCCAGACGCGTCTAGGCCTTAAGGACCAGCCCAACTTTCGGGCGGGTACGCGCATCTATAAAGGTAAGGGGGACCGGATGCCATGCCGATTCCGTGCGACGTGCCTTGCGTCACTCGCTTGGATCCTCGCCTGGGGCGCTCCGGCCCGGGCGGGAGCCCCGACCGAGGCCGAGGCGGGAACAGAGCTGACGGCCGGCTCGGGCCGCTACCGCGGCCTGAGCTTCTTCGCGGACGGGGAATGGAAGCGCCGGGAGTGGTCCCCGTACGCGCACGCCGAGCTGGAGTCGGACACCTACGGAAGCCAGCTCGAGCTCTTCGGAGGAGCGTCGAAGGAGCTAGACGGGACGGACCTCAAGGCGGGGCTGGGCCTGCTGTCGGGGCGGCTCAGGGAGTCCGAGACGCCGGGCTCCGCGCTGGGGGCCGAGTTGGGTCTGGAAAAAGACCTGGACGGACCGACGATCGAGGCCGTCTACCGGGTCACGGAGGGCACGATCGGAAGCTACGCGGCGGAACGCAGCCTCGGGCCGACCCTCGACGACGAGGCCTCGCGGCGGGAGACGTTCTCGACGCAAGAGCTCTCGGGGGAGGTCGTGATTCCGGCGGGCAAATCGAGCGTGGGGGCGCGGCTCACGTGGGCCAAGCCGTCGTTCGACGGCGCCACGTGGAGCGCGGCTTTATCCTGGAAGTCGCCCCTCGGCCCCGGCCTGAGCTTGCGCGTCGAGCTGAGCGTCGACCACGGCTCGAGCTCTGGGGTCTATCTGACGGGCGGCGTTTCATACCGCTTTTCGCCGTAGATCGCCGCGCCGAAAACGTCTATTGAACCCCGAGCTGGGCGCGCAGCCTCGCCAGACGCGCGAGGACCTGGGCCCCCAAGCCCGTGGCGGACGGCGCGCCCTCCGTCCGGCCGGCGGTCAGAAGCGCCTCCAGCTCGCGGGCCGTGCGGCCCGCGTCCGTGAAGCCGAAGGCCTCGGCCGTTCCCGCGAACTTATGGGCGATCTCGCGCAGCTCC
>CAZMIB010000109.1:0-11536 GCA_964566245.1 uncultured Elusimicrobia bacterium | reverse complement strand
CCAGGCCGTCAGGCCTCGCGCGGGGTTTTTGCGGTGCAAGATCGAGCGCGGCGTCTTCATGGGTCTCTCCCGAGGAGAGAGGATCGTATCAATCGACGGAAGCGGGCCGCGTGGGCCCTCCGGGGCGGGTCAATAACCGGCGTTGGACCTACGCCGCGCGTGGGTCCCGCGAGATGACCGTTTTGTCATCAGTTTGTCCTTGCATTGTTTCAGGCCTTCCTTTATACTGTGAGAACATGCTGCTCGACGACGCCGACCACGACGCCGGCTTCTCCACCTGGCGGACCCGCCGCCAGCTCGAGCTCCTCGAGTCTTATTCAAGGAAGGACGACGAGACCTTCAGCTTCGCCGTGATCGGCGATGCCGAGCCCGGGCGCTTCCTTTGGGAGCGCGTCCTGTTCGGCAAGCGCGGGACGTTCTTCAAGCAGCTCCGCTCGTTGTGCCGCGAGGACGTCGACTTCGTGCTGCAGATGGGCGACATGGTCAGCCGCGGCCTGCACAGCCATTACGCGCGCTTCCTGCGCCAGCTCGAGGTCAACTGCCCGGAGCGGCCGTACCTGACCGTGATGGGCAACCACGACCGGCATTACCCGCACGGCCGGTCGGACTCGCTGGTCTATCGCGCGCACTTCGGCGCGCCCAACTATTTCTTCGACCGGGGCTCGGCCCGCTTCGTCGTACTCGACACCAGCCAGGGGCACCTGACGCGCGCGCAGCTTCGCTGGCTCGAGCTCGTGCTGACGACGGACAAGCTGAAGCTCGTGTTCACGCACATGCCCCCGGCCGGACTCCGCCGCTGGACTCTCGGAGGACTCGGCGGCTTCAAGGGGCGCAGCCGCGAGTTCATGTCGCTGATGAGCCGCAAGGGCGTCGAGCGCGTCTACATGGGCCACGTGCACGGCTTCGGCCATCGCGTCGTCGACGGCGTGACCTACGTGCTGACCGGCGGCGGCGGCTCTCCGCTCTACCCCTCGCTGGCGCCGCACCGCTTCTACCACTTCCTGCTGGTCGACGTCGGGCCGGAGGGCGTGCGCGAGACCGTCCAGAAGCTGGACGGCGAGCGGTTCGTCTTGGAGAACGGCGCCGCGAATCGGGCGCCTCAGGCGTGGGACTGGGGCCTGGTGGGCCACCAGCTCGGGCTCAAGTTTCTAGGCGCGCTAGCTCTGCTCGGTTTTCTCTTCGCCGGACAAGCCTGACCTTCCCCCCTCGCACCAACGCCTCCGGCGGCCTCGGACGCGAGTTGTACCGCGAGCTCATCGAGAACCCGTAGGCCCCCGCCAAAAGCAGCGCCCATACGTCGTCCGGCTCCGGCCAAGGAAGGACCCGTCCGCGCGCGAAGGTGTCGGCGGTCTCGCAGACCGGGCCGACCACGTCGACCGGCCCGCGCCGCGCTCGGGAGAGCCGGGCCGGGACGATCGGATGATGCGCGTCGTAGAGGGCGGGGCGCAGCAGGTCGTTCATGCCGGGGTCAAGGACCACGAAGGGCCGCGTCCGGCCGGGCTTGCGGTACAGCAGGCGCGCCAGAAGCACCCCGGCGCGGGCGGTCAGGAAGCGTCCGGGCTCGAGAAGCAGGACGCAGGATCGCCCCGCGAGCGGTCCGGCCAGCGCGCGGGCCAGCGCCGCGGGCCTCAGCTCGGGCTCGTCCTTGTAGCGCACGCCGATTCCCCCGCCGACGTCGACGTAGCGCAGCCGGGTTCCCCCGCGCGCGAGCTCGTCCGCCAGGCCTAGCAGCAGCTTCAGCGAGCGGCGGTACGGCTCGACGCTCGCGATCTGCGAGCCCAGGTGCGCGTGCACGCCGAGGGCCCGGGCCCAGCGCCGGCCGGCCAGGCGCCGGTAGGCGGCCCGGGCGCGCTCGAGCGGCAGGCCGAACTTGTTCTCGGCCTTGCCGGTCGTGATATGGCGGTGCGTGTGCGGATCGATGTCCGGGTTCACGCGGATCGACACCGGGGCGGGGCGCCTCAGCCGCGAGGCCTGCTCCTCGAGCGCCTCCAGCTCCTCCTCGGACTCGACGTTGAACAGCAGGACGCCGGCCTTCAGCCCCTCGCGCAGCTCCTCGGGCGTCTTGCCGACGCCCGAGAACACGACCTCGGAGAATCCCGCGCGGCGCGCGAGGTCCAGTTCTCCCCCGCTGACCACCTCGGCCCCGGCGCCGAGGCCGGCGAACAGGCGGCATACCGAAAGGTTGGGGTTGGCCTTGAGGGCGTAAAGGACGCGATGCGGCACCGCCGCGAACGCGCCGTCGAGCTCCGCGTAGGCCTCGCGCATCGCCGTCTCGGAGTACGCGTACGCGGGCGTCCCGAGGCGCCGCGCGAGAGCGTCGAGGTCGACGCCCTCCATGAACAGCCGGCCGCCCTTGTAGGCGAGCCCGGGAGGCAGGTCCATCAGTCGAGCGGAAGACGCAGCTTGAGGTTGCGGCGGCGCTCGGACTCGAGAGCCTCGACCAGGCGCCGCCCGGCGTCGATGTCGGCCCGCAGGATGCGGCGCCGCTCCGCGTCCGCCGCCGGGTCGTCACGGCGCGCGGCGCGGCGGAGCTGGTCCTCCTTGTGGGCCAGGGCCTCGCGCATGTCGAGCAGCAGCTTGGGGATCGTCTGCAGGCCCTCGAAGCGCGCGTCGCCGAGCTGGGTCTTGCAGAACTGGCGCGCGGCCCCGCTCTCGAAGTCCAGCTCGCTCGAGAGCAGGTTCATGCGCGTCTCGTAGAGGTAGCCGAACCAGCGCCAGGAGTGCGCGTCGCCGATCTTGCGCGCCAGCCGCTCCGGGCCGACGGCGGCGAGGAAGACCGCCTCGGCCTTGAACGCGCGCAGCTCGGACTCCAAAGTGTACGGACGGCGGTTGAAGTCGTCGTAGGCGTGCTGGACCTCGTGAGCGAGCAGGCAGGCCGTCATCTCCGCGGGCAGGCCGCGCGCTCCGTCGTCGACGACCAGCTCGCGCGCGGCGAGGTCGAAATGGGCCGACTCGCCGTCCTCCTCGAGCGGCTCGAAGCGGATACTGAAGCGCTCCTTCCGCAGCCGGGGGATGACGGGGCGCAGGTGCGCGAGCCCCCGCGCCGCGGGGCTCTTAAGGAGCGTCTCGAGGAAGGACAACGCGCGTCGGAGCCGGGGATCGATCATCGCCGCGGCGCCGATCCTATCATTTTTGTTTCCGGGGCCCTTGCCTCGACGGGGCGCCGTGATTAGAATGTATATGAAGCGTCGCTGGCCGTTCCGCGTCGAAGCTCCCTCCGAGGCTCCGGCGGCGCCCCGACCGAGACGTCTGCCGCGCCGATCGATTCGATTCCCGCCGAGGCGCGATTATGAGAGGCTGTTTTTCCATCGACGCCGGGAGGCGCGCGTAAATGGGGCCGCGGTTGAGGCGCTGGTCCGGAAGGCTCGGCGCTCTCGTCCGACGCCGGTCGTTCGGCCGGCGTCCCGGCGCGCGGCCGGCGAACCCGGGCCGCGATAGCGAGCTCGCGTCCGCGTACGGCCGCCGTGCGGACGTCATCTTCTGCCTGAAGGTCGAGGGCGGCGAGCGGTACCGGTTCATCTCGGTCAACGACGCGTTCCTCAGGGCCACGGGGCTCGAGGAATCCCAAGTCGTCGGGAGGCTCGCGAGCGAGGTCATACCGGAGTCCTCCTACGCGCTGGTCGCGGGCAAGTACCGGGAGGCGATCGACTCCCGGGGGTCCGTCTTCTGGGAGGAGACGACGCCGTACCCCAGCGGCCTGAAGACCGGGGAGGTCTCGGTGGCTCCTCTCTTCAGCGACCTCGGCGCGTGCACCCACCTGGTCGGGACGGTCCACGACGTGACCGAGAGGAAACAGGCCGAGCGCGCGCACGCCCAGCTTGAGGCTGTTTTCCAATCCTTGAACGACGGGGTCGTCGTGACGGACGTCTCCGGGGAGGCCGTGCTCTTCAACGAGGCGGCCGTCAGGCTCTTCGGGTACGCCGGCGGCGACGAGATGCGGCGCCAGTTTCGGCGCCGGGCCGAGGATTTCGAGCTGTCGACGATCGACGGACTGGTTTTGGGGCGCGAGGAGTTCCCTTCCGCGCGCGTGCTGCGCGGCGAGACCTTGGCCGGCCTGGAGCTGCGGGTGCGCCGCCGAGACGGCTCCTTGGATCGGCTGGTCAGCTTCAGCGGCGCCCCGGTCCATGTGAACGGCAGCGTGGCGACGGCGGTGCTCGTGGCGCGCGACATGAGCGCGCGCCAGGCGGCGGAGCAGCAGATACGGCGCGCGAACGCGCTGCTGGAGCGGCGCGTCTCGGAGCGGACCGAGCAGCTGCGTCGGACGATCGACGAGCTGGAGAGCTTCACTTACACGATCGCCCATGACCTGCGCGCCCCGCTGCTCTCGGTCCACCGCCACGCCGCGCTGCTGATGCGGCGCCTCGCGTTCTCGGCGCCCGAGGACGTCGAGAGCTTGGGAGGCGTGGCCGCCGCCGCGAAGAGGATGGACCGGCTGATCGGGGACCTCCTGGTCTACAGCCGGATAGGCCGCGGGGAGGTGAAGCTCGAGGCGCTCGACGTCGGCGACGTGTTCAAGGAGGCCCTGTCCGCCTTATCCGGCGTGATCGGGGAGCGCGGCGCGCGCGTGACGGCGCGGGCGGACGGCGCCCCGCGCGTCCTGGCGGACCGCTTCCTGCTGATCCAGGCGCTGACGAACCTGCTCGACAACGCGCTCAAGTTCGTGCCGCCGGAGCGCGTTCCCGAGATCGAGCTCGGGGCGCGGCGGGAGCGGGATCGCCTCAGGATTTGGGTCCGGGACAACGGGGTCGGGCTGGACCCGCATTACGGGCGGAGCATGTTCAAGGTCTTCGAGCGCTTGAACGGGCGCGAGCGCTATCCCGGGACGGGTATCGGCCTCGCGATCGTCTCCAAGGCCGTGGACCGGCTGGGCGGCCGCGTCGGCTTCGAGCCGTCGAGCCGGGGGACGCTGTTCTGGCTCGAGCTCGGGGGCGGCGCCTTGTGAGGCTCAGCGCGCGGACTCGGCGTCCAGGAAGCGGCGCACGTCGGTCTCGAAGCCGGAGCGCAGGGCGCGCTTCTCCGTCTCCGGGGCGAAAAGCGCGTCGATGGCCCTCCAGGCGGCGGTCGCCGTCTCCTCGGGCGTGAAGCCCAGCGGCCCCGCGAGGACCGCGTACTCGTGGTCGAGGTCGATCCCGAACACGCCCGGGTCGTCGGTGCTCAGGGAGATCGTGAGGCCCGCCCGGTACCACTCCTTCGCCGGATGCGAGGCGTAATCCTTGACCTCGCTGGTGCGGATGTTCGACGTGAGGTTCGCCTCGATGGACGCTCCGGAGCGCCGCACCCGCTCCAAAAGCGCCGGGTTCCCGGCCAGCGCGGTCGCGTGACCGAGGCGGTCGACGCCGATCGCCAACGCGGTCTCGATGTCGTGGCTTCCCGGCGTCTCCCCCGCGTGCGCGGTCAGCTTCAGCCCGGCGGCCTTGGCGCGCGCGAACATGTCGGCGTAGTCCGAAAGAGGCTGGGCGGCCTCGTTGCCCGCGAGATCGATCCCGACCACGCCGCGGTCCTTGTAGCGTATCGCGAGCTCGAGCATCGCCTCGTTGTCGGCGCGGCTCACGAACGCGGCCGGGCGCAGCAGGCAGATGATCAGTCCGCTGTCCACGCCCAGCTCGCTGCGCCCGCGCGCGAGCCCCTTGAGGGCGGCTTGAAGCGCCGCCTCGGCGGTGAAGCCGGTCGCGGGGTTGGCCTGCAGGACCGGGGCGAAGCGCACCTCCGCGTAGCGCACGTTGCTCCGCTTGGCCGAGGCGAGCACGTCATAAGCGACCGCCTCGACGGCCTCCGGCGAGCGCAGCAGCGGATAGACCTCGCGAAACACCGCGAGCACCTCGCCGAGCGAGTCCTTGGGCTTTTGCACGACGGTGCGCCGCGCGATGGCCTCGAGCGGAAGGCCGTTCAGCGGGGCGTAGCGCTGCTCGCGCGCGAGGCGCTGGACCATCTCCGGCGACACCGAGCCGTCCAGGTGCAGGTGCGTCTCGACCTTCGGGAGCGCGTGGACGAGGCGCTTGACGCGGTCCGGCGTCCACTCGACGCGGGAGCACGCGGCGCGGAGAGCGTCCGGCAAAGGGCGCGGCGAGGGCTCGACGGCGCCGCCGAAAGGGGCGAGGGACAGGAAGAGAGCGAGAGCATGGAGCATGCCTCGACTCTATCACGCCGACGGGCGAGCCGTCGTGCCCGTAAGGCCCAAGCGCGCGGGGCTCAAAGTGCCCAGGTCGCATTGGGACTAACGGCTCTGCCGGACCGAATCAAGGCTTTGATAGCCTGCGGCCTCGAAGGAAAGGAGGCCGCATGGTTCGCTTTTCGACGTTCCTCGCCCCCACCGGCACAACGAGCGGTTCCTTGCCGCCGCCCGCCGGCAAGGTTTGGCCGAGCCGTTGACCGGCTTTGACGATCCTCGCCTAAAAGATCCCAAGGCCCTGCTGCGCCAGGGCTGGCGTAAGGTCAAGGAGTACGGGGAGACGTTCTTCGAGCACATGGGACGCGACGGGAAGGTTCTGCAGCGTTACTATCGCCGTTCGCCGGAGTACGCGACCATCGAGCTGTTCGACCGCGAGGGCGAGCCGGTCATCTCGGAGACCTTGCTCGAGCTGGGCGGCTTGACCAGGCACATCAGCGAGGAAAAATTCTAATTCCTTCGCTCCCCGCGGCGGAGCGAAAACGAAAGAGTGCCCCGACCAGGAATCGAACCTGGATACCGCGCTTAGAAGGCGCGTGCTCTATCCATTGAGCTATCGGGGCGTCCGCGCGATTTTACAAAGATAACGGCGATCCGACGAGCGGCGGACCCGCGCGCTAGGAGAGGAGCGTTTGCAGTTTTCCGCGCAGGGTCTGGAGGTGGTCGAGCATGGACTGGGCGTCGCGTTGAATCCGCTTGAATTTCAGCTGGGCCGCTTCCTTCTTGATCGTCTGCGCTGTTTGAATGAAGTCCGCCAGCTTCTGGTGAAGCTCCGAGAATCGCGTTTTGACGCGACTTTTATTCTCTTCCGGCAGGACGCTCTTCTCGCCTCGTCGCTCGCCGACCAAGCCGGCGTTCGCCGCCTGGATGTCCTGCTCCACACGGAGCAGTCTTTCTTGCAGCTCGGCGCGCCTTGTTCGGCGCTCCTGCAGCAGTTTCGCGCGCTCGCCCACCGCTCCGGCGGCGGCCTCCGATCGCTCGCGGGCCTCCTGAAGGGACCGCGAGAACTCCTGCATATCCTCGGCGATGGCTTGCCCCTGCAGGGAGAACTTCTTCAAGAGCTTCAGCGCATGATCGAGGTCGTGGTCCGACTCCAGATTAAGGCGTTCAATCTGCTCGCCAAGTCGGGCCAGCTCGGAAAAGCCCCGATCGAGCTTTAAGGCCGAACGTCCGAAGGACGAAAGCTCTTCAAGTCGGATGGAGGGCATGGGGCTATCGGAGCGTTGGAGCGATTTTACCGAATTTTGCCGTGGAAGTCCGGCGGATTCGTCGGGAGAATCCTCAATAGCTGAACTTCCCCAACTCCACTTTGCCGCGGAAGACCCAGTAGACGACGGCGGTGTAGGAGAGGACGAAGGGCATACCGAGCGCGGCGATCACGGCCATGATCCTCAAGGTCTTGTCCGAGGACGAGGCGTTCGCCACGGTGAGGCTCCAGGCCGGGTCCAGGCTGGAGACGATGAGGTTCGGATAGAGGGCCGCGCCGAAGAGGGCGACCAAGGTCGCGATCGCGGCGGCCGAGGACGCGAAGGCCTGCCCCGAGCGCCGCAGGTAGAGCGAGCGCGGTATGTTCCCCAGGGCCAATACGTTCGCGGCCACGACGGCCCACAGCCAGGGCATCCGCCCGAAGTTCGCGATCGCGCGCGGGACGCGGATCAACGTGACGATGGTCGTGAACAGATAGAGCGTCAGGAAGACGCCGAAGGCGTGCCACATCCAGCGCCGGACCCGGCGTTGCAGCTCGCCTTCCGTCTTCATGTGCAGGTAGATGGCGCCGTGCAGCGCGAACAGCGCCGCGGTGAGGACGCCGACCAGCAGCGCGTAGGGGCGCGCGAGATCGAGCAGCCCGCCCGCGTACTCGTGGTCGGCGGCGATCGGTATGCCGAGCATGGAGTCCCCCACGGCGATTCCGAACAGCAGCGGGGCGAGAAGGCTCGCGGCGGAGAACGAGGCGTCCCAGGCCGCGCGCCAAAGCCGTCCCTCGCGCTTGCTCCGGAACTCCATCGACACGGCGCGGAAGATCAGCGCGAACAGCAGCAGCATGAACGGGAGATAGAAGCCCGAGAACGCGGTCGCGTAGGCCTCGGGGAACGCGGCGAACAGCGCGCCGCCGAAGGTGACGAGCCAGACCTCGTTGCCGTCCCAGAGCGGGCCGATGGAGTTCATGAGCACTCGCCGCTCCCGGTCGCCGCGCGCCAGCGGATGGAGGATGCCCACGCCCAGGTCGAAGCCGTCGAGGATCGCGTAGCCGGCGAGGAGGACGCCGAGCAGGACGAACCAGAGGCCTTGAAGCGTCACGGCGTCTCCCCCCTGGCCTCGGTCAGCGAGCCGCCGGAAGGGTCCGCCAACTCGGCGGCCGCCGGCAGCCAACCCGGCTCGCCGGGCTCGGGCGGGACGGCCTCGGGCCCGTGCCGGATCTTATCGTCGACCACCAGCAGCCAGACCGCGCCCAGCATCGCGTAGATGGCTCCGAAAAGGATGATGGAAAGAAGGACATGCTCGGCCGGCACCGATCGGGATACCGCGTCCTGCGTGCGCAGCAGGCCGTAGACGACCCACGGCTGGCGCCCCACCTCGGCGGCGCACCAGCCGATTTCGTTGGCCGCCGACGCGAGGACGACGGAGCCGACCAGCGCGCGCAGGAGCGGCGCGTCCCCGTAAAGCTTGCCGCCGCGCAGGCGCCAGAGCGAGGCTCCGAACAGCGCCGCCAGCAGGCCGCCGATCGCGACCATCGCATGGAAAAAATAAAAGGACGCCGCGACAGGCGGACGATCCTGGGCCGGAAAGGCGTCGAGCCCCGTCACGACCGCGTCGACGCGTCGGTGGACGAGCCAGCTGAGCATGCCCGGGACCTCGACGGCCGCCCGCAGCTCCCGCCGGGCGTCGTCCGGAACGCCGAAAAGAGCGAGCGGGGCATGAGCGGACGTCTTGTAGAGGCCCTCGAACGCCGCGAGCTTGGCCGGCTGCAGGCGCGCGACCACCCGCGCCTGGGAGTCGCCCGAGAGCGGCAGCAGGAACGCGGCGATCGCCCCGAAGGCGACGCCGGCCGCGAGCGACTTGCGCGCGAGCGAGCCGTGCTTGCGCTTGAGGACGTAGAACGCCGAGACGCTGGCGACGAACGCTCCTCCCAGCATCCAGGCGCCCAGGAGGACGTGGGCGAGCCGCGGGACGCTCGAGGGGTTGAGGACGACGGCCCGGAAGTCCGTGATCTCGGCGCGCGTGACGCCCGCGTGCGTCGCCAGGACGTAGCCCGCCGGCGTCTGCTGCCAGGAGTTGGCGACGACGATCCAGACCGCCGAGAAAATCGAGCCGAGGGCGACCAGGCAGGTCGAGGCCAGGTGCATGCGCTTGCCGACGCGCTCCCAGCCGAAGACGAGCACGGCCAAAAATCCCGACTCGAGGAAGAACGCGAAGATGCCCTCGGCGGCCAGCGCGGAGCCGAACACGTCGCCGACGAAGCGCGAGTACGAGGCCCAGTTCGTGCCGAACTGGAACTCCATCACGATCCCGGTGGCGACGCCCATCGCGAAGTTGACGGCGAAGATCCGCGTCCAGAAGCGGGCCAAGGTCTCCCACTCCTTGTCGCCGGTCCAATGGAACGCGCCCTCGAAGACGACGAGCAAGGTTCCCAGGCCGATCGACAACGGCGGGAACAGATAGTGGAACATGATCGTCAGCGCGAACTGCAGGCGCGACAGCGCGACGATGTCGAGCTGCATCTCTAGGGTCGTCGGGTCAGCAACACGAAGGCGGGCGGGATCGAGTCGCACGCCAGCCCGCACATGAGCAAGGCGAGCCCGGCGTAGATGAAGAAGGCCTCGGGCGCGTGCTCGATGGAGTACTCGACGCCGGGCAGGATCAGTGCGACGGCCAGGCTCGAGATCGCGACCAGGAAGGCGACGAGGCCGCCGAAGTGCTCGGCCTCGCCGAGTCCCTTAAGCGCGTACGCGGCGACGGCCGCTCCGGCGCCCAGGGCCAGCGAGCGCATGACGGCTCCCCGGAGCGTCGGCAGCCGCGATCCCAAGCGGTTCGTCGCGTACGGCCGGTAGGTCGGGATGAAGCCCCGGCCGTAGACCAGCGCCGTCAGCGGGGCGGCGGCGGCCATGAAAAACAGTCCGAAGCGCCAGCCGAAGCGCGGCATGGACGCCACGCCCATCACGATCCCGCGCAGGAAGCCCGACGACGCGGGCTGGGTCAGGGGCGAGGATTGCTGAAGGCGCTGGCGGCGCGCCAGCAGCCAATTATCGAACGCCACCAAGGAGCCGAGGCCGACGCCCGAGATCAGCCCGAACCCCGGGCCGAGAGCCAGGCACGTCGGCAAGGCCAGGACGACGCTGTAGGTCGCGACGCGCGTCATGAGCCCCAGCAGGCCGGCGTGACGCTTGAAGACGTCGTAGGCCAGGTACAGTCCCCCCAGCGCGTCGCAGACGACGCCGATCAGGTTGAAGCAGGCGACCTCGCGCTCGGTCAACGTCATTTCGGAGCGGGCGCGAAACGCGGACCGTCGAGCCGATCGTGAGCCCGGAGGACGCGCAGGAAGCGGTCGGGTTCCCTTAGATAACTGACATGGTTCCCGTCGGGGTCGTCCCACCATTGCGCGGACGCGTCGGACGGCTCGAGGCGCGCGAGGTCGCGCTTGTCCGATGGAGAGAGGCCCAGCAGGGCCGCCGCCCGCGCGGTCATCGCGGGGCGGGCCAGGCGGTCGTGAGCGCCGGAGAAAAGGAACAGGCGGCGGCCTTCGAGCCGCGCGCGGTCGACCGGCGGAGGGCTGAAGCGCGCGGCCGCCGTCGACTCGGCGCGCAGCAGCTCGATCTTCGACCAGGTCGTCATCTCGCCCTGGAGGTAAAGCTCCGGGAAGATCGAGAAGGTCATCAGCGCGGTCAGGCCGCGATCCGCGGCGCGCAGCGGCCGCGAGAGGAGTCCCGGCTCCTTGGAGCGGCGCCTTAGCCGCGCCTGGGCCGAGAGCCCCAGCCGGGCCCAGGCGCCCATGAGGCCCATCGAGCCCAAGGGATCGGGTCCCGGCGGGTTGAGAAGGACGATCGAGGCGACTGGAGCGAGCTCCTTCCCGGAGGCCAGCTCCAGCGCGCGCAGCACGACGGCGGCGCCCAGCGAGTGGCCCGCGAGCACGAGCGGGCCTCCGAGGCGCGCCGTGAGGGCGAGCGCGTCGCGCGCGTTCTCGTCGAGCACGGCCTCCGGCTCGGGATACGGCGGGCCGCCGTGGCCGCGCCGCTCCGGGAAGGCGAGGCCCCAGGGGCGCGGAACGCCCTTGAACAGGTCCACCCCCCGAGGCAGGCGCTGGCCCAGCCCGTGAACGAGGACGAGCGGCGGCGCGCCGTCCTCGGGAGCGCGGAAGTCGCAGGGGAGCCCCCC
>CAZMIB010000108.1:0-11569 GCA_964566245.1 uncultured Elusimicrobia bacterium | reverse complement strand
CGGCCCGCGCGCGGAAGGGACGGCCGCCTGCCATTGGTGCGCCGGGGGAACGCGCCGCGCGGTGGGGCTGGGCCTGCCCGGCAAGGGGCGCTTCCGGGTGCGGCGCTGCCGGGCCTGCCGGCTGGAGTTCGTTCAGCCGTTGATGGCCGAGCAGGACTTGGCCCGCGGCTACGACGCGGGCTACTACGAGGCCGGTTACCTCGTTCCGGAGCTCGAGCGCCGGCGGCGGACCCAGTTCCGGGGTCTTCTGGCCGAGCTGGGCCGGCGCGGCGCCTCGGGGCCGCTGCTGGACATGGGCTGCGGCGTCGGCTTCCTGGTCGCGGAGGCGCGCGCCGCGGGCTGGGAGGCGGCCGGCATGGAGCCGTCTCCGGCGGCGCGCCGGCTGGCCAGGGAGCGCCTCGGAATCGAGATCGGCGCGGCGGACATCTCGGACGTGCCCGCCGAGCGGCCGTTCGGAACCATCGTTCTTTGGCACGTCCTGGCGCACGCGGCCGATCCCTTGGCGCGCCTGCGTGACGCGGCGTCGCGGCTGCGCCCCGGCGGGACTCTGGCGATGTCGTTCGTGAATTGGGACGACCCGCGCTATCGTTTCGCCGCGCTCGAGGCGAAATGGCGCGGCCTGAACACGCTCCATGTGCCGACGATACAGTGGCGCTTTAGAGAGAGCCATTTGAGGCAGCTGGCGGCCCGCGCCGGCCTCGCGGTGGAGGCGGTCGAGCAGTCGCCTCGCCCCGCCTCGCCCGCGGTCGGCTGGAAAAGGACGTTGCTGGAGTCGGGTTTCGCCTCGATGAGACGGCTGACGGGGGTCCGCGAGGAGTTGATCGCGTGGTGCCGGAAGCCATGAAGACCTCCCGCGCGCCGATGCGCGTCCTTTATTTCGTCCCTCAGCTCTCGATAGGCGGGACCGAGCTGCAGCTCCTGCGGCTCGTCTCCCGCCTCGACCCGGCCGAGTTTCTGCCGGCGGTCTGGTGCCCGGGGCCGTGGGGAACGGTCGGGGATTCGTTGCGCGCGAAGGGGGTCCCTGTGTTTCGTCAGGCGTTGTCGGCCAAGCGCCCGTGGACGTTGGCCCGCGCCGCGGCCATGATACGCGCCTGGCGTCCGTCGATCTACCATTCGTTCGGCTACGGGGCGCACTGGCTGGACGTCGCCGCGGCCGCGGCGGCCGGGGTCCCCGTGAGGCTGACGAGCCGGCGCAACGTGCGCCATTGGGACCCGGCGCGGCGCGCGCGCTGGCAGGAAAAGGTCCGGAACGCCTTGACGACGGCGGTCACGGCCAACTCGCGGGCCGCGGCGGAGACGTGCGCGGCCGTGGAGGGCGTTCTCCGCGACGCCGTCCGCGTCATCCCTAACGGCGCGGAGATTCCTGAGGAGACCGGGGGGGGAGGCTCTCGCCGCGAGCTGGGCCTGCCGGAGGACGCGTTCGTCATCGGCTGCGTCGCGAACCTCAAGGCGGTGAAAGCCCAGTCCGTCCTGCTGGACGCTTTCCGAAGGATCGCCGACGTCCACCCCGGCGCCTATCTCGTCCTTCTCGGCGAGGGGCCGGACAAAGCCGCCTTGGAGGCGCAGCGCTCCCGCCTGGGCCTCGACGGCCGCGTTCTGCTGCTCGACTCGAGCGTCGAGGCCGGGGCGGTCTACCGAAGCTTGGATCTTTACGTCCATCCCTCGTCCGCCGAGGGCTTTCCGAACGCCGTCCTCGAGGCCATGGCGCACGGCCTGCCGGTCGTCGCGACGGCCGTCGGCGGGGTGCCCGAGCTCGTGGAGGACGCGGCGACCGGGCTCCTGGTTCCCGCCGGGGACCGGACGCGCCTGGCGGAAGCCGTGCTGGAGCTGGCCGGGTCGCCGCTTCGCCGCGGGGACATGGGGCGCCGAGGCAGGTCTCGGGCCCAAGAGCGATTCAGCGTCGACGCTATGGTCCGGGCCCATGCCTCGTTGTACGAGAGCCTCGCGGAGCGCGCGGCGCCGCTCCATGCGGCCGGAGCGGCGGCATGAAGGTCGCTTACGTCGCCAGCGTCATCGCGCTGCCGCACCGCGACGGGACGGGCGCGGGCGGCTCGACGCATGCCTTGGCGGTCTCCCGGGAGCTCGAGCGGCTCGGGCATCGGGTCGTCGTTTTGTGCGGACGATTCTCCGGGGAAGAGCTCCGCGGGAGCCTCGACGGGGTCGAGATCCGAAGGCTTTTCAGATGGGACGGCGCGCTGTGGCGCGCGGCCGGCGGAAAGGCCGCGTTATGGAAGGTCCTGCGGGCGCCGTACCACCTCGGCCGCACGCTCCGGCATGCCTTCGCGCTGTGCCGCTTACTGAGGGCGGACGCGACGGATATCGTCTACGAGCGGGCCTCGCGCTCGACGCTGGCCGGAGCCGCGGCCGCCTGGCTGCGCGGGCTGCCGTTCGTGCTCGAGCTCAACGACGAGTCGTACCACGGGCTGTCGCTGCGCGTCGCGCGCGCCATCGTGACGCCCAACGCCGAGATGGTGCCGGAGCCTTTCAGAAGCAAGGTGGTGGAGCTCGACTGGGGCGTCGACACGGACCGCTTCCGCCCGGACGTCGAGAGCGATTGGGTCAAGGCCAATCACGCCCTGCCGGAAGGGAAAACCGCCGTCTTCCTGGGCTCGGGGCTCGCCTGGCACGGCTTGGAGGTCATCCTCGAGGCGGCGCGCGGCGTCGTTCGAGAGATTCCCGAGGCGGCGTTCTTGATCCTCGCCGGCGGCCGGGCGCGGCAGGAATGCGAGGAGCGCGTCCGGGAGGCCGGGCTCGAGCGGAATTTCCGCTTCGCGGGACGAGTCCCTCATGATGATGTGCCCGCCTATCTCGCGGCGGCGGACGTCGCCTTGGCGCCCTATACCGACGCGCTGGGAAACGGGGGGCGGCACAAGTTCGCCTCGCCGCTCAAGGTCTTGGAGTACATGGCCTGCGGCAAGGCGATCGTGGTGTCGGAGGTCGGGAACTACAAGGCCTTCATACAACCGGAGGTCTCGGGGGTCGTCATCCCTCGGGCGGAGCCCGAGGCCTTGGCCGAGGCCGTCGTCCGGCTCATGCGCTCGCCCGAGTCGCGCGAGCGCATGGGACGGGAGGCGCGACGCCGCGCGGAGGAGCGCTACTCGTGGCGCGAGCACGGGCGGGCGCTCGAGAAATTATTCGACGACAAGCTCGCGAAAGGGAGCCGCTGAATGTGCGGGATCGCCGGCTACCTTAACCTGAGGAGCGGAGAGCGCGCCGAGCCGTCGGTGCTGCGGCCGATGCTCGACGCGATCCGCCATCGCGGCCCCGACGACGAAGGCCTGTTCGCGGAAGGGCCCGCGGGCTTGGCGATGCGGCGCCTGTCGATCGTCGATCTCCGGACGGGGGGGCAGCCGCTGTCCAACGAGGACGGCTCCGTTTGGATCGTTTTCAACGGCGAGATTTACAATTTTCAAGAGCTCCGCGAGCGGCTCCTTAAGCTCGGTCACGTCTTCAAGACGAGGTCGGACACCGAGGTCATCCTTCATCTCTACGAGGAGAAGGGCGACGACTGCGTCGACGACCTGCGGGGCATGTTCGCGTTTTCGCTCTGGGACGCCAAGCGGCGGCGGCTGCTTCTCGCCAGGGACAGGCTGGGCAAAAAGCCGTTGTACTACGCCTCCACCCCGACGGCTCTGGCTTGGGCGTCCGAGCTGCAGTCGTTGATGCGCTTCCCGGGGCTGTCCCGGGAGGTCGAGCCCGCCGCGATCGACGCCTACCTGAGCCTGCAATACGTGCCGAGCCCCCTGACGGCCTACAAGGCGGTCAAGAAGCTTCCCGCGGGCCATCGCCTGATTCTCGAGAACGGCGTCGCGCGCGTCGAGCGGTATTGGGAGCCGCCGACCGCGGAGGCCGAGCGGCCGTCGTTCGAGGAGGCCAAGCTCCTCGTCAGGGAAAAGCTCAGGGAGGCGACCAGGCTGCGCATGATCGCCGACGTGCCGCTCGGGGCGTTCCTTTCGGGGGGCATCGACTCCGCGTGCGTCGTGGCGTTGATGGCGGAGGCGTCGAGCCGGCCGGTCAAGACCTTCTCCGTGGGCTTCGAGGAGGCGGAGTTCTCCGAGCTGGAGTACGCGCGCGAGGTCGCGTCCCGGTACGGAACCGACCACGCCGAGGTCGTCCTGCGGCCCGAGGTCGAGGAGATCCTGCCGATGCTGGCCCGCCATTACGGCGAGCCGTTCGCGGATCACTCGGCGCTGCCGACCTTCGTCATCGCGCGCCAGGCCAGGCGCGACGTGACCGTCGCCTTGTCGGGCGACGGCGGGGACGAGTGCTTCGGAGGCTACACGCGCTATCTCGGGATGAAAAGGCACGCCGCCTTGAGGGCGCTGCCGCGCCCCGTGCGGGCCGCGACGGCGGCGGCCTTTGCGATGGTTCCGGCGGGGCTGTCGGGGACGGCGCTCGGGCGCTTGAAGTCGGCGAGCCGCGATCTGGCGCGGCTCTCGCCGCTCGAGCGCTATTACGCCGCCGTCGTCCTGTTCGGCGAGAGCGAGAAGCGGCGGCTCTACCACCCGGCCTTCGCCGCCGCCCTCGGGCAAGGCGAGCCGGCGCTGGAGTACCTGCGCGGCCGTTACGCGGAGGCGCCCGGCCTCAACGCCTGGATGCGCCTCGACCTGCGCACCTATCTCCCCGACTGCCTGATGGCGAAGACGGACGTCGCGACG
Source organism: uncultured Elusimicrobia bacterium (assembly GCA_964566245.1). Classification (GTDB taxonomy): domain Bacteria; phylum Elusimicrobiota; class Elusimicrobia; order CAZMIB01; family CAZMIB01; genus CAZMIB01. The sequence continues at coordinate 6,911 of CAZMIB010000108.1, read as the reverse complement.
ATGGCGGCGTCCCTCGAGGGGCGCATGCCGTTCCTCGATCATGAGCTCGTCGAGCTCGCGGCGCGCCTGCCGGCGGAGTGGAAGGTGCGCGGCTCGGACGAGCGCGGGACGAAGTTCATATTGAAAGAGGCGTTCAAGGACCTCCTGCCGCCGCGGATCTACGGGCGGGGCAAGAAGGGCTTCGGCATCCCGATCGGCGGCTGGCTCAGGACGAGGCTCAAGGGCTACTGGGAGAATTTGGTGCTCGCGCCCGAGGCTCTCGCGCGGGGCTATTTCCAAGCGGAGGCGCTGCGCGCCCTGTGGACCGAGCACCAGTCGGGGCTCCGGGACCACGGCTCCAGGCTTTGGGGCTTGATGATGCTCGAGCTGTGGCATCGCGAGGAAGGACAATGAGAGTCGCCCTCAACATCGACGTCATGCTCGCCCTGCGCAGCGGCATGGGCCGGTGGGCCCGGGAGATGCTGCGCGAGCTCTCGCGCCGGGACGCCGTCAATGAGTACACGCTTTTCCACTCGAACTCCTACGCCGACCCCGGCGCCGAGGTCGAGCGCCAAGTGGGGCCGTTGCCGGGGAACTTCCGTCTGGCGCGCTTGCCTTTCCCGCGCAAGGCGATGCTCTCCTACTGGCTTCTGGCGGACAAGCCGACCCTGACGCGCTTCCTCGGCGACCATGACGTGTTTCATTTCCCGTCCACCCTCTGCCTGCCGGTCGCCAAGGGACGGACGATCGCCTCGATCTACGACCTGAGCGCCACCTTGATGCCCGAGACGTGCACGCTCAGCCATCGCTTATTGATGAAGCATTGGACGCGCCGGATCGTGGAGCGCTGCGACCGCGTGGCCACCGTGTCGGAATACTCGAAAGCGGAACTGGTCGGCCGGCTCGGGCTCGAGCCCCGGCGCGTGACGGTGCTCTACAGCGGAGTCGGCGAGGAGTTCTCGCCGGCGAGCGACGAAAGTGTGGCCCGCCTGCGCGAGCGGCACGGCCTGCGGGGGCGGTATTTCCTCTTCTGCGGGGTGCTCTCCAGGCGCAAGAACGTGATGACCTTGGTCCGGGCCTTCGCCGAGGCGCGCCGGCGCCTGGGGGAGGACCTTACGTTGGTGCTGGCGGGCGAGCCCGGCCTGGGCGCGGGCGAGGTGCGGGCGGAGCTGGCGAGGCTGGGCCTCGTGGAAGCGACGCGTTTCCTGGGCTTCGTCCCCGACGGCGACCTGCCCGCGCTGTACGCGGGCGCCGAGGCGTTCGTTTTCCCGTCTCTTTTCGAGGGGTTCGGGATCCCGGTCATCGAGGCGATGGCCTGCGGCGCGCCGGTGATTTGCAGCAACAGCACGTGCCTGCCCGAGGTCGCGGGCGGGGCCGCGTTGCTTTTCGAGACGCTGGACGCCTCGGCGCTCGCCGAGGCGATGGTCAAGCTGGTCGAAGACGGGACCCTTCGGGCGGCGCTGCGCGCGCGCGGCCTGGAGAGGGCGAAGCGCTTCTCTTGGGGAGCGCCCGCGGCGAAGCTGCTCGAGCTGTATTCCGAACTTTCGGCAATGAACTGAACGGAGCCCGACTCGAATGAACTTTCTATTCACGCAGTTGGTCCTGTCCGCCGTCTTCATGGAGGCCTCGGCGGTCACGTTGGAGAAGACCCATTTCGAGTTCTACACGTACTACGTGATCTTCGCCGTATTCCTCGTGCTCTATTCGTTCAGGCTGCCGAGGCTTGTCTCCAAAACCGGCTCGCTCCTGGTTTGGATGGCGCTCCTCGGGTTGAACTTCGTGAACGCGAGCTTTCTGCACTACTCGCTGTTCCTCGTCCTCAAGCAGGCGTTGGGCATTTCGTTGACGGGTCTGGCGTTCTACTTGATCCTGCAGATCAATAACTGGGACTACAAGAAGCTTTTCACTTATTATTTGAACATGTCCGTGATCGTGTCGGTGATCGGCATCGTGCAGCAACTCGGCAGCTTGTTGAATCTGGAGGAGGTCTACGACTTCAGCTGGTTCTTGAACCGCTGGTGGCTGTCGTACACCTACGCCGGGCTGTTGCGGATCAACTCGGTGGCCTCGGAGCCCTCGCATTTGGCCATCCTGCTGGCGCCGGCGATGTTCGTGGCCGTAAGGAACATTTTCTTCGCCAAGCCGGTCTTCGTCAGCCGCGGGAAGGCGCTGGTCATCATCGCCACCTACCTGATGACGTTCTCCGCGGTCGGGTTCTTCGGGATGCTGGCGTCGGCGCTGTTCATCCTCTACCGCAAGCGGTATTTCAGCCTGCGGCGGGGCAAGGCCATCCTTCTGGCGATGATCCTCGCGCCGGCCATCGGGGGGATTTCCTACGGGGTCTATTTGAACGTTCCCGACATCAAGGAGCGCGTGGACGACACCGTGGCCGTCATGCAAGGCAAGATGTACATCGAGCGCTCGCAGTTGAGCACCTACGCGCTGATCACCAACCTGTACGTCTCCTTGCATACGCTGAAGGCCCATCCGCTGCTGGGCACGGGTCTCGGCACCCACATCGAGAACTACTTCCGCTTCATCTCAGCGATCACGCCCAGAGACGTGGCGATCGTGAACGCCCAGGACGCCAACTCCCTGCTGCTGAGGTTGATGTCGGAAACCGGCCTTTTCGGGCTCGCGCTCGGGCTCTGGCTCCTCGGCAAGTATTTCGTGTCGAGCTCCGAGCAGGTCGGCGAGGACGAGGCGGGCATCATCAACAACGCGATATTCGTGATGATCCTGCTGCGCCTGCTCCGGTTCGGGCATTACTTCAGCGGCGGCGCCCCGCTGTTTTATCTTTTCTATTACCTCTCGAAGCTGGAGGCGCGGGGTCCGCGGGAGTCGGCCTCGCGGGATATCTCCGATCCGGCCTCCGAGCCGGAGTGGGCGGTTGAAGCGGCGCGAGCATGAACGTCCTGGTGTTGTGCAGCTATTTCCAGCCCGCGTACAAGGCCGGGGGCCCCATCCGGTCCATCGCGGGGGCCGTGGAGTCCTTGGGCGACGAGGTCAATTTCTGGATCATCACCCGGGACCGGGATTGGGGCGAGCGCGCGCGGCTGGAGGGCGTGCGGCCCGGCCTCTGGCAGGAGGTCGGGAAAGCGAAGGTGCTCTACCTTTCGCCGCGGAGCGCGCTGTTCGCCGGGCTGTGGCGCGCGATCCGCGCCTGTTCGTTCGATCTTATTTATTTCAACAGCTTTTTCGATCCGTTGTTCACGATCGTGCCGCTGTTTCTTCGCCGTCTGCGCCTGATCAAGGCATGCCCCGTCATCATGGCTCCGCGCGGGGAGTTTTCCGCCGGCGCGCTCGCGATCAAGCGGTTCAAGAAATGGTCGTACCTGCGCTTCGCCCTGGGCGCGGGGTTGTGCAGGGAGACTTATTGGCAGGCGAGCAGCGAGGGCGAGCGGGAGGATATCCTGAAGACTTTTTTCGGGGAGACGGAAGGCGCCTCGAGACTGGACCAGGACGTCGTCGCCATCATACGCAATATCTCCGTGGTGCCCGAGATCGGCATGCTTCCGCGGATCGGAAGCGCCCTCGATAAGCAAATGGGGCGCCTCCGGCTCGTTTTCCTGGGCCGCGTATCGGAGATGAAGAACATCGACTTCGCGCTTCGGGTCTTGGCGACGGTGCGCTGCCGGGCCAGCTTCGATCTGTTCGGGCCCATCGAGCGGAACTCGGCGTATTGGGAGGAGTGTCGCGAGCTTATCGCGAAGCTCCCTCCCAACGTGGAGGCGCACTATCACGGCTCCATCGATCCGGCGGATGTTCCGCATGTCTTCGCGACGCATGACCTGCTGTTCTTGCCGACGCGGGGCGAGAACTTCGGGCACGCCATCCTGGAATCGTTGGGATCGGGTTGTCCGGTCTTGATCAGCGATCGCACGCCGTGGCGGGACCTGGAGCGCTACGACGCCGGCTGGGCCCTGCCCTTGGAGAACCCGGACCGCTTTCGCGAGCTGATCGAGGCGCTCGCGCCGATGTCGGCGGAGGAGTTCGAGCGGCATCGCTCGGGGGCGCGCGCGTACGCGAAAGATAAATCGAGGCACGACGAGGCCGTGAGGGAGACGCGCGCCATGCTGCGCCGGGCCGTCGCCGGAGGCTCGGAGAGACGCGACGTCATCGGAGCGGCGTAGAGCGGCGGCGGAATGGATTACTTCAAGCAAGGCTTGACGTTCAAGGTCAGAAAAGCGGCGCGCTACGTCGCGATGTACGGGCCCTCGCGGACGTTGATCAAGGTGCGCGGCCAAATGCATATGCGCCGGCGCTTCGAGGCCTTGCCCGCGAGCGAGGCTCCGTCGGCGGGACAGCCGGTCGGGATCCTGGGCTGCGGCAATTTCGCCTTCTCGAACATCGCCTATTATCTCCGCCGGGGCTTCGGAAACGTCATCGGCGCCTGCATGGACGTCGATATTCATCGGGCGGCCTCGATGAGCCGCAGCCATGGGATTCCGTTCTACACCGCGGACGCCGGCGCCGTCATACGTCATCCGCTGATCCGGTTCATCTATATCGCCTCCAATCATGCCTCGCACGCGGAGTACGCCATCGAGGCTCTCAAGCTGGATAAAAGCGTCTACATCGAGAAACCGCATGTCGTCTCGGAGGACCAGCTTCGACGCTTGCTCGCCGCCATGCGCGCGTCGAAGGGCAAGGTGTTCCTCGGCTTCAATCGCCCCGGGAGCCCTTTCGGCCGGCTCATTCACGGTCACCTCGACCGCGAGGCCGGCGAGGGGATGTACAACTGGTTCATCGCCGGACACGCCATAGACCCGGAGCATTGGTACTTCAAGCCCGAGGAAGGCGGGCGCGTCCTGGGGAATCTCTGCCATTGGACCGACTTCATCCTTCGGCTCGCGCCGCGGGACGCCTATCCTATCCGGATCACGCCCACGCGCGCTCGAAAGAGCGACTGCGATATCGCCGTCACGTACGCTTTCAACGACGGCACGATGGCCGCGATCACCTTCTCGGCGAAAGGCCACGCCTTCGAGGGAGTGAAGGAGCGATTCAGCGCGCATAAGGGCAATTGCCTGATCACGATGGACGATTTCTCGACGATGACCATAGACGTGGTCGAGAAGAAGCGGCGATTCAGGAATATTTTCCGGGATCACGGGCATCGGACCGCGATACAATCGGCCTATACGAACGTCCGCGACGGGCTGCCTTACGACCGAGAGACGCAGTCGGCCTATGTTTGGAATACCGGATGGCTGTTCCTGAAGACCCGCGAGGCTTTGGAGAGGGACGCGGCCGTGACGATCGAGACCTTCGAGCCAAGCGGGCATTGAGAGGAAACATTAATGGGCGATAAAAAGGCGTTGATCACCGGAATCACGGGACAGGACGGCTCCTATCTGGCGGAGCTGCTGCTGTCGAAAGGGTACGAGGTGCACGGGCTTATCCGCCGCTCCAGCTCGTTCAACACCGGGCGCTTGGAGGGGATCTACCAGGACTCCCACGCCCCCGGCCGCCGGCTGTTCCTGCACCACGGAGATCTCACCGACGCGAGCTGCCTGAACCAGCTCATGAAAACCGTCCGTCCGGACGAGGTCTACCACCTCGGCGCGCAGAGCCACGTCAAGGTCAGCTTCGACGTTCCCGAGCATACCGTCGACGTCGTCGCGATGGGCACGCTGCGCGTGCTGGACGCGATACGGGAGAGCGGCGTGCCGACGCGCTTCTACCAGGCCTCCTCGAGCGAGATGTTCGGCCACGCGCGGGAGGTCCCGCAGCGGGAGACGACGCCTTTTTATCCGCGCAGCCCGTACGGGGCGGGAAAGGTCTGCGCGTACTGGCTCACGGTCAACTACCGCGAGGCGTACGGGATACACGCCTCCAACGGCATTTTGTTCAATCACGAAAGCCCGCGCCGCGGCGAGACCTTCGTAAGCCGCAAGGTCAGCCGCGGCGTCGCGCGGATCAAGGCCGGCCTGGACGACAAGCTGTTCATCGGCAACACGGCCGCGAAGCGCGACTGGGGTTACGCGAAGGAGTACGTCGAGGCCATGTGGCTGATGCTTCAGCAGGACCGGCCCGACGACTACGTGATCGCGACCGGCGAGACGCACACCGTCCAGGAGTTCATCGAGGATGCCTTCGCCCACGCCGGCCTGGACTGGCGCCGGCATGTCGAGGGGGATCCCCGCTACTTCCGGCCGACCGAGGTGGACCTCCTGATCGGCGACGCCTCCAAGGCCAAGAGCGTTCTTAAGTGGGAGCCGCAAGTCCGGTTCAAGGAGCTGGTCCGGTTGATGGTCGACGCCGATCTGGAGCTGCTCGGGCTGCCGGCCGCGGGCGCGGGGGCGGCCGTCGGGGCGCGATGAAGCAGCTCTTGCAGGACGTCAGAACGGGGGCGACCACGGTCGTCGAGGTTCCCGCGCCGAAGGCCGCGCCGGGGACCGTGCTCGTGCGCGCGCGCGCGTCCTTGGTCTCGGCGGGCACCGAGCGCGCGCTGGCCGAGTTCGCGGGCAAGAGCCTGCTCGGCAAGGCTCTTGCGCGGCCGGATTTGGCGCGCCAGGTCGCGGATAAGGCGCGGCGCGACGGCCTGCTGACGACGCTGGAGGCGGTGACGAGCCGCCTCGACGCGCCGATGGCGATCGGCTATTCCCTGGCGGGCGTCGTCGTCGACGTCGGGGAAGGCGTCTCGGATTTCAAGGTCGGCGACCCGGTCGCCTGCTGCGGGTCGGGGCACGCGAGCCACGCCGAGTACGTCGCGGTGCCGCGGAACCTGTGCGCGCGTCTTCCGGAGGGGGTGTCCTTCGAGGACGCGGCCTACGTGGCGCTGGCCGGGACGGCCTTGAACGGCCTGCGCCTCGCCGAGGCGGCGGTCGGAGAGAGCTGCTGCGTGATCGGCCTCGGGCTCGTCGGCCAGCTCGCGGCCCGGCTCGCGCGGGCGGCCGGCCTGACGGTGCTGGGCGTGGACCTTGACC
>CAZMIB010000107.1:7087-11593 GCA_964566245.1 uncultured Elusimicrobia bacterium | reverse complement strand
GCGCCGCGCGCGGCTCGGCGGCCGCGAGGGGGCGGTCGCGTCCTCGCTCGAGGAGCTGAAGCGGCAGGATTTCAGCCGCCGGCTCGCGGAGCGCGACGCCTCGCTGTGGAAGCCCGAGCCCGAGAGCCGGGCCGCGATACGCGGCGCGCTCGGCTGGCTGGACGCCCCGGCCTTCCTGCAGGACCAGGCGCGCGCGCTGACGGCTTTCGCCGGCGAGGTCCGCGACGCGGGCTTCACGACGGCGGTCGTGCTCGGCATGGGCGGCTCGAGCCTCGCCCCGGAGGTCCTGCGCCGGACCTTCGGACCCCAGAAAGGCCGGCTCAAGCTGCGCGTGCTCGACTCCACCGACCCGGGAGCCGTCGCGGCGCTGGAGAAAAGCCTCGACCTTCGGCGCTCCCTGTTCATCGTCGCCTCGAAGTCCGGCACGACGGTCGAGCCGAACGCCTTCCTGGCGTACTTCTGGGAGAAAGTCCGCGCGCTGAAGAAGGCGCGCGCGGGGGAGAATTTCGTCGCGATCACCGACCCCGGCACCGCGCTCGAGACCTTGGCCCGCGACCTCGGCTTCAGGCGGACGTTCCTGAACCCCGCGGATATCGGCGGACGCTACTCGGCGCTGTCCTACTTCGGGATGCTGCCGGCCGCGCTGGCGGGCCTGGACGTCCGGCGCTTCGCGGAGCGGGCCCTGGCGCTGCGCGAGGGCTGCGACGCCGCGGTCCCCGTCGACAAGAACCCGGGGGCTTGGCTCGGCGCGGTGCTCGGCGGCTGCGCGCGCGACGGGCGCGATAAGGTCACGTTCGCGCTCTCGCCCGGCCTCGCGAGCTTCGGGCTGTGGCTCGAGCAGCTTTTGGCGGAGAGCACCGGCAAGGAGGGGCGCGGGCTGGTCCCGGTGGCCGGCGAGCCGCTCGCCGCGCCGGCCGCGTACGGCGCGGACCGGCTCTTCGTCGGCATCTCTTTGCGCTCGGAGAGCCAGGCCTTGTCGGGCCTGGACGCCCTCGAGGCGGCCGGGCACCCGGTCCTCAGGCTCGAACTGCAGGACGCCTACGACCTCGGCGCGGAGTTCCTGCGCTGGGAGATCGCGACCGCCGCGGCGGGCCTGCTCCTGGGGATCAACCCCTTCGACCAGCCGAACGTCCAGGAGGCCAAGGAGGCTACGAAGGCGCGCCTCGAGTCGTACGCGCGGCTCGGCGCGCTCCAGGAGCCGGAGTCTCCGTCGGCCGACGACCCGGGGCTGGCCGCGAGCCTGGGCTCGTTCCTAGGCCGGGCCAAGCCCGGCGACTACGTCGCCCTGCTGGCCTACCTGCCCGAGAGCCCGGAGAACGACCGGCGCCTGGCGGCCTTGCAGGCCCGCCTTAGCGCGTCGCTGCGCGTCCCGGTCACGGCGGGCTACGGGCCGCGCTACCTGCACTCGACCGGCCAGCTCCACAAGGGCGGGCCCAACGCGGGCCTGTTCCTCGTGCTGACCGCGGAGCCGGCCAAGGACCTGCCGGTCCCCGGCGAGAGGCATGGCTTCGCCGTCCTGGAGCGCGCGCAGGCCCTCGGCGACGCCGACGCCCTGCGCGCGAAGGGCCGGCGCGTGCTGAGGCTGAGGCTCGGCAAGGGCGGGCTGGCCAAGCTCGCGTCGGCGGTCGAGTCCGGCGTCCGCGTCCCCGCGCGAGCATGATCAAACTCGGGTTTCACGGCGGGGCGGGCACGGTCACCGGCTCCAAGCATCTGCTGTCGGTCGACGGGGAGAGCGTGCTCGTCGACTGCGGGATGTTCCAGGGCCTCAAGGAGCTGCGCGAGCGGAACTGGCGGCCCCCCGTCTTCGACCCGCGGACCATCAAGCACGTCGTCCTGACGCACGCCCATCTCGACCACTGCGGCTGGCTGCCGCGGCTGTACCGAAGCGGGTTCCGCGGCGAGATCGTCTGCACCGGCGGCACGCGCGACCTGGCCGAGATCATACTGACCGACTCGGCGCATCTTCAGGTCGAGGAGGCCGAGTACCGGAACAAGAAGGGCGCCACCTCGCACAAGCCCGCCCTTCCGCTGTACGGCCCGGAGGACGTGCCCCCGGTGATGAAGCTGTTCCGCGAGATCGACTACGGCAAGCGCGTCGAGCTGTCGCCGCGGATATCCGTCCGGATGCTCGACGCGGGACATATCCTCGGCTCGGCCGTGGTCGAGCTGAAGCTCCGCGACGGCTCCCGCGAGGTCACGGTCGTGGCCAGCGGGGACGTCGGGCGCTACGACATGCCGCTCAACCCCGACCCCGAGCCCCTGCCGGAATGCGACGCCCTGCTGCTGGAGTCGACTTACGGCGACCGGGCCCATGGCCCGGAGCGCCCGGAGGACCAGCTTCTCGGAGTCGCGCGCGAGGCCTTCGCGAACAAGGGGATACTCATCGTCCCGGCCTTCGCGGTCGGCCGCTCCCAGCAGATCATCTTTATCCTCAACGAGCTGTTCGCGTCCGGCAAGCTGCCGAAAGTCCCGGTCTATCTCGACAGTCCGATGGGGATCGACGCGACCAAGCTGTACTGCAAGTACGCCGGGACCTACCGCGTCGATCCCGAGGTCCTGAAGAACGGCGTGTGCACCTTGTTCGACGGCGCGGTCCGGATGGTCCGCACCGTGGAGCAGTCGAAGGCTCTCTTGAAGCTCCAGGGCCCGGCGGTGCTGATCGCCTCCAGCGGCATGCTGACCGGCGGGCGCATCCTGCACCACCTCAAGAACCTCCTGCCGGATCCCAAGAACGTCGTCGCGATGGTCGGCTACCAGGCCGCCGGCACGCGCGGCCGCTACCTGATCGAGGGCGCCAAGACCTTCCGCGTCTTCGGCGAGGAGGTTCCGGTGAACGCCAAGGTGGCGGACCTCAAGGGCTTCTCCGGCCACGCCGACGCGGATGAGCTGCTGCGCTGGGCCGGGAAGGTGAAGCCCAAGCAATGCTGGCTGGTCCACGGCGAGCCGAAAGCCGCCGAGGCCCTGGCCGCCCGCTTCAAGCAGGAAAAAAGCTGGGACGTCTCCGTCGCCCAGCTCGACCAGGAAGTCGAGCTGTAGAAAGGGCGGCCGGAACCGGTGTCATACTTTCACTTTTTCACTTACTGACGAGCAAAGACGCTCCACGCGGCTTTGGTTGCGAATAATTCAATAAGTGAAAGTATGACACCCGCGTCGGGCCGTTTTTCCCACGGGGCAATAGGTCCTTCGCCTCTTGGGCCCGCCTCCGCGTCGAGGTAAATTGGGGCCTCGTTGCCCAGGAGGCCCGCATGACCCGCCGCTCGCTTTTCGCCGTTCTCGCCGCGTTCGTCTTGGCCGCGCCGCTTCGCGCCGCGGAGCCGGACAGGGAGTTGGTGAAGCGCCTGAAGCCCGGCGTCGTCAACGTCGAGGTCGCGGTGTCGCAGGGCTTGGCCGGAAACGACTCCGGCGAATGGCTGGGCACCGGGTTCATCGTCGACGCCGCGCGCGGGTTGATTGTCACGAACCGGCACGTCAGCGGCGTCAGCCCCGCCGAGTACAAGATCACCTTCAACAACGGGGAGTCGACGCGCGACGTCCGCTTGCGCTACTACGACGCCTGGCAGGACTTCGCCTTCCTTCAGATCGACACCGCGGCGATCCCGTTCCCGCTGCGGCAGCTCGAGCTCGGGGACTCCTTCAAGGTCAAGGAGCAGGACAACGTCTTCCTGATCGGCAACAACTCCGGCAACGAGTACACGATCCTGTACGGCGACGTGATCAATACCTCGATCGACGTCGGCGACCGGCACACGTCCTGCCTGCAGATCAGCTGGGGCAGCAAGGGCGGCTCGAGCGGGAGCCCCATCCTCGACGCGGAGGGGAAGGTCGTCGGGCTCCATTTCAAGGGGGCGACCGACGACAGCGCGGGCTACGCGATACGCATCGAGTACGTCAAGGACGCCCTGAGCCAGCTTTTGGCCGGCCGCGCCGGCTGCATGCGCGGGGACGTGGGCTGCGACCTGCAACTGATGAAGCTCTCGGAGGCGCAGAAATACCTGCACTTGGCCAAGACCGAGGCGGACCGCATCCGCGCCGCCGGCGAGAGCCTCAAGAACGCGATCGTCGTCAAGGGAGTGGAGCCCGGCTCCCCGGCGCAGGCGGGCTTGGCCTCGGGCGACGTGGTCGTCGCGGTCGGGGGGAAGGCCGTCGGCGACAACCTATACGCTTTCGACGCCGCGGTCGACGCGCGGCTGCCTTTGGGCAAGGTGGAGGTGGAGGTCGCGCGCAACGGCCGGCTGCTGAAGGTGCCGCTCGAGGTCCGCGATGCCGAGAAGGGCAAGGTCTCGCGCTTCGTGCAGTTCGGGGGAGGCATCATCCATGAGATGACTCCCGAGCTGAGGCGCCTCAGCAATCTGGACGCCGCGGGCGTGTATCTGACCCAGGCGCAGGAGGGTTCCTCGCTCGCGGGCGTGAGCCGTCTCCCCAGGCAGGGCATGCAGCGCCGCATCCTCATCACGGCCTTGAACGGCGCTCCGACCCCCGATCTCGACGCCTTCGTGCGCGAGGCCG
>CAZMIB010000107.1:0-7077 GCA_964566245.1 uncultured Elusimicrobia bacterium | reverse complement strand
GAGTGTGCTGCGCTATCGTACGAAGCGCTTCCGCAGAAGCCGCCGGCCGGGCGATAGAAGCCGAAACGGCCAGCAAGCTGGCGTTCGGCCGCATCAAACGCCGCCCGATATTGCGCGCGGACATCGGCGACATGCGCCTCGTCCTGCCACAACGCCGTCGCCGCCGCCATTGTCGCCCTTGGCGTTTCCGCCCAATTTTAGCCGCCGCGGCTCCCCCAGGTCCGGCACGCCCCCTTTGAGGCCGCCCGGGCAGGCGCTTCGGGCCCCCATCCTAATCAGGGCCTTGGACGGCGACACGACCGCCGAGCTCGACGCCTTCGTGCGCGAGGCCGCCCGGGTGAAGGAGGGGGAGGAAATCAATCTCACCGTGAGGAACATGCGCCTCGCCAACAACGCCCCGCGGACCGTGGGGCTTACCGTGAGCCTGAAGTTCCATCCGCTGAAGGTTTTCCGGCTGGGGAAGGACGGGGAGTGGCGCGAGGAAAGCCGGACGGCGCCGAGGTAGGCCGGCTCAGCTCCGCCGGGCGGGCGCCTCGACGGCGAAGAAGTCGAACGGCTTGTCGGTCTTGACGTGAAAGATGCAGCCTGAGAAGCCGCCGGCGCGCAGGGCGTGGACCATGGTCGCCGGCAAGGACAGCCGGTCGCCGGGTCCCAAGCGCTCCTCCTTGCCCGCGGCCGTCACGATCAGCCGGCCCTTCACCACCAAGATCGTCTCCGCGTGGCGGTGCCAATGCTCCGGCACCGCATAGCCCTTCGGGAAGCGGACCAGGGCCTCGATGCCGCTGGTGACCGGATCCTCGCTCAGCACCGCGGCCAGCGCGCCCGGAGGAAGGCTGACCAGCGGCTTCCAGTCGACGTCGTCGAGGGCCTGGACCGAGGCGTGAAGCCCGGCTTGCTCGGGGACGGGCGCCGCCCAGGCCGCTCCTAGAGCCGCGGCCAACGCCGCCGCGCCGGCGAGGGCGAGCCGCCTCACTTCAGCTTTTCCCAGGCCGTCATGCGCCACCGGCCGCCGACCTTGGCCAAGGTGTCGCGCTCGACCCCGCCGAAGTCGCCCTTGCCGCCCAAGGTCGTGACGCGGTAGGCGAGCTTCACGGCGGCGGCGCCGGGCCCCAGGTCCTCGAAGATCAGCCTCTCGACGTGGAACCGGACGCCCTGGTACTGGGCGAAGAACTTCCGCCCCCAGTCCAGGATCTGCTCGTGCGTCATCGGCTGCGTGATCGCGGGGTCGAACAGCGACGCGAGCGCGTCGGCGTCCTCATCCTTGAACACGTCCTGCACCTTCGAGTAGTACACCCGCAGCTCGGCCTTCATGGCTTCCTCGACCGGCAAGGTGCGCCGCTCGAACGAGACGCCGCACCCCGCGAGCGACGACGCGAGGAGGAGAACGCCGCAAGCGACTCTCACGCCGCCAAGCATAGCAAAAGGCCGGGTGTCATACTTTGCCATGTTGCGTTTCCGGCGTTCCTTGCATCCTCGCGCAAGCCGTGGGTGATAAGTCAAAAGGCAAAGTATGACACCGCTTACATCACTTTCACCGCTTCTGGTATACTGTCGCCCCATGCAGCAGGCCCCTGCGGTCGCGGAACATTTTGAGCGTTGGCTGGCGCTGATCGAGGTCGAGCGCACGGCCGAGAAGGAGGAGCTCAAGCGCGAGATCGCGCGCTGGCCGGTCGAGGCGCGCGAGGCGATCGGCAAGACGGTCACGCGCCTGGGCCTGGAGCGCGAGGACGTCGGGGTCGGGGGGCTGCCGCTGCTCGTGCTTTCGCGTCCGCCGGCCGGAGAGGAGCTTTCGCCGTTTCACGCGATGGACCAGGGCGATCTGGTCCGCGTCACCTTCGGCGAGGGGCCGGCGCTGGATGGGACGCTGTACGACGTCGACGAGTACCGCGTCACGGTCGCGCTGAACGCCCCGCTCGCCGCCTCCCCGAAAGGCAAGGCGCGCGTCGACTTGCTGGGCTCGGACGCGACCTACCGGCGCATGAAAAGCGCGCTCGAGACCGCGCGCGGCGTCGGTGGGCGTCTCGGCGAGCTGCGCGACGTCCTGCTGGGTCTGAGGCCGCCCGCCTGGGGCAAGCCGCCGAAGATCGAGTTCCTCGACGAGACCCTCAACCAGCACCAGCGCCGCGCGGTGCTCTCCGCGCTCGCGGCGGACGACGTCGCGCTGATCCACGGCCCGCCCGGGACCGGCAAGACGACCGTGCTGACCGAGATCGTGCGCCAGGCCGCCGCCGCGGGCCTGCGCGTGCTCGCGACCGCGCCGTCGAACATCGCGGTCGACAACATGCTGGAGAAGCTGCTGCCGACCGGGCTGCGCGTGGTCCGCATGGGCCATCCCGCGCGCACCTTGGAGCCGCTGCGCCACGCCACCTTGGCCGCGCAGGTGGCCGAGCACCCGGACCGCGAGGCGGTGCGCGAGCTGGACCAGCAGCGCGAGCGCCGCATCACCCAGCGCGACCGGCGCCAGGAGCGCGGCGGCGGGATATCCTACGACGAGAGCCGCGAGCGGCAGCGCGAGATTCAGGCGCTATGGAAGGAGGCTCGGGCCCTGGAGCGCGCGGTCGAGAAGCGCGTGCTGAACCAAGCCCAGGTCGTGCTGGCCACGCACGGGGGCCTGGGCCGGCTGCTCGCGCGCGACGGCTTCGACCTGGCGGTGCTCGACGAGGCCTCGCAGGCGACCGAGGCCTTGTCGTGGATCGCGATCCTTCAGGCGCGCAAGATCGTGCTGGCCGGCGACCCGCTTCAGCTTCCGCCGACGGTCTACTCGACGGGGCCGGAGCGCGACGCGCTGCGGCTGACCTTGATGGAGCGCCTGCAGCCCGGCCTGCCCGACCCGCTCAAGACCTTGCTGCGGACGCAGTACCGGATGAACCGGACGATCATGGGCTTTTCGTCCGAGCGCTTCTACGACGGCAAGCTGGAGGCGCATCCTTCGGTCGCCGAGCATCTCGCGAGCGGCCTGCCGGGCGTCCTGGCGACGCCTCTGACCGAGCCGGCGATGGTGTTCGTCGACACGGCCGGCACCGGCTACGAGGAGGCGTGGAACGAGCTGCTCGACAGCCGCGAGAACGAGGGCGAGGCCGCCCTCGCGATGACGCTGTGGCGCGAGCTCGCCGAGGCCGGCCTTCAGCCGCGGCAGGGGGCCGTGATCACGCCGTACTCGGCCCAGGCGCGCATGCTCAAGCCGCGCGCGCCGAAGGGCCTGGAGGTCGGGACCGTCGACGGCTTCCAGGGGCGCGAGAAGGAGATCGTGATCGTCTCCTTGGTGCGCTCGAACGAGAAGGGCGAGGTGGGCTTTCTCGACGACACGCGGCGCATGAACGTCGCTATGACGCGCGCGCGGCGCCTGCTCATCGTCATCGGCGACTCGGCGACGATCGGCCGCCATCCTTTCTATTCAGCTTTCCTTGAGTATGTCGAGAAAAATGGCTCGTATCGAAGCGCCTGGGAGTGGAAGAACGAGTAAGGAGACCCGGGCCGGGGCCGGACGTCGGGAGTCCCGCTCCTCTGTCGCCTCGTCATCCCCGCCCAGGACGCGGACGCGTCGGGCGGGGGCCCCTCGCCTCCAAAAGCCGGGTCTGTCCTTCGAGAAAACGGACGGTTTCGTCGCCTGGCGATGAGGCTCGGCTCCTGCGTCGAGGACATCCCGCCGCCCGTCCCCGGCCCGGGCTTCCTTATTGAAAACGGCATCGGTAGAGGATAGACTTCCAAACGGGTGGATGAGATAAAGGAAGAAGCGGAACCGTTCCGGGAGCTCGCGACGGTCTCGGCGAAGCCTCGGCTCGTGCTCGCGGACAGCGAGTCGGCGTTTCGGCGCATGACGGCCCAAATACTCGAAGGAGCCGGGTACGAGGTGACGACGGCCTCCGACGGGGTCGAGGCTTTGGAGAAGATCAAGGCCGGGGCGCCGGACATCGCGATCCTCGACCTCCAGATGGCCTCCAAGAGCGGTCTCGAGGTGTGCCGCGAGCTGCGGCGGAACCCTTTGTTCGCCAGCCTGCCGGTGATCATTCTCACGCGCGACGCGAACCACGCGCATAAGCTGGAGGGGCTCGCGCTCGGCGTGGACGATTTTTTGCTCAAGCTCGGCGAGCTGGACGAGCTGCTCGCGCGGATCGCGATGATCCTTCAGCGCCACCGCCTGATCCTGGACTCCAACGCCCTATCGCATCTGCCGGGCAACCGCACGATACAGACCCGCGTGCAGGAGACTTTGCGCGCGGGCGCGCCGATCGCGGTGCTGTACCTTGACCTCAACAATTTCAAGGCTTACAACGACGTGTACGGCTACGAAGCCGGGGACAAGGTGATACGCTCCACGGCCGAGCTTCTGGCCGAGCTCGTGCAGGAGCCGGGCGGGGAGGGGGACTTCCTGGGGCACATCGGGGGCGACGATTTCATCTACGTGACGCATCCCGACCGCGCCGAGGATTTATGCAAGCGCGTCCTGGGCCGGTTCGACGCCCTCGTGCCTTCCTTCTATAAGGAGGAGGACCTCGCCCGCGGCTACGTCACCTCGACGGACCGTCAGGGCGGCGTCCAAAAGTTTCCGCTGCTCGGGATCGCGATCGGCGTCGCGCACAACCGCCTGCTGAAGCTGGAGTCCTTCGGCCAGATCGCCCGCACCGGGGCCGAGCTGAAGCACTTCGCGAAGCAGAAGGGAAAAAGCGCCTACGTGATCGACCGCCGGAAAAACTAGAAGAATGGGCGCTACGGCGCGCGCCTACGAGTTCCTCTCCACCGCCGCCAGTAGTCGCTTTGCCACTCCTTCGCCAACTTCTCATACTCGGCTTGGTAGAAGGCGCGCAGTTTCGCCGCGCGCCGGGGATCGGAGAGCCCTTGTCCGGCCTGACGCGCGTCGCGGAATTTGCTCAAGCTTGCTCGGTCCGACGGCATCTTGCCGAGGAAGGTTCGGACCTGCTCGCGCAGCTCATCGCTCGAGGCCGACGCGAGGGCGCGCTGGCCTTCACGGAGCTTGCCGAGGGCTTTCACCGCTTGCGCTTGCGCCTTTGCCCAGTCGGCGCGCAACTCGTCCGGGGAAGCCTCCAGGACCGACCGTACGCCGTGCGCCCCATAACGTTTTTGGACAAAGTCGATTAAAGCTTCGGCTCCCTGGGCCCAGGCCTCCTCTAACTTGTCGGCGCCATCATCCACGGCGTGCAATCTGAACCGTTCCAATTCGGGGTACTTTTCCCGAAGCTCGGCCCTGGTTCTGATTTTATCGACGAAGGCCAATACCTCGTCCTCGACCAAGGGCTCCTTCATTTTGATGCCGGTCTCCTTTTCGACCCTGGCCTCGTTGATTCCATGGCGAAGCTCATGCGCGACGGTGGGCGTCATCTTCAAGGCGATGAATACGGCCACTTCCTGGGGCGGGAAGCCTTGTCGGAGGAGTTGTGCCGCGGGTTCGCTTAGGATAAAGGCCGGGAGGGTGACTCGGGAGTCGTTGTACGTCGCCAGCGCGTTGATCCTATCGAAGGCGTTGTCCGGATTGGATTTTTCGACGCGAAACTCGACGCCCCGCTCCTCCATGAACTTGGCATGCTCGGTGGTGGCAGCCAAGACCGACAATTCATTTTTGACGGCTCGCAGGACGTCCGCGAAGAACTCCTCGGAGTCAGGCAAGATCGTCGTGGTCAGGGGGCCGAGTTTGCCGTTCAGCGGATCACTCGGTACGGCGGGGCCCTCGGCGAACGCCGGTCCTCCGAAAAGGGACAGGCAGACGGCCAGGGTTGCGATACTCGGCATGCGAACCTCCATATCGCAAAGTCTATCCGCCGGCGGCAATAAACGCCTGGGCCGTCGGGGGAGGTTCGCGGAGGCGGGGGGCCTGCCCGGTTTTGGGCCCTTGGGCCTGGGTCAATCTCTCCCTCGCCCCCGCGGGCGAGGGAGGCTAGAGCCGCGCCGCGACGCGCTTCAGGACGGCTTGCAGGACCGAGGCGTCGGGGCGCACCAGGCTCCAGCGCAGGAGCATGCGCCGCACTTTGTCCCGCCTGACGTCCTCGGGGAAGGTCCGCATGTAGCCGAGCTTGTCGAACACGCCGAGCGCCGAGCGGACCAAGGCGTCGAGCTGCTCGCTCGTCGGCGGGGGAAGCTCCGGCTTGCGGGACTCGGCGGAGGCGGGACGCGCTAGCTCGTAGGCGACCACCGCCACGGCCTGGGCGAGGTTCATCGACGGCGTCGCGGGCGAGGTCGGCACGCGGACGAGGACGTCGCAATGCCTCAGGTCCTCGTTGCGCAGGCCGGTCTTCTCGGAGCCGAACAGGATCGCCAGCTTCCCGCCGGGGGAAAGCCTCTCGCGCAGCAGCGCGGGCAAAGCCTGCAGGTCGACCAGCGGCTGGCGCAGCTCGCGCCGGCGCCCGGCGGTCGTGCCGACCACCAGCTCGCGGTCGGCCAGGGCTTCCTCCAAGGAGATCGAACAGGCGCGCTTGAGGACGGGCTCGCCTCCGACCGCCGAGCGCGCCTCCTTCCAGCTCGGCTCGTAGGGCTCGACGAGCGCCAGGTCCTCGACGCCGAAGTTGGCCAACGCGCGCGCCGCGGAGCCGATGTTGAGGGGATTTCGGGTCCGCACCAGCACGACGCGCACGTCGAACGGGGGGCTCACGCGGGCATTGTACAACAACGGCGGAGGTTGACCCGGGCCTCTTGGGGCCCGGAAGGCTAGGACCGAGGACCCTGGGTCGGAAACCGCGGGCGCGCTAGGATGTCCCGCGATGAGTTCTCTTCGGCGCCTCCTCGGTCACGCGCTGCTTGCGCCCCTTTTGGCCGGCGCGCTTCGGGCGGCGGAGCTTCCGCCGGGCTTGGAGCCGGTGAGCCTCCTCTGCGCGGCCCTTGGAACGGACGCCGGCGCGTCGGCGCTGGCTGCGCATCCGGAGCTCGCGTCCCTGCGCGGCCTCGATCTGTCGCTTGCGACCGACCGCGCCGCCGCGGCTCTGCTCGCGCCGCGTCTGCCGCCCGCTCTTTCCTCACGGCTTGTCTCCGGCCCCGACGGCTTGAAGTCCGTGCTGACGGAGCTTGCGTCCGCCTGGCCCGAGCCCGAGCGGGCGGTTGTGGAGCCCGAAGCGCAGGCGGTGCTCACAG
>CAZMIB010000106.1:0-11685 GCA_964566245.1 uncultured Elusimicrobia bacterium | reverse complement strand
GGAGATCTTCTCGGACTTCTCGATCGAGCGCGTGCCGACCAGAACCGGCCGGCCCTTGCGCCACAGGTCCTCGATGACCTCGACGATCGCGTTGTACTTCTCGCGCTCGGTCCGGTAGACCTGGTCCGGCATGTCCTGGCGGACGTTCGGCCGGTTGGGCGGCATCTCGACGACGTCGAGCTTGTAGATCTCCCAGAACTCCTCGGCCTCCGTCATCGCCGTGCCGGTCATGCCGGCCAGCTTCTTGAAGAGCTTGAAGAAGTTCTGGAACGTGATCGTCGCGAGGGTCTGGTTCTCCTCCTTGATCGGCATCTGCTCCTTGGCCTCGACGGCCTGGTGCAGACCCTCCGACCAGCGGCGCCCCGGCATCAGGCGCCCGGTGAACTCGTCGACGATGACGATCTCGCCGTCCTTGACCACGTACTCGACGTCGCGCTTGTAAAGGTGATGCGCCCGCAGGGCCTGGGTGATGTGATGCACCCACTCGCCCTGCAGGTCGTCGTAAAGGTTCGCGAGGCCGAGCAGCTTCTCGGCCTTCTGTATGCCCTGCTCGGTCAGCACCGCGGAATGGGCCTTCTCGTCGATGATCGCGTCGTAGCCCTTGCCGAGGTCCTCGCCGGTGTACTTCGCGTCGATCTCCTCGGCCTCGGTGATGAAGCGCACCGAGAGGTGCGGCATGATCGTGTTGATCGTGTGGTACTTGTCGGTCGACTCCTCGGCCGGGCCCGAGATGATCAGCGGGGTGCGCGCCTCGTCGATCAGGATCGAGTCCACCTCGTCGACGATCGCGTAGTGCAGCGGCCGCAGCACGCGGTCCTCGTTGCGGATCACCATGTTGTCGCGCAGGTAGTCGAAGCCGATCTCGTTGTTCGTGACGTAGGTGATGTCGCGCGAGTACATGTCGCGGCGCGTGCGGCTGTCCATCGAGTGCTCGATGTAGCCGACCGTCAGGCCGAGGAACTCGAAAACCGGGCCCATCCACTGGCTGTCGCGCTTGGCCAGGTAGTCGTTCGCGGTGACGATGTGCACGCCCTTGCCGAGCAAGGCGTTCAGGTAGGCCGGCAAGGTGGCGACGAGGGTCTTGCCCTCGCCGGTCTTCATCTCGGAAATCTTGCCCTGGTGAAGGACGATGCCGCCCAGGACCTGGACGTCGTAGGGGCGCAATCCGATCGAACGCCGCGCGGCCTCGCGGCCGGTCGCGAAAGCCTCGACCAAAACCTCATCCAGGATTTCCTGGAAGGCCGCCTTCTCGGCCTTCTGCCGCTCCTCGACGTCGAGGAGCGCGGAGAAGTCGAGGTTCGACAGCCGCTCCTGAACCTTGACCTTGAGCTCTCCGGTCTTGGCCTTAAGCTGCTCGTCGGAGAGCGCCTTGATCTCCGCGTCGAGCGCGTTGACCTGCTCTAACAGCGGGCGGATTTTCTTGACGTCCCGCTCGCTCTTGGAGCCGAAAATGGAGTTAATGACCGTTTGTATCATGGCGTAGACGGGCGAAAAAGATTATAGCAAGTAAACATCAACCCCTGCCGGGCCCTCTCCCGTTGGGAGAGGGGAAGGGTGAGGGGTTACGTCTATGATTAAAATCTGGTGCGCCCGCCAGGAATCGAACCTGGATCTGAAGCTTCGCAGGCTTCCACTCTATCCATTGAGCTACGAGCGCGCAGGGAAGGAACCGCCGACGACGGAAATCATTCTACCATTTCCGCCGCCGGAACGGAATGGGTGTCATACTTTCACTTATTTGACTTGCGACCCGCCTATCGCGCAAAGTATCCGGCGCCGCGGGCATGACCCCATGCCCTGCCAGGAGGCTCACCGATGAGCGGTACGAAAAAGATGGACCCCGTCGTCCACTTCGAGATCCCTTACGACGACGGCGGACGAACAGCCAAGTTCTACGAGTCCGCGTTCGGTTGGCGCACCCAGGCGCTGGGCGAGGACATGATGCGCTACATCCTCGCGACGACTACCGAGACCGGCGAGAAAGGCCCCACGCGGCCGGGGGCGATCAACGGCGGCTTCTATTTAAGGAAGGCCGACTGGCCGGCCCAGCACCCCTCGGTGGTCATCGCGGTGGACGACATCAAGGCATCCATGAAAGCCGTCCAAAAAGCCGGCGGCCGCGTGCTGGGCGAGCCAATGGAAATTCCAGGGGTAGGGCCATACGTCTCCTTCCTGGACACCGAGGGCAACCGTCTCAGCATGCTGCAGCCCCTGCCGCGCAAGGGCTGAGACGTTAGCCTAGGCCTTGGCGCCGACCGGCGCGCCCCGCCAGGCCTCCAAAGTCTGGGCGGTGTCCTCGAAGTGGACGAGCCGGATCACCTTGCCCTGGGCGTTGAAGGTCCACCACAGCAGCATCTCCTCGTCCACCTTCTTGCCGGTCTTCTTGACCGTGTAGGAAAAGTGGACGTGGGACACGACGTGGTCCCCGGAATGGATGAACTCCTTGGGTTCGTAGGCGTGTATCTCGATGGCCCCGGCCAAGTCCGCGAGGAGCCGCGGAATCTGGGCCTTACCCTTGGCGGGAACATGCCACGGCGCGTCGCTCTTGGAAACGTTGTAGGACCAGACCGCCTCGTCGGCGTTGGCCTCGAGGAGCGCGGGGATATCCCCCTTCCCGAAAGCGGCGTACATCTGCTGGACGGTCTGCATGTTCTTTTCGCTCATGTCGGCTCCCCCGTGTTCCCGGCCATAGTATGGCCCATCGAAGCGTCGCGCGCCATGGGTGTCAGGGATGCTCGCGCAGCCATTTGTCGACGTCCAGATAGCCTTTGAGCGACGCGTCGTTGCGCAGTATTGTCTCGATGTCGTAGCGAATCGTCCTGTGCCTCAGCAGCTCCTCGAGGGGGCTGCTCTCTTTACCGGCCCCGTAGGCTATCCCGAAGGCCATCGCCCACGCGTTCTTGCCGTCCGGCCGCTTGACGTTGGGGTCCGCCCCGCGATCCAATAAAAAGGAAGCCGTCGCCTCCTGCCCGTTGAATATCGCGGCCATCAGGGGCGTATACCCGTCGCCGAGTTGGGCGTTCAAATCGGCGCCCTTATCCAGCAGCTTCGCGGCGATCTCATTCCTGCCGGCCGCGACCGCGCTGAAGAAGGCGGCGGAGTTGTCAGCCTTCGGGTCCGCTCCGTGCGCGAGGAGGATATCCACGATGGCCGCGAGGTTTTCCGCGGAGCTCGACGCGCCGGGCATGAGGACCCCGTTGAGCGCCGTCATGCCGCCGTGGTCCTTCACGTTGGCGTCCATGCCTTCGGCCAGCATCTTTTCGACCGCGGCGGGATCGTTGCCGTAGCGCGCCTTATAGACGAAATCGTCGATTTGCTGCTGGGGCGGCCCCGCTTTCGGCGCGGCCTGGGAAGGCGGCGCCTGCGTCACGGCCGGGGCAGGCTTGCTCTTGCCGCATCCGTAGCCGCCGCACGCCAGAGCCGCGGCCGCCGCCAGCGTCGGGAAAGCGCGCTTCATCTTCATCGTCACGCAGGCTAGCTTATTTGATTTGGGTGTCATACTTTGAATTATTGAATCTTCGCCCCATCGCAGGCCAAAAGTTAAAAATTCAAAGTATGACACCACCTCACCACCTTATTTGACGTACCCCTTGACAATGGGAGCGCCTTCCGATATATTTAACCTAGTGGTTAACTATTCGCCGCGTCCTCTCGACCTTTCGTTCGGCGCCCTCGCGCATCCTATACGCCGCGGCATCCTCGCGCGGCTCGCGAGCGGGGAGGCGACGGTCGCCGATCTCGCGAAGCCGTACAAGGTCTCTGCCCCGGCCATCACGAAGCACCTGCGCGTTCTAGAGAGGGCCGGGCTTCTATCCCGAACCAAGAAGGGGCGGGAGCACCGCTGCAGGCTGGAGGCCGAGCGGATGCGCGAGGCGGCGGAGTGGCTCGAGGCGCAGCGCGCGCTTTGGAACGAGCGCTTGGACAGGCTCGCCCGATACCTCAAGGAGAACCCATGAGCACCATAAAGGAAGCGTCGGACCGGGAAATCGTCATCTCTCGCGTGCTGGACGCTCCGCGCGAGCGCGTCTGGGCCGCGCTGACGGACCCCAAGCAGCTCGACGCCTGGTGGGGCCCCGACGGTTTCAGGAACATCACCCGTGAGATCGCCCTCAAGCCGGGCGGTATCTGGCGGCACACGATGATCGGCCCGGACGGGGCGGAGTACCCCAACGTCACCAAATACGAGGAGATCGTGAAGCCCGAGCGAGTGGTCTTCACGAACGGCGGGGGGCGAAAGGACGGCCCGGGAGCGAGCTTCCGCGCCACTTGGTCGCTTAAGGACCTCGGCGGAAAGACCGAGTTGACGATACGCATGGTCTTCGCGACCCCGGCCGAGCGGGACTTCGTCGTCAAGGAGTTCGGCGCGATCGAGGGCGGCAAGCAGACCCTGGGCCGCCTCAACGAGCACCTCACCAAGTCGGGCGACTTCACGATCAGCCGGCTGCTCGACGCGCCGCGCGACGTCGTCTACCGCGCCTGGACCGAGCCCGACCGCATGAAGGAATGGTTCGGCCCGAAGGGCATGAAGACCGCCGCTTGCAAGCTGGATCTGCGTCCGGGCGGCTTCTACCACTACGGGCTCGAGACGCCTGCCGGGCAGGTGATGTGGGGCAAGTGGATATTCCGCGAGATCGTGCCGAACGAGCGCCTGGTCTTCGTCTCGTCCTTCTCCGACAAGGACATGGGCTACACGCGGCACCCGATGAGCCCCAACTGGCCGCTGGAGATGCTCTCGACGATCACCTTCGAGGACAAAGGCGGCAAGACCTTGCTGACGATCGCCTGGGCCGCGATCAACGCGACCGAGGCCGAGCGCAAGCTCTTCGAGTCCAGCTTCGAGTCGATGAAAGGCGGCTGGGGCGGCACGTTGGAGCAGTTGGAAGCTTATCTTCGGGAGGCTCGATGACCCGTTTGCCCGACATGCTGTGGCTGAAAAAGCACGAGGCCCGCGCCTACGCCCTGCTGCGGCTGGTCGCCGGCTTCATGTTCGCGTTTCACGGATCCCAGAAAATACTCGGCGTCTTCTCGGACTTCCGGCCGCCGTTCGGGTCCCAGATATGGATCGGCGGGGTCATCGAGCTCGTGGGCGGGCTGGCGGTGATGCTCGGATTCCACACCCGGCTGTGGGCCTTCCTGTGCAGCGGGCAGATGGCCGTGGCCTACTTCCAGTTTCACTGGAAGCTGCGCCTCGGCGCCAACCTGTTCCCGGCGATCAACAAGGGCGAGCTGGCCGCGCTGTACAGCTTCGTCTTCCTGCTGATCGCCTGCCGCGGCGGCGGCCTCTGGAGCTTGGATAAGGGAGACTGAAGGCCGCGTCAGCTCGCGGCCTCGGCGCAGCGCTTGGCGAACAGCTTCAGCGCCGGCGGGCTCTGTATAAGGAAGAGGGACGGCTCGACCAGCTCGAGCTCCATCACCATGGGCCGGCCGCGCTCGTCGCGCGCCAGGTCCACCCGGGCATAGAGCAGGTCTTTCGCGTACGGCTTCAGCGCCTTCACCGCGAGCGCGCGCTCGTCCGCCTCGATCGGCATCGCCCGCGAGACCTTCTCCTCATCGCGCGAGAAGCGCGGGTTCTTTCGGATCGCGTGCGTCAGCTCGCCCGCGATCCAGATCAAGGAGCGCTCCCCGTGTCCCTCGACCGAGCTTAGGTAGGGCTGAACCAAGGCGTCCCGGTCCCGCAGCAGGCGCTTCAGGAAGCGATCGCCCGCGGCGAAATTCTTGGGCGCGAAGCGCCGCGTCGCGTACGAGCCCGCGCCGATCCTCGGCTTCACGACGACTTCCCCCCACCCGCGCCGCGCGGCGAGGCTCCGCAGGGATCGCTCCTCGCCCCGTCTCACCAGCGCCGTCGGCACCGCGCTGACGCCGGTCAGCTCGAGCGCGTGGAGGTACGACTTGTCCGTGTTCCACTGCACGGCCTTGAAGGGATTGAGCAGCTTGGTCCGCCGCGAGACGCGCCGCGCCCAGTCCAAGTACTCCTCGAGGCGGTGGATATAGTTCCACGTCGAGCGTATCACGCAAGCATCGAAGCGCGCGTAGTCGACCGAGCGGTCTTCCCAAGCGACCATCTCGGCCTCGACGCCCAAGCGGCGAAGCGCCGCGAGGAGAGGCTTCTCATCGGGATCGGGCTCCGGCAGCCGCCGGCACGTCGCCAAGGCCAGGCGAATCATAAGGACGCCATTGTACGCTTTCGCGCCCGCGGCGGTCGAGAACGACCCCCTTGAAATTAGGACTTTTGCGGCTTACACTTAAGCCGCGGGTATTGCGATGAACGCGCGAGCGTGGATTACCGCCGTCCTACTGTCGGCCTCCCTCCCGGCCCTCGCGGCCGAGCCCCCGGCCTGGGAGTCCCTGAAACCGATCGAGCAACGATATATCGCCGACCGCGCCCGTCTCGGCGAGGACGATTGGGCGTCCTTAAGAGCAAGCGAGTCGGGCCGGCTTGAAGAGGTCCTCCATGAAGCGCGCCGGAAAGGCCCGGAACGCGAGAAGGTGGTCCTCGCCTTGGCCGACGCCTTGCGCGACAAGCGCCGGCGCTTCGTGGCTCTCGATGAAACGTTGAAGAAAGCCGAGGTCGACGAGCGTGTCCTGAAGATCTGGCTTCCGGACGAGGCCCCCGCACTCATCGGCAGGCTCCATGCGTTGTCTCCCTCCGAAGCACGAACCGGCCCTCGGCTCATGCCGCCGAGCCCGCGGGCCGCGAAAGCGCGCACGACCGTCGCGTCCGCCGCGGCAAGCTACGGCGGCGTCGAAGGCGCGGAGCGCTTCGCGAGCGACATCGACAGGAGCCGCGCGACGGGGAACGCGCCCACGACGGTCAAGCTGGCCAGCATGGGCCTCGCTCCGGCGGCCAGGCACGCCGCGCCTCCGCTCGATGCGAAATCGCCTCCCGCACCGCTCGCCAGCGGGGCCCTGGTGCGGCGCTTCACCTTGGGACTCAAATACGTCGGGGCCCAGAATGAAGATGCGAACAACCGCGCCTCGGCCTTGGGCGTGGCTCGCACCGAGGAAGGTCACCGCGTTCTGGATAACGCCCCGGGCTTCGGAAAGCCGGGCACGGTCGACCTGCGCTACGCCAAGCTCGATCCTTACACTTACGCCGTCACCGGCGCTCCGGGGATGTCCGGCGTTCCGATTCTGATCAACTCCGACCTACGCGGCTCGCCGGATGAGAAATACGTCTACCAACATGAGCTTCACCACGCCGGCACGAAAACCCAGGGCCGCTACGGCGACATGGCCCAGGAGTACGCCGCGCACCTAAGCGCGACGCGCAGCTTCATCGAGGATCACCCCGACTTTACGCGCGGCTTCGAGGCGATGAGCGGCCCCGGAAAGGACAAGTACCTCGCCGAGGAATATTTTCGCGCCCGTGTCTGGGCCGACAAGTTGACCGAGACGGAACGTGAGATTTTACGCAACCCATTGGTGGAAGAATGCAAACTTCTTCAAGATAAAGGGCTAACGACAAAGAAGTACTGCTCGCGTTTGGAATCAATGATCCATGGCTCCGACCCAATGCACAGGTCGGGCTGCGTCGCAGGCGAACCCTGCGGGGCCTATGACGGCTACGCGTTCTTCATCAATGCCGCCTACGCGCGCTCGGGCGAGGATAGCGTCATGGATCCTGAGACAACGGATTTCTTGCGTAATGAGCTCGACCTGGACCTCCAGTTCAGGCGAAAGCACGGACTGACTTTGGGACAAGCCAAGTGAAAAAAATCTCTCTTGTGCTCGCGCTGATTGTGGTCGGCGTTGCGGTTAGCGTTCTAGGTTATCCTTGGCGGGTCGACTCCTATCATGGGCCGGGCGTGTCGTTTCGGTTCCCAGCCAGTTGGAATGTGCGGGCGCAGTCGTGGCGAAGCCACAACGACGGAGAGTCGCCGATTCTAGGCTGGATGGATGTACTTTCCAAATCACCGGATATTTTCATTTCCATTCAAGAAAACAAGGATACTCGGACCTTGGACGCAGCGACCTTGAATGAGCTCAAAGTCCGAAAAATCGAGAACACGCGCATCGATAAATTTAATTTCGAGAATCGCACGTCCGGGCTTACCTATCGGCGCATCGAGGTCGATACCAGCAACCTACATGGCAGCGGCGACCCCCTCAAGGTCGATCCGCCTTTCATTCATGAGCGCATCATCAACTTTAAGCCGGCATCCGATCGATTGGTGAGCATCGAATGCGATTTATCCCCGGACGCGCTTCACCGCTGGCTGGACGACCGCGTCTGCCTGAAGGTGGCGCGCAGCCTTGTCGTGGAATGAGAAATGCTGCAGCGCGAGGTAGAAGCAGCTAAGTTGGTCCGGAGCCGGTTGAGTGGCAAGGTTTAAGTATCCGCGCCGGCGCGGATACTTCTAATCGAAACGATGGATAGGCAGTGGACCTAATAACTCACCGCGATCCCCCTCTGAGTCGGAAGAGCAAAGTCCAAGGGGACAAAGAGAAGCTCTTCACGGAGCCGGCCGTCATGCTAGCCTACGCTATGAATCTTTTCGATAAGTTCAATGACTTACAATCAATCGATCTTCATCCCGATGGAGAGCATGGCAAGCAATTCGATATCCGGGGATGGCTTGAGAAGCAAGGATTCACCTTTATCGCTGGGCGCAGCACTACCAGCTATGCCGGGGAATATACGCGCGAAGGTCGATCAATCTATGTGGCTTTAACGCCCGGCCTCGGAGATGTGGTCGCTAAGCGTGCTAGTGGAACAATCGTCGCGGAATGCAAAGGCGGCATCATTAACACGACTCATCCGGGTCAAAAATCGCGTCTTCGGCGCGGCTTATGCGAGGCGGTTGGACTTTTGATGTCGCGCAGCTCCACGAACGAGAAGCACCATGCCGTGGTTCCATTTTCGCCCGAGACTAAACATCTAGCAGAAAAAATGCGGCAACGATGTTCGAGCGCAGGAATCGAAATCGTTCTTATTCGAGAGGATGGCACTACCGTGCAGTAGATTTGCCGTGGTTTATTACTTCCCCTCGTAACTGACCCGCCAGATCGAGCCGGAGCCGTCGTCGGTGACGTATAGCGCGCCGTCGGCGCCGACCGCGACGCCGACCGGGCGGCCCCAGACGTCGCCCTCCGGGGTCACGAAGCCGGTGACGAAGTCCTCGTAGCCCCCGTCCGAGCGGCCGTTCTTGAGCGGGACGCGTATGACCTCGTAGCCGGTGCGACGGGCGCGGTTCCAAGAGCCGTGCTCGGCGGCGAAGATGTCGCCGCGATAGGCGGCCGGGAAGGACCCGCCCTCGTAGACGGTCAGCCCGAGCGAGGCGTTGTGCGGCTCGACCAGCACGTCCGGCACGAGGACCTTGTCCTTCAGCTCGGGGTGCTTGCCGTGGTGCCGCGGGTCGGGATGGCCGCCGATGTAATACCACGGCCAACCGTAGAAGCCGCCCTTCTCCACGTGCGTGATGAAGTCCGGCGGCAGATCGTCGCCGAGCATGTCGCGCTCGTTCACCGAGGCCCACAGCTCGCCGGTCTTCGGGTGCACGGCCAGCCCCACCGCGTTCCTCAAGCCCGAGGCGTAGACATGCAGCCCCGAGCCGTCGGGCGCGGCGGCCAGGACGTCCGCGCGGTTTTTCTCGGCCGGGTTGTCGTCGACGTCGTCGTTGTTCGACCGGGAGCCCACCGAGACGAACATCGTTTTTCCGTCCAGCGAGAACACGACGTCGCGTGTCCAATGCCCCCCGCCGAAAAGATGCCCTCCCGAGGGCAGCTCGGGCACGATCGTCTCCGGCTCGCCGGAGGCCTTCATGTCCCCGGACTTGTACGGGAAGCGCACCACCGAGCCGGTGTTCGCGACGTAGACGTAGCGCGGCGCCTTGCCCGGCGGATAGAAGGCGATCCCGAAAGGTTCATCGAGCCCCCGCGCGAACACCTCGGCCTGCCTGGCCCTCCCTTTCTCGTCGACGCCGCGGAAAACCTTGATCATTCCCTGCCGGCTCTCGGCGACGAACAAGTCGCCGTTCGGCGCGGCGCGCGTCTGCCGCGGGTTGTCGAGGCCCTCGGCGTAAAGCCCGACCTTGAAATCCGGAGGAGCCTTC
Organism: uncultured Elusimicrobia bacterium; assembly: GCA_964566245.1. GTDB lineage: Bacteria > Elusimicrobiota > Elusimicrobia > CAZMIB01 > CAZMIB01 > CAZMIB01. The sequence continues at coordinate 1,633 of CAZMIB010000106.1, read as the reverse complement.
GGCGCGGCGCCCGGCGGCCTGGGAATCAAGCGCGGCCCATTGTACGCGCCGGGAGTCGCGTGCGGCGGCGGCAGGTCGGCCGGCGTGATCTTATGGCGGCGGCCGGGCCATTGGTCGCGGTAGTCGGTGAACGGGCCTTGCGCGCTCGCGGCGATCAGGAACAGGAACATGCCATGCCGGATCATGGTCCCTGATTACCATTTGCGTTATTGAAAACGTAACGCCTTGTCTTTACATTAATAAGCGTCCCCGCCGCCTATGGGCCAACCCTGGGAAGAGGGCGAGTTCAGCGAACAGTCGATCTCCGACCTGGAGACGGCGAAGCTCGCCTTGCGTTGGGCCCTCGACAAGATACGCAAGGTCGAGGAGGACCGCCACCTCCTCAAGCAGGACCTCCAGGAGAAGACCCACCAGCTCGCCTACCTCGAGCGCCAGGCCCAGGAGCTGCGCCTCAAGGGCGTCGGCGAGGGCCCGGGAATGTTCGGCCTGCAGGAGGAGGTCCAGCGCCTCTCGCGCGAGCTGAAGCAGAAGGAAGCCGAGATCGAGACCTTGCTCGAGGTCCAGGGCATGCTCGGCGCCCCGTCGGGCGCGGCGCCGGCTCCCCCAAGAGGCGACGTCCACGACGTCCAGAAGACGCTGGAGATATCCGCGCTGCGGCGCGAGGTCGAGACCTTGCGCCAGGCCCTGGCCCAGCGCCAGGAGCCGATCGAGGAGCGCGAACGCGCCTGGACCGAGCAGCGGCTCAGCCTGCTGCAGGAGTTCCGCAAGCGCGCCGAGCGGCTCGAGGACGAGCGCCAGAAAAAGGCCTCCCAACTCAACGACCTCTACAACAACCTCAAGCTTCAGCTCGTCCAACGCCAGCAGGAGACTTTGGACCGCGAGTGGAAGCGCCTGCACGAGGAGTTCAAGGCCAAGGAGAACGAGCTCGACGCGCAGAGACGCCGTCTCGAGAACGCGTCGCGGCGCCTGGAGGCCGACTCCCAGGAGAGGCTGGAGCGGCGCGAGAGCGACCTCACGAAGCGCCTCGCCGGCAAGGAGCAGGCTCTCGAGGCCGAGCTCGACGCCGCCCGGAACCTGCGCGAGATCGAGACCCGCAAGCTGCGCGAGGAGCTGGAGCCCGGCCTGCGCGAGGCCGCGCGGCAGGAGCTGGAGCGCCGCCGCGCCGACCTCTCGGCCGAGCTTGAGTCGACGACCCGGACGCGCCTCGCGGAGCTGGAGGCGGATCTCGCCCGCCGGCGCGCCGAGCTGGAGAAGGAATCGGCCTCCCTGCGCGAGCACCTCAAGGCCCAGGAGACGGGCCTGCTGGCGGCGCTCGCCGACGAAAAGCGGCTCCTCCAGCGCGAGCACATGGGCAGCCTGTCGGCGGCCCGCGAAGCCTTCGACCGCAAGCTCGCGGAGACGGTCGACGACCTCTCCCGCCAAGCCCGCGAGCGCGAGAGCCGCTTCGACGAGGCGCGCGCCGCCTTCGTCAAGGAGCGCGAGGAGCTCGCCGCCCGGGACCGGGAGGCCGCCGAGGCGCGCTTCGAGGCGGAGCGCCGCGGGCTGCTCAGCCAGCTCGCCGACGCCCGCGCGAAGGCGGAGGCGATCGCGCGCGGCTTCGGCGCGCGCGAGGCCGAGCTGCGCGAGGAGCTGG
>CAZMIB010000105.1:0-11726 GCA_964566245.1 uncultured Elusimicrobia bacterium | reverse complement strand
GAGGGCGGCCGCGCGGATCACCTGAGCCGAACGGATCGTGCCTCCGCGCGTCGCGGCCGCCAGCTCTTCCGCGGCGGCCCGCAGGCGCGGCTCGAAGGGCGTCTCCTCGTGCTCCGTCTCCGGGGCGGAGCTCAGCCGGCCCTCGGGCAAGGTCCCGGAGTCCTCGACGAAGCGCCGCACGCTGGGGTACGCCTCCGGCGCGGCTCCCTCGGCCCGCAGCGTCAGGTTCAGGCTCGACGGGTCGCCGCCCCGGAAGGGTATCGTGGTCGCGAACACGACGGGCCCGCTCGAGTACGCGGCGCTCGTCGAGGAGGCCGCGAGCCAGGCCGGCGGCTCCACGAGGATCGACAGCTCGGCGCTGGTGGTCGACGCCCGGATCGTCGTCCAGGTCTCGCTGACCGGGCCGCGCAGCCGCTCCCACGCGCCCTCGGAGAAGGCCTCGGCCGGGGCCGGCAGCCTCAAGCGCAGGCGCTCGGCCCTGAGCCGCGCCGCGGAGCGCTGCTCCGGGACGTCGGCCAAGGCGAGGAAGTCCTCCCAGGCGCGCAAGGCCTCGCGCGGCCGGCCGAGCTCCTCGAGCACCAGACCGAGGTTCCAGTAGGCCGGCGCGAGACGCGGCGAGGCGCGGGCGGCGAGCCGATACTCGGCCGCCGACTCCTCGAATCGACGCAGCTTGGCCAGCGCCTCGCCGAGCAGGAAATCGGGGGCCGGGCCCTGGGGCTCGATCAGCCGGGCCTGCCGGTAGCATTCCACGAACGCGGCGTTGCGGCCGAGCTTGTAGAGGGCGAGGCCCTTCTCCCGCCACAACGCGGCGCGCAGGCTTTTCTCGGGGGTCGGCTCGCGGCGCAAGGCCTGGTCGAAGGCCTCGGCCGCCTCCTCGAAGCGCTTTTCCTTATAAAGCTCCTGGCCGAGGCGGTAATGGGCCGAGGACTCGGGCAGGCCGAGCGCGATCGCGAGGCGGTACTGCCTCATCGCCTCGGTCCCGCGGCCGAGCTTGCGCAGCTGCTCGCCCGCCGCGAACGGCAGCGATGGCTCGGCGGGCCAGGCCTTCATGCCGCGCCGCAGCGCCTCCAGGGCCCGCGCCGGCTCGGCCTTGGCGGCGTAGGCCTTGGAAAGCAGCAGGAAGTAGCGCGCGCTTTTGTCCGCGAAGCCCGGGCGCTCGTCGAATTTAAGGAAGGAGTCCGCGAACGGAAGCAGCTCGTAGGCGCGCGCGGGGCGGCCCGCGTTTTTCGCTTCCTTGAGCTGGGCCCGCAGCGGGCGAAGCTCGCCCGCCAGGATGCGTCTAGGGTTGCGCAGCGGCTGTTGGGGCGTCCCCGCCAGCTCTCGGGTTCCCTCGACGTACCAGCCCCCGTCGGCCTCGTCCTTGATCCCGTCGTAGAACAAGGCGACGCGGAGTTGGGGATACTCGAAGATGCGCCACGAACCCTCGCCCGGGCCGGGCGGAGGGGCGAGGAGCAGGACGAAGTCCATGCCGTAGCGGCGGACCATCTCCTCGGGGGTCATCTCGGAGGAGAGCATCACTTGGCGCAGCCGCGCGCCGGGCGCGAGGGATCGTCGCCCGGCGTCGTCGATGAAAAGGAACTCGATCGAGGCGTACTGATAGTACCGCCGCTCGTCCTCGTTCTCGATCGATAGGGCGATCGAGCCTCGCCGCTCGTCGACGACGGTCCGGAAGCGGCCGGGGACGAACAGCCGCCCAAACTCGGCGGCGGTCGTCGCGCCGAGCGTCGTCCCCTCCGCGTAGCGGCCGCTCAGCACGGCCTGGTCGCGCGGGATAAGGCGCAGCTCCCGCTCCTCCGAAGCCGGCTTGAGCGGCGCCGCCGCGGCCAGCGCGAACGCGAGAAGGGGCGCGAAAGCCCTTAAACGGCGTCGTCCTCTCAAATTTCCCTGGACAAGCGCCCCAGCGACATCTACAATATTCGGGCGCAGTTCATTTTAGTAAACTTCCGGTTCAGCGCGCGGCGCCCGTCGCGCGTCCCCGGCCCAGGCCCAGGAGGCTTTCCGATGAACAGCAGGCATCAGGTGTTTCTCGCCGCGGCGGCGCTTTGGACCGTTTGGGGCTGCTCCAGCGCCCCCAAGAGCCGCGTGAAGGAAGGCCAGCTCGAGAAGTCGATGGACCAGCAGGCCATCGGCAACAAGTACATCGAGGCGATCGGCATCGGCGCCGCGGACGCCGCGATGACGAACCAGACCCAGCGGATGGCCACCTCGCGCAACGCGGCCGTCGTCGCGGCCCAGCACGAGATGCTGAGCATGATCAAGGGCACGCGCCTGCAGGGCGGCGTCACCGTCGAGAAGGCGATCGAGACCGACTCGAAGATGCAGACCAGCCTCGACGAGGTCATCAAGGGCGGCGAGATCGTGAAGACCGAGTGGACCAAGGATGACGGCTGCGTCGTCACGCTGCGCCTCGCGAAAGAGCGCCTGCAGCGGATGATGGGCGTCCAGTTCGAGTGAAGCGCGCCGCGTCGTTCGCGCTGATCGCCGCGGCGCTCGCCGCCTGCGCGGGGGCCCAGCGCCTGAAGGTCGGAGAGACCCCGGACGGAGAGGTCGTCGAGGCGGTCGGCGAGACGATGGCCGACGGGGACGCGCTGGCGACCAAGAAGCGCTCGCTCGTCGAGGCGCAGAAGAAGGCGGTCGAGATGGTCGTCGGGGTTCGCGTCACCGCGAAAACCCTCGTCGAGAAGGCGATCGAGATCGAGTCGAACATCCTCGCGCGGACCGACGGCTACGTCAAGAAGTACGACGTCCTGAAGGAGTGGGACGAGCCGCCGTTCCACAAGACCAAGATCCGCGCCTTGGTCGCCTACGAGCAGATCGAGGGCGACCTCAAGCAGCTCGGGCTTCTTAAGGAACCGCAGGTCGGCAACCCGCGCGTCGCGGTGCTTTTGACCGAGTCCAGCGACCTCCCCGACCAGACGGCGCCGACCGAGGCGACGAACGCCTTCGCGCAGGCGCTGCTCGACAAGGGCTACCGGGTCGTCGATCGGGCGGACCTCATGGCCGCGCAGGGCGAGGCGGTCGCGAAGGAAGTCTCGAAGGGCAACGTCCAGAACATGGCGTCGCTCGGCAAGAACCTCGACGCCGAGGTCTTGGTTTTCGGCAACGCGAAGACGAGCCTGCTGACGACCGAGGGGCTCGGGGGCTTGGTCTCCTACCGCGCCAGCCTTTCCGGCCAGGCCTACAAGGCGCAGACCAACGAGGTGCTCGTCACGTTCTCGCGGACGGCCTCGGGCCTCGACGCGACCAAGGACACGGCCTCGATGAAGGCGCTGCGCTCGGTCGGCCAGATGGCCGGCGGGGACGCGGCGGACAAGCTCGCCCAGGAGCTGGCGCGGCGGGCCTTCGTGGCGGTCACGGTCACCGGCATCCCGGACGTGAACCATCTGCGGGACATCGAGCGGGTCGTCTCCGCGATCCCCGGGGTCGGGGACACCTACCTGCGCTCGTACGCCTCGGGCCAGGCGCACCTCGACGTCCAGATGCAGCACGCCTCGTCGCGCGACATCGCCTCGGCCTTGGAGCGGGCCTCCGACCTCAAGGCCAGCGTGCAGGACGTGACGCAGGACACCGTGTCGGTCAACCTGACCAAATAAAAGGGAGGACGGAACGATGAAGCGGTCACTTTCGCTTTGGGCGGCCGTCGTTCTCGCCGGCTGCGCGGCCGGCCAGAAGACGACGATGGAGCAGGCGATCTCGGCGAACGTGACCGAGAAGGTCAAAAGCGACATGGCCGGACCGAAGCGCCGGATCGGCATCGTCGACTTCGAGAATAAGACAGCGTACGGCCAGGGCCGCCTCGGCGGGGCCGCGGCCGACGTGCTGATCACCGAGCTCGCGAAGACCGGCAAGTTCATCGTCGTCGAGCGCGAGAAGGTCAACAAGCTGCTCGAGGAGCAGAAGCTCGCGGCGACCGGGGCCGTCGACCCGGACACCGCGGCCAAGATGGGCAAGCTGCTGGGCTTGAACGCGATCGTCACCGGTGCGATCTCCAACTTCGGCGTCTCGACGACCGGGGCCGACTACCTGATCGCTCAGCGCAAGAAGCAGGTCGCCCAGGTCACGATCGACGTCCGCGTCGTCGACGCCGAGACCGGCCAGGTGCTCTACGCCGACAGCGGCAAGGGCGAGTCGCAGAGCTCGAAGGCCCAGGTGCTCGGCATGGGCACGCAGGGCGGCTACGAGGAGACCTTGGAGGGCGAGGCCCTTCGCGCCTCGATCAGCCAGCTCGCGCTGAACATCACCTCGCAGGTCAACAAGAAGGAATGGTCCTGCCGCGTCGCCGACGCTCAGGGCGGGGACGTCTACCTCGACGCCGGCCAGGACTCCGGCCTCAAGATCGGCGCGCGCCTTGCCGCCTACAAGCTGGGCCGCGAGATCAAAAGCCCCACCACCGGCCTGGTGATCGGCCGCACCCAGCAGAAGGTCGGCGAGCTCGAGATCACCGAGTATTTCGGCGACAACGGCGCCAAGGCGAAAGTCGTCGACGGCGGCGCCCCCGGCGCCGGCGACCTGGCCAAGCTCCTTCGCTAGGCGTCTCATTCCAGGCCGGCCCCTCATTCTTCCTTCCCCCCATAGCGGGGAAAGGGCGGGATGGGGGGCCATCTCTTTTACCCCGCCGAAAATCGCCGTTCCGCCTGGTTTTACATCCGGGACGCACACTATTCCGGGGATGGCCCTCGTGCCGATGTTTCGCCGACCGCTAGCCGCGGGACTGTCGCTTGTCGTGGCCCTTTCGCCTCTGGGCCCGGCCGTGCCCGTCGTCCTGGCCGAAAACGCCGCGCCTTCCTTGGCCGCCGCCGCCGCCGCCGGCGCCGGGGACGCCGTCCGCCTGGGCGCCTGGAACGCCTTCGCCTTGGATTGCGCGGCCTCCCCCCAGGGCCTCGCGCTGACGCGCCTGCTGCGGCTGGACTTCAGCGCCAATCTCGGCGAGGCGAACCGTTTCGCCGCCGTGATGGCGAACACGGCCTTGGAGCCGGCCGCTCTGGAGGGCCTGACGGCTGAGCGCCGCTACGTCGCCCTGCAAGCGGCGGTGACGCCGTACGCCGAGGACGTCCTGCGCAAGTACGACGCGGCTTCCGCGCCGCGGTCGGCCGGCGGCGCCCCCGCCGAGGACGCGAGCGGCCTGCTCGGCGAACTGGACCGCCTGCGGACGGTGAGCGGCCTTTTGCCCGAGGGCTACGCCCCGCGGATCGAGCACGCCTACGCGGTCTTGGAACCGTTGCAGCCCGAGCAGGCTCAGGCCAGGCTGTCGGGCATGCGAGCGGCGTTGGAGAAGGCCTGGAGCCCGCGCCCGGAGGCCGGCCCGGCCGTCGCCGCCGCGATCGCCCCCTCCGTCCGTCCGGCGCCCGGCGCGGACGGACGCGTGGAGCGCATGCGCGAGGAGGCCGCGCCGCCGCTTTCGTCCCGTCGGGGCGAGGCCGAAGGCTCGGGCGCGGGCAAGGGTTGGGGGCGCGACGTTCCCCTCCCCGAAAACTCCAATCCCACCGGCATCGCGGTCGAGCCGATCGACGCCGCGAGCGCCGCCCGGGCCTCGCCCGAGCTGAAAGCCTTCCTCGCAAAGTCCGAAATCAAGCCGATCGACGCCGGCCTTCACCCGGAGCTGGGCCTGTTTCAAAAACAGCTCGCCGCGATGCTCCGGCGCCTGACCACGCCCGAGGACGTGAAGGACGGCGTCCGCGCCATACACGTCGTCATCGTCGACGACATGGACGTCAACGCCTTCTTCACGAAGCTGTCGCCGGCCGAGCGCGTGCTGGGCGTCACTCTCGGGACGCTGCGCTTTCTTGAGAACGACGACGAGTTGGCCTTCATGCTGGGCCATGAGCTACAGCATGGTCCCTCCGAGCTTCAGGCCTACGTCAATCGTCCCCAGTCCGATGACCAAGGCCGCTTGTTCGCCCGGTTCATGCAGCGCGCGGTCGAAAACGAGGTCGACGTGAAGTCCTTGCTGCGCCGCGTCCAGGCCAAGGGCTACAACCCTCACGGGGCGGCGCACGTGCTCCGGCGCTTTTTGGAGCGGTTCGGCGAGGGCGCCGGCGCCACCCATACCTCCAGCGCCTCGCGCCGCGATACGGTCGACCTGGCGCTCGCCGCCCTCAGGCGCGGCGCCGGCGAGAAGGTCGCGGAGGACGTCCCGTCGGCCTACTCGCGCGCGATTTTGGGGCCGTTGCAGGACCGGTGGCTGAGGACGCCGGCGTTCGAGGCCCTTCAGAGGCGGCGCATCGCGGAGGTTTTGAAGCTCGAGCCCAATCCCGGGACCGGGGTCTATCGCGCCTTCCGCGAGGCTTTGGGGCACCCGCTCTTTCCGCTCAGTTTCATGTACTACAACGGGCATTTCGAGATCCTTTCCCGCGAGCTGAGGCGTCTCGGCGAGGGCCTGATCAACGATGAGGAGTGGATCGATCTTCAATTGGACCTGCACCGCCGCCTGGACGAGGCCTTCGAGCAGGCCCGCCGGGCGGAGCTTAGCGGGGCTCCCGAGTTGAAATCGCTGGAGCAGGTCGAGGGCCTCCTGAACGTGGACTCGAGGGTCTATTCCGTGAGAACCGGGAGTCGGTCGGATATCCGGGAGCTTTGGAGCGCCGTCAAGCGCAAGCAGGACGAGCTGGACGTTCTCGAGCGAAGGATGAAGACGGCCGAGGAGCGATCCTTGGCGAGGGCCTCGCGCCAGGAGCTGGGATCCCTGCGGCTCGAGCTCTACGTCGCGCAGCAGCTCTATGAATCGTCCTCGGATCTCGACGCTGCGATCATCGCGGCGGTTTGGGAGCGGGTTTTCAACGAACGGGCGATCGACCGCGGAGAACACCAGCATCTCCGCCGTGATAAATGGGAGGCGCTGCAGGCGCGGCGCAAGGTTCTGCCCCCGCTGGAGGCCAGAAACGAGCGCCGCCGTCAGGAGACCGTGGAGCGAAGCCTCGATTTGATTCTCGCGGCGTTCCACTCCAAGGACCCGTTCTCGGGAATAAGGGCCAATATCGACGATCCGATCGAGCGCTTCCTCTCGCTTCCGGACGAGTTGCAGCGGCGAAACGCTCAACGGGCCTTCCGGGAGTATTTGAAAACGGCCGAGGGGTATGCGACGCGGCCCGGCGAGATGTTCCCCGAGCAGGCCTTCGTTCACTGGAACGACGGCGCCGATAAGCCGATCCGGAGGTTGTTTTCGATTTACCGCGAGGTCGAGCCCGCGGCGGCGTTGAGCGATTTTCAAGGATTTTATGCGCTGCTCATCAAGCAGTGCCGTTCCTCGGAGGCCTTGGACACGCTGTTTCCCCGGAACGACCCGGCGTTCGCCAAACAGGTTTTGACGGCGGGCCTCGTGGAGGCGTTGGCGGACCGCTACTTGGAGCTTCTCGAAAAAGAAAGCCGGACCGCTCCGCTTAAGGACTGGCTGCGGCAACTCGACAGCCTTCAACCGCGGTTGGACGCCTTGGGAATTTCCGTGGCGCGAATCCCGGCTCGGCGCCTCCTTCAAGGCCCTATCGCGGCCGTCTTGGGCCGGGTCCAGCGCGAGTACGGTCGTCTGTTCGGCCGGCCGCTGACGCGCGAGCAGGCGAAAAGCCTCTTCTACGCGTCCCATCCGGAGTTGTACGCCAAGGTAGCGGAGCAGGAGACGTTGACTCACGACCGGTTGAAGGCCGAGTTGAGGGCCTTGGCCGCGCTCCCCTGCGCCAAGCCGCTAATTCCGTTCTTCGACCTGGCGCTCTCGTGGCCGAACCGCGACTTCGAGTTTTTTTATGACATCGCTCCGCTGCTCGATTTCGACGCGACGCGGACGTCGCACGATTACGAGGCGAGGCTCACGCGCGTGCTGAAAGAGGCGCGGTCCTTTCTCGATTTCCTCATGTGGCGCCACCCCGAGCGCTTCGACCTCGTGCTCACGCTGTTGACGCCGCATTCGTACCGAGGAGAGTTGGATGCGGGATCGAGGGAGGAGCTGGATCGACTGCGAGAGCGCCTCTTGAGAGAGCGGTTTATGGACCGCTTGTCGCCGCATTTGCGGGCCGGGCCCGCCGCGGCGATGGAGCGCGCGGCCTACGAGCTGTGGTCGGAGCTCCCTTCCGTTTGGAACGGATCGGACGGCTGGTACATCGGCCAGGTCGTCGCTCCCTATTTCTCGGCGCATGTCCCTGAGGCGAGCTCCGGCTTGGAGCGCCTGATCGGCTACCTGGCGGCAATAAGGCGCCTCGAGAAGGAGGAGGAAGGAGGGCGACGGGACGACAGACGCTGTACGATCCGGTTTGACAAGCAATGGATCTCCGCCGCGGCGTCGCCGGAGGCGCTGGCCGCGGCGAAGCCCGAAATTCTGGCCGAGGCGCTGGTCAGCCTGTTGGACTACTCAGGGCCGGACCCTAGGATCGACGCCGTATTCGACCGGTTTTGGGAACGGACGGAGTCGAGCCCGGACGTCCGTCTGGCGCTGCTGGACGGCCAGTGGGTCGGCAAGCTTTACTACGACGAGAACCGCCGGCGGCTCGCGCGCTGGCAGTTGAACCGCAAGTTCCGCGTCGACGAGGCCGCCCAGGCCCTGCGCGCGCGCCGCGTCGAGTCGCCGGCCAAGAAAAAGCTGGTCCGCCCCACTATCGTGGCGATCGCGGCGGAGCTGGAGCTTCAATTTCCCCAGTCCTCGGCGCTCAAGAACGAAATGCTCGCCTACGTCCAAGACGCCTTGCTCTCCAACCCGGTCGAGACCGCCTACCTCGGCCAAAAGAAGCTCCGCCTGGAGAACTGGTATCAGTCTCGTCAGCTCGCCTTCCTGGACGTTCCCCAGGCCGCGTCGCGATTCATGGAAAGCGCCTTCGACCGCCTGGAGATGATCCGTTACCTGATTGGCATCCAGGAGGACGCGCCGGCCTTCCTCGAGCGCTCCGCCGCGTCCCATAAAGAGGCGCTCAAGGCCATACTCGAGGCCCTGCCGGTCGCCAAGCGCCATTTCGCGGAGGCGGACATGTTGACGCGGACCTACGCGCTCCAGCCGCTGCTCGACTCCCAACGCGGCGTCCTGGGGGAGGCCGAGGCGTCCGCGGCGCTCATGAACATGATTTTGGGCGAGCAGGCCGACAACCCGATCGCGCGCCGTCTCTTCGAGAGCTACCTGGAGTCGGTCTCCGCCTCGGAGCGCAAGGTGATGCTGGGCTACGTGCTGGGATCGTTCGTCGGCGGCGCGAAGCGCGGGGCCTCACTCAAGTCCATTTTGGAGTCGATGGGGCCGTTCGGCATCAAGGCCGGCCAGTTCCTGAGAACGAGCGGCTTGGTCCCGCCCAATCTGCGCCGTGAACTGGACGACTTCTTGAGCCGGGCCTTGCCCCCCCAGCGCGAGGAGGTGGTTGCGAGGCTGCGCGAGGTGTTCGGCGCGAGCCTGTCCCGCGTGCACGCGATCGAGGAGCTGGCCGGCTCGGGCTCGATCAACTACGTCGTCACCTGCGTGCTGCGCAACCCGGAGACAGGCGCGAACGAGCGCGTCGTGGTCCGCTTCCTCCGCGAGAACGCCGAGGGCCAGATCGCGAACGAGAACGCCGTCTGGGAAAAAACCATCGCCAAGTTGACCTCGGGAGAGGACCCCGAGGAGCGCCGCCTGGGCCGTATTTTAAGCGAGACCCGCCGGCATACGATGGAAACCTTGGGTCCCGGCGGCGCGGAGCTGGACCTGGAGTCCGAGCGCGCGCTGTATCCGCTGGCCTCGGAGGCGTACGCCTCCCCCGCCGAGGCGCGCTCCGGCTACGCGATCGAGGTGGGCGAGCCTTTGCCCGCCTTCCAAAAGCTGGTCCCCGCGGCCTTGGCCAAGAAAGTCTCCATCTACCGTCACGTCCCCTCGGTCCCCTTGGACGCGCTCCCGGCGGCGGAGCGCCCCAAGGTCGCGGCCCGAATCGCGGCCGCCGAGTTCCGGGCCTTGCTGAGGCTCGGCACATTCGACGGCGACGGCCACCCCGGCAACTGGCTCATCGACCCGGCGCGGAAGGTTCTGACCCGCATCGACTACGCGCAGGCCCGCCGCCTGACGGCGGAGGAGCTTTCCAGCCTGCGCGAGACGCTGCGCGCCATGCTGCGCCCGCGCCTGGACGCGGGCGCGGCGCGCGTCGTGGCCCGCCGCTTCAAGGACATGTTCGAGGCGGAGGGCCGGCCGGACGATCTGGAGGCGGTCGTCCGCGAGGCCTTGGCCCGGCCCGATTTTCCGGAGTTCCTCGCCCCGCACGAGCGCCTGTTTTTCCTGCGCGAGGCGGTGGAGCGGCATTACCACGCGCGCGGCCGCCCCGACGTCCTGATCCGCCTCAAGCCCGTCCTGCGCGCCGCCTTGGCCTCGCTCGGCCGCACCCAAATCTACCGCGAGCAGCTCTCCGACGCCGCCTACCTCGACCTCCTGCTGGACGCCCTGGACATGAGCCCGACGGTGATGCGCGCGCGGCTCGCTTTGGAGCGCGTCGCCGCCCCCCTCCGCCGCCTCGCCGCCCGTCTCGCGCGCTGAGTCCTCGTCCGCGGGGGTCCTATTGACCCCGGCCTTTTGCCCGCCGTCCGGCGGGCCTTTCGCTCCCTGCCGCCCGGGGTCCCGCCCCCTAGACTATGAAGGATGGATTTTGATTCGCCATGAGAAAGCTCGGGCTTCCGCTCGGCCTGGCCCTCGCGCTCGCGGCCTCAGCGCGAGCCGCGGAGCGCGCGGACAGGACCGTAACCGCGCCTCCGTCGACGCCGCCGGCTCCGGTCTGGGGCGGCGCCCCCTCCCTCGGCGTCGCGCCGGATTTCGCCGCCGATCGGGGCCTGTTCCCCACCGCGCCTCCTAAAGGGGCGTTTCTCGGCGAGTCGCCGTACGCGTTCGCGGCGCGGAGCCGCCCGGAGCTCGCGGCGGCTCCCGCCCCCGGCGTTCTACCGCCGGCCGCGGCGCGGAGTCACTCGGCCGCCTGGCTCCCCTGGGCGGCCGAGCCGTCTTATGGGAGGAGGCATGCGGCTCCGAGCGCCCAAGCCGAGGAAGAGGCGGCGCTCGCGGGGAGGGTGTGGGAGGCGCTGTCCAAGATACGCCAGCCCGCCCCGGGCGCCGAGTTCGAGGCCAAGATGCGCAGGGCCGCGGTCGAGACGTTCCGGAGCTTCATCGCCGCGCGCCGGCCGATCCCGTTCGTGTTCCCCGGCTTCCCGGCCAAATCCCCGAACCACGAGACGAAGACTCTCGGCCCCTTTCCGGACCTGGGCGAGGAACTGGCTTTGGCGCGGCTGAACGGGTTCATCAAGGAGGTCGAGGCGGCCTATCCTCCCGGCGCCGAGGTGACGGTCTTGAGCGACGGACGGATATTCGCCGACGCGGTCGGCGTTTTCCCCTTTCGGCCCCCCCTCCCCGCGGGACCTATCGACCCACGGCCTATTGACCCGTTCCAGCCTGCCCCATAGGGCCCTTCGGGGTCGTCTCAAATCCAAGTAGACTGCCGGTCCGCGCGCGTTGCGGGAAAACCATGAAACTCAGACCCCTCCTTGCCTGCGTTCTATCCGTTTCGCTGGTCGTCGCCGAGGCGCCCGTCGCGGCCTTCGCCCAAACACGCGACACGGCGGCTCTCGCCGCGCCCCTCATCGTTCCGGCTTTGGCCGTCGGCCCGTTTGCGCGGGCGCTATCGCCGGTTTCTCCGGTCCTCGAGAGCGCGAGGGCCGGCGCGCCCCTTTCCCCCGCCGCTCCCGTCCGGGACGGGCTCGCCGTCGCGGGGCCCCTGGCTCCGGCTCTTTCCCCCGCGGCGCAGCGGCTCCAGTCGGCT
>CAZMIB010000104.1:0-11737 GCA_964566245.1 uncultured Elusimicrobia bacterium | reverse complement strand
GGCCCCGCAGCACGCGCACGCGGGCAACAAGGCCCTCAAGGTCGGCGGCAAGGTCCGGCATCCCGATTTCGGCCGCGGGACGATCCTCGATAAGTCCGGCTCGGGCGAGGCCGCGAAGGTCACGGTGCGCTTCGAGAACGGCCTGGTCAGGAAGCTTCTGATTAGATACGCTCCGCTGGAGCCGGCCTGATGGCGATCAAGAAAGAGGACGTCGAGCACGTCGCGCGCCTGGCGCGGCTCGCGCTGACCGATGCGGAGAAGGAGCTTTTCGCCGGCCAGCTCGCCCATATCCTGGAGCACATGGAGCAGCTCAAGCGGCTCGACACGTCCAAGGTCCCGCCGACCTCCCAGGTCCTCGGCCTCAAGAACGTTTTCCGCGAGGACGTCGCCGCGCCGTTCCCCAAGACCGAGTCCTTGCTCGCGAACGCCCCGGACCGCGAGGCCGGCTACTTCAAGGTCGCGAAGGTGATCGAATGACCTCTCCCCTCGAGCTGACCGCCGCCGGCATCGCCGCGCGCGTGCGCTCGGGGGAGCTGTCGCCGACCGAGGTGGTCAAGGCGTACCTCGCGCGCATCCAGCGCGTCGACCCCAAGATCCAGGCCTTCCTCGAGGTCTACGAGGCCCAGGCCCTCGCCGACGCCAAGCGCCTCGAGGATAAGCTCGCGCGCAAGGAGCCTTTGGGGCGGCTTGCCGGGGTTCCGGTCGCGATCAAGGACAACATGCTGATGGAGGGCCGCCAGATTTGGTGCGGCTCCAAGATTTTGCAGGGCTTCCGCTCGCCGTACGACGCGACCGCGATCGCCCGCCTGAAGGCCGCGGACGCGATCCTGATCGGCCGCGCGAACATGGACGAGTTCGCGATGGGCTCCTCGACCGAGAACTCGGCCTATTTCAAGACCAAGAACCCGTGGGATCTCGCGCGCGTGCCGGGAGGCTCCTCCGGCGGCTCGACCGCGGCGGTCGCCGCGCGCCTCGCGCCGCTGGGCTTGGGCTCCGACACCGGCGGCTCGATACGCCAGCCGGCGGCGCTGTGCGGGGTCGTCGGCCTGAAGCCGACCTACGGCCTCGTCTCGCGCTACGGTTTGGTGGCCTTCGCGTCGTCGCTCGACCAGATCGGCCCGCTCGCGACGAACGTCGAGGACGCGGCCTTGGCCTTGACCGCGATCGCGGGCCACGACCCGCGCGACTCGACCTCCGCCCCGCGCGCCGGCGAGGACTACGTCGCCGCCCTGGCGGGCTCCATCAAGGGCCTGCGGATCGGCCTGCCCAAGGAATATTTCATCGAGGGCCTCGACCCCGAGGTCTCCAAGCTCATCCAGCAGGCGCGCCGCGACCTGGAGAAGCTCGGAGCCGTCTTCACCGAGGTCTCGCTGCCGCACACCGAGCACGCGGTCAGCGTCTACTACATCATCGCGCCCTCCGAGGCCTCGGCGAACCTCGCGCGCTTCGACGGCATACGCTACGGCTTCAGCGCCGCGAAGAACGGCGCGGCGAACCTGCTCGAGGTCTACGAGAAGACGCGCGCCGAGGGCTTCGGCCCCGAGGTGAAGCGCCGCATCATGCTCGGGACCTACGCGCTCAGCTCGGGCTACTACGACGCCTACTACGGCAAGGCCCAGCGCGTGCGGACCTTGATCAAGCGGGACTTCGAGGAAGCTTTCAAGAGCGTGGACCTGCTTTTGACGCCGACCTCGCCGACCGCGGCGTTCAAGTTCGGCGAGAAGACGTCCGATCCCCTTCAGATGTACCTGTCGGACATTTTCACGATCCCGTGCAACATGGCCGGGATCTCGGGCGTCTCGGTCCCCTGCGGCTTCACCACGGCCGGGCTGCCGGTGGGCCTGCAGCTTTTGGGCCGCCCGTTCGAGGAAGGTCTGCTGCTGCGCGCCGCGGCGCGCTATGAAGAGGCGACGGCCTGGCGCAAGGCCCCGCCGGAGGTGACGGCATGAGCGGTCCCGCCCGTAAACAGTCCTCGGAGGCGCGCGCGCCGATGGCCAACCGCGACAACGACGGCGACGGGAAGGAGTTCTCCGCCGGGGGCATCGTCCTCGGCACGAAGGAGCTGCTCCTGATCCAGGTCCGCAACCTGAACGGCGACAAGGTCTGGACCTTCCCGAAGGGCCACGTCGAGAAGGGAGAGACCCCCGAGCAGACCGCGATCCGCGAGGTCGAGGAGGAGACGGGCTACCAGTGCGTGATCCAGGGGCTCGCGACCACGACCCACTACTTCTTCCACCGCAACGGCCGCCTGATACGCAAGCGCGTGAACTGGTACTGGATGGATCCGGTGGAGAAGACCGGCGAGCGGGACTACAAGGAGATCGAGGCCGTGCGCTGGGTCGCGATCGACAAGATCGCCGACATGCTGCGCTATCCCTCCGATCTCGAGCTGTTGAAGAAGACCGTCGCCCATCTAGGGTCGCGATGATCATCGCGCACGATCTGAGGGCCGGCGCCGTGGTCGTGATCGAGGACCAGACCTATAAGGTCCTAGAGTCGGTGCTGCACGCCGGCGGCGGCAAGGCCGGCAGCATGGTGCACGCGAAGATGCGCAACCTCTCGAGCGGCGCGGTCCTCGAGCGGCGCTTCGGCCCCGACGACAAGCTCCACGACCTCGACGTCCAGCGCGTGAAGATGCAGTACCTCTTTTCCAGCGGCGAGGCGTACACGTTCATGAACCCCGAGACCTTCGACCAGGTCGAGGTCGCGAAGCCGATCCTCGGCCCCGGCGCGCGCTTTCTCAAGGAGAACGACGCGCTCGAGCTGGAGTTCTTCGAGGGGCGCCCGCTCGCGGTCCGCTATCCCGACGTCGTCGAGCTGAAGGTCAGCACGACCGGGGCGGGGACGCGCGGGGACTCGACCTACAAGGAGGCCGTGCTGGAGAACGGGGTCGAGCTTTTGGTGCCGCATTTCATCCGCGAGGGCGACCGCGTGCACGTCGACGTCGAGACCGGCAAGTACCTGGACCGCGTGAACGACAAGGAAGGACCGCGCAAGCCATGACGGCCGCCGCCGCCGGCAAGACGGCCTACGAGACCGTGATCGGCCTCGAGGTCCATTGCCAGCTCAAGACCGCCTCGAAGCTCTTCTGCGCCTGTCCGGCGCGCTCGTTCGAGTTGCCGGCGAACACGAACGTCTGCCCGGTCTGCACCGGGCAGCCCGGCGCGTTGCCGGTGCTGAACGGCGCGGCCGTCGGCCTGGCGTTCAAGGCGGCCCTGGCCCTCGGCCTCGAGCTGCGCTCGACCTCGATCTTCGCGCGCAAGAACTACTTTTATCCGGACCTGCCGAAGGATTACCAGATCTCACAGTACGAGGAGCCGTTCTCCGAGCACGGCGTTCTCGCCTTGCCCGGCGGGCGCGAGATCGGCATCCATCGCATTCACATGGAAGAGGACGCGGGCAAGCTCGTGCACGCGATCGGCTCCGAGGAGCTGCCGTACTCCTTGGTCGACTTCAATCGCGGCGGCGTCCCTCTGATCGAGATCGTCTCCGAGCCGGAGATGAAAAGCTCGCAGGAGGCCTACGAGTACCTCTCCGAGCTGAAGGCGATCCTTCAATATCTCGACGTCTCGAACTGCGACATGGAAAAGGGCGAGATGCGCTGCGACGCGAACGTCTCGCTGAAGCCCGTCGGCCGCAAGGAGCTGGGCCAGAAGGTCGAGATCAAGAACCTCAACTCCTTCAAGGCCGTGCGCGACGCGATCGAGCACGAGGTGTTCCGCCAGGCCGGCGAGCTGGACGCGGGCGCACGGATCAGGCAGGAGACCCGCCTCTGGGACGAGAAAGCCCAGCGCACCGAGCCGATGCGCTCCAAGGAAGAGGCGCACGACTATCGCTATTTCCCGGACCCGGACCTCGTGCCGCTGGAGGCCGCGACGGACCTCGTCGCGCGCCTGAAGACCGAGCTGCCCGAGCTGCCGCGAGCCCGTCGGGCGCGGCTAATCTCCGCGTACGGCCTCTCGGACTACGACGCCGGCGTGCTGACCGCGGAGCGCGCGCTCGCCGACTACTACGAGGCCGCGGTGAAGGTCGGCGCCCCCGCGAAGCCGGTCGCGAACTGGATCACGACCGAGCTGCTCGGCAAGCTGAACGCGGAGGGCAAGGCCCTGCGGGACTGCCCGGTCCCGGCCGCGGCCCTCGGCGAGCTGGCCGCGCTGATCGAGAAAGGCACGCTTTCGACCAAGCTCGCGAAGGAAGTCTTCGCCAAGATGTGGACCGACGGCAAGCGCCCCGGCGAGCTGGTCCAGTCCCTGGGCCTGGTCCAGGTCTCGGACTCCGGCCAAATACGCGAGTGGGCCCAAGCCGCCGTCGCCCAGAACCCCAAGGCCGTCGCCGACTACAAGAGCGGCAACGAGCGAGCCCTAGGCGCCCTCGTCGGCTCGGTCATGAAGCAATCCAAGGGCAAAGCCAACCCCGCCCTAGTCAACGACGTCCTGAAGGAAATTCTAAAAGGCTAGCCGTTCCGTCCGCCGAGGAAAGCCTTCAGTTCTGGCGGCAGGACCAGGCAATCGGAGGGTGAAAGGCCCAGTCCAATCGCGGACAGAAGGAGCTGCAGTCCTGGCCGGTGAGGTCGGTCGGGTTGTTCGGCTTGGTCGCGCAGATAGAGGGCGGCGGATACGAGCAGGCGCAATTGTACGTTATCGGCCCCGCTCCGACCGTTTGGCACACCACCGTCCCGTCGGCGTTGATCGCGCGTATCGCCTGGCCGACCGGACAGCCGGCCGCGACGCGGCGCTGAAGCCCGGCCCCTCCGATCATGGCGCTGACCCATTGTCCGGTCTGGCGCAGGAACACGTCCTCGGCGTAGACCTTCCCCGTCGGCTCCACGAGGAAGTTCGGCTGATCCGAGGCATGCGCGGGGTCGGGCCCTCCCGAGGCCAGCCAGTTGGACCACAGCGCGCCGTGGAACTCCCCGTCCTCGGTGTTCACGCCCCCGTCCCAGCCGGCCGCGGACGGGCCGGGCCCCCACTGCGCCGAGCCCAGATTGCCGGTGGCGTAGACGTTGCCCATGATCGACAGCTTCTCCGGCGCGGCGGTCGTCCCGACGCCGACGTTGCCGTGGTCGCGCGCCAGCAAGGTGGCGTCGGTGGTGACCAAGCTGGAGTAGATGCCGAGCGGCGACGGATAATAGGATTGGAGAACCAAGCTCTCCGGCTGAATGTCGCCCGCGACGGCGAGCATCAGCAGGCCGAGCAGCAGCGCGCCCCTCGACGAGGGGCGGTCCAAGCCCGTCCACGCGGGGATTCCTCGGCGGGCGCGCTTCATCGCCGGCGCTCCGTCTCGTCCGTTCGTCCCGCGGCAAGAAAGTGGCTTTGGATGTAGGCGGCGTTTCGTTCGCGCAGGCGCTCGCCGACGGGGCCCGGAAGCGTCTTGAGCGGCGCGTTTTCGTTGAGGCCCGCTTCGGTTCGGGAGGCGGCCGCCGCGAAGAGCCCCGCGGACGCGAACGCGGCGGTCGGCGCGACGCTCTCGTTCGGCGTTGCCGTTCGCGTCGGAGGCGGGAGAATCTTTCGGCTTTCACCCCAGCGCGTGCCGAGCCAAAGCCCCAGGGCCAACCCCGCGATGATGCCGATCGCGCGCATATTTCCCTTTGCTCGCGAGACTAGTCTAGCCCCCGAAAGCCAATTTTTCCAGGGCAAGCTTGACAGGTTCGACGTTAAACTATATTTTCTAGCATCACGCTCGAAAACCAGCAAAGCAGCAAGCCGCTATGGGAACCCGCCTGGGGGCGGGCTTGGTCGTTCGCCGGTGCGGCGGCGCTTCTGTTCGCGGCCTTGCCGTCCGAGCTGGGCTCGGAAAGCCTGGTCCTGCAGTCGTACTATCCCGCGCCTCTCGGCGTCTACGCCCAGCTCACGGCGACCGACCAGACCTTGCTGGCCCGCGACGCGGGCAAGGTCGGCATAGGCGTCTTGAGGCCGGTTCAAAAGCTGGACGTCGGCGGAAACGTCAACGTGACCGGCTCTTTGTTCGCCTCTCAGGACGTCGACGCGGGCGGCGGCGTCAACGCCGTCGGCGACGTCACGGCGCAGGGGAACGTGAAAGCCAACGACGTCTATCTTTCGGGTATCGGCAAATGGCTCAGTACTTTGACGGGACAGGCGCCCACTACCTACCGCCAATACATCAACGGGATGACGCAGCTTTGCTGCCCGAACAACGGCATAGCCGTCGCCGGGGGCGTCTCCCCGGCCACGCATCCGATGGTGAGTACGGTCGGGTGGCCCGTGTGGCAGCCGTACTCCAAGTATGACCCGGTCGCACCCGCGTGCAGCGCCTTCGCCGTTCCTCCCGGGCGCAACTATTTCGATATCGGGACCGGCCCTTCGCAGGGGCCCTTCCAGCCGAACTGCTACGTCATGGGCTGCACCTTGCCGATCAACCCGGCTCCGATACTGGATAACATGTCGTTTAACGGCGCCTACCATTTCACCGGCGGCTTGGCGTGGATCACATGCGCGTCCTGATCGCCGCCGCCGTCATCGTCGGGTTGGGGCTCGCCTTGCGCGCCTGGAACATGCCCGGTGGACGGATTCCCGAGCCGCCTCGCGTGGCTGCCGAGAGATCGGACCCCGTTTCCGGGTCTCGCGTGCCCCCGCCGGTGGGCGGCCCCGCAACTCAGGCTCTCCAGGCCGCGCCGCCTCTTCCAGCCGCCGATACGGGGCCCGATGAAGTGCCGGATTTCGTCAAGCAGATTCGCTCCAAGCTCTCCGCGCTTCCGGCGGCGCCGCCTCCGAACGGACTGGCCGATCAGAGGCTCATCTCCCAGGAGCTGCCGTCGCCCAAGGAGCTTTCTTCGGGCCTGCGGCGGAAAAAGGCCTTGCGCGACGAGGCCGCCCCCGAAAATTCCGAGTAAACGCGGAGACGTTCCCGGCCCCGTTTTCAATTTTCAATTTCACCTTGCATTTCCGATAGCGCGGAGGTAAGCTACCGTGTTCTAATTTTCGCGACTCGCCGGATAAGCTTCGCCGCTTCGGGGGTGACAGCGAGCCGTCGCGCGGAGCGCGAAAGGCGAGCGCCGACAGGGGGCAGCGCCCCCTATCGGAAGGCGCCCGGCCGCACATGCCGCTAAAGGCCGGGGCGATCAGCCCCGAGCAGCCCGCCGAAGGCGGGCGCGCAGGGCGCCGCTAAAGGGAGAGATCATGCGCCGACTTCTGCCGTTGCTTCTGCTCGCCTCGCCGGTTTTCGCCTACGACAGCCTCCGGACCGTCGCGACGGTCCAGGACCCCGGGTTCAAGAATCCCGTCGCGGCCGCGCTCGGCGAGAGCCGGCTCTACGTCGCGGATTACAAGCAAGGCGCGCTGTACATCTTCGACCGCGCCGGCAAGGAGAAGCTGGGGCAGGTCGGCGCCGCGGGCGGGCTCTCCAATCCGGCGGCGGTCGCGGTCGGGCGCGGCGACGCGGTCTACGTCGCCGACGCCGGCGGCTCGCGCATCCTGCTGTTCGACAAGGACGGCAAGCGGCTCGGCGGCTTCGGCAGCCCGGGCAAGGAGTTGGGGCGGCTCAAGTCCCCCCAGGGCGTCGCCGTCGGGACCGACGGGCGCGTCTACGTCGCCGACACCGGCAACGCGCGCGTGCAGATCTTCGCGCCGGACGGCATCTTTCTCTTCTCGTTGGGAACCGAGGCCCCGGGCAAGCTGAGCGACCCGACGCGCGTGGCGGTCGACAACTCGGACAATGTCTACGTCCTGGACGGCGGGAAGGTCCGCAAGTTCGACGCGCAGGGCGCCTTCGCGGGCGACCTGCAGGTCTCCGGGACGGCTCTGGGCGTCGACCGCTTCGGCTGGTTCTACGCGGTCGACGAGCGGACCAGCAAGGTGCGCGAGTTCGATCCGGACGGCAAGGCCGCCGGCTCGTTCGGCAGCGAGGGCTCCGGCCCGGGGCAGATGAAGCGGCCGCGGAGCCTGTCGATCGGGCCGGACGGCGAGATCGTGATCGCGGACGCGGGGAACCTGCGCGTCTCCGTCTTCGCGGTCGAGAACAAGGCCAAGGCCTCCGAGTCGCCGGTCAACCTCGCGAGCCGGCTGACGATCTCCGGGCCGGTCCGCTCGACGGCGCTCGACTCCGACCTGTTCACGCTCGGCGAGGACGGGGCCTTGTTCGCGCACCTCGTGAAGGAGGACGCGCTCGCCCTGATCGACAAGGACGGCGCGGTCGTCCGCAAGTTCGCCGCGCGCGGCAAGGACAAGGGGCAGGTCAAGGACCCGAAGGGCCTCACTTGGTCGGCGAAGGACGGGTTGTTCGTCGCCGACTACGGCAACCAGCGCCTGCTGCGTTTCGACGCGCGGGGCGAGTTCAAGGCGGTGTTCGGCGAGAAGGGGGGCTTCTTCGAGAGCCGCAAGAAGGAGGGCAACCTGTCCTCGCCGGAGGGCATCGCGCTCACCGAGGCCGGCACGCTCTATGTCGCGGACACCGGCAACCGCCGCATTCAGGCCTTCAACGCCGAGGGCGTGTTCTTGTTCTCGTTCGGGCCGAAGCTCGGCAAGGTCGAGCTCCAGGAGCCCACCAAGCTGCAATGGGACCCCGCGGGCTTCCTATACGTGCTCGACCGCGGCGCGAAGCGGATGTTCAAGGTCGACCCGAAGGGAGAGCTCCTCGATTGGTTCGGCGCGGTCGGCCGGGGGACGCGGCAGTGGCAGGCCCCGGTCGCGTTCGCGTACGACGGCCACAACTACCTGTTCGTGCTCGACCAGGAGCTTGGACGCGTGCAGGTCTTCGACCGCGACGGGAAGTGGCTGATGAACGTGTTCTCGAAGGGCCTCGGCGAGAAGGAGCTGCAGAGCCCGGCGCACCTCGCCGTCAGCGGGAACACCTTGGCGATCTCGGACCCCGGCAAGGGCAAGCTCCTGACCTACGAGTTCCATCCGGTGGTCTCGCCCCCCGAGGGCTTGGACGCGTCCGCCGCCGAGGGCAAGGTCGAGCTGAGCTGGAAGGCTCCCGACAACGACTGGGTCAAGGAGTACCAGGTCCTGCGCAGCTCCCAGGCCGCCGGCCCCTACGAGCCGGTCGCGACGGTCAGGGCGCCCAAGCACGCCGAGGAGGTGCCGTCCGCCTACTCGACCTATTACTACCGCCTCGCGAGCGTCGCGGCCACCGGGGACGTCGGGCCGGCCTCGAAGTCCTTCGGCGTGTTCGTCCCGGGCAGCTTCAACGTCGCGCCGATCGAGATGGCCAAGATCGACATCCCGGACGTCTTCTCGGCCAACTATAAGTGGTACCTCACGCACCCGTCGGGGAAGATGGAGCTGGTCAACAACACCGACCAGACGTTCAAGAACGTGAAGCTCTCGTTCGGGCTGAAGGACTTCATGGATTACCCGTACGACACGGTGATCCCCGAGCTCAAGGCGCGCGAGAGCCGCGAGGTGGCGCTGCAGGCCACGCTGAACAACCGCATCCTCGACGTCTCCGAGGACACGCCGATCCAGGCCGAGTTCACGCTCACCTACTACGAGAAGCAGAAGCCGCAGACGATCAGCCTGACGAAGGCCCTGAAGGTCCTGTCGCGCAACGCGATCGTCTGGGACAAGACCGAGCGCCTCGCGAACTTCGTGACGACGAAGGATCCGCCGCTGATCGAGTTCGGCCGCGCGGTCATGCTGTCGCGCCCGAAGGAGGACGGCGCGGCGAGCCCCAGGCTCAAGAGCGCGGCCCTGCTGTGGGAGGCGCTGTCGAGCCTCGGCGTCCGCCACCTGCCGAACGCGATCAACCCGTACGCGAAGGTGTCCGGCAACAAGCAGGTCGCGGACACGGTCCAGCTCCCGCGCGAGACGCTGCGCCGCAAGAGCGGCGAGTGCGACGACACGGTCACCTTGCTCTCGGCTCTGCTCGAGGGCGCGGCGATACGCGTCGCGGTGCTCGACTACCCGGGGCACCTGAACCTGATGTTCGACACCGGCGAGTCCGACGCCAAGTCCGTCGGCCTGCCCGAGGACGGCCTGATCGCCTACGACAACTCGCTGTGGGTCCCGGTCGAGACGACCTTGCTCGGCAAGGACTTCCTCGACGCCTACCGGAAGGGGCTCCAGCTCTACCGGGACGGCGAGAAGCGCGGGACCGTCAAGATCGTTGCCTTGGACAAGGCCCGCGAGGAGTTCGAGCCGGCGACCTTGCCGAACACCGACTGGCGCTCGCCGCTTCCCGAGACGGCGGACCTGCAGGCCAAGTACCTGTCCGACGCGAAGGCCCTCGCCAAGCTCAAGTACGACTCGGTCGCGAAGGCGCTCGAGGAAGAGCTCGCGAAGAGCCCCGGCAGCCCCGACCTTCTGACCCAGCTCGGCGCGCTGGACGCGGAGTTCGACAAGCCCGAGGACGCGGCGAAGCGCTTCGAGGCGGCTTTGGCCGCCGACCCGCACCATCCGGGGGCGCTGAACAACGTCGGCAACCTCGCGTACCTCAAGGGCGAGTACGCGGAGGCCGAGAAGCGCTATCTCGCGGCCTCGGAGGCCGATCCCGGCGACGGCGGCATCTGGATGAACCTGGCCCGCGCCGCGTTCAAGCAGGGCCACAAGGACGACTTCAAGAAATACGCCGCCCAGGCCGTGACCTTGGACCCCGAGCTCAAGCCCGCCGTCGACGGGCTGGGCCAGTCGGAGAAGTGAGGTGACCGCCATGAAAACCGGACTATTGCTGATCCTGGCCCTGGCCGTCGCGCCGGCCTCGGCCGCCGAGACGAAGAGCGAGTGGAGGAGCTTTTTCCAGACCTTGGTGAAGTCCCTGGACCGGGCCTCGTCCCTGAAGCTCAGGAAGCAGAACGTGCGCATCACCGCGGTCGCGGCGGTCCGGGGCGCGGGCCAGGTCTCCGAGGACCCGCTGAAGCCCTACTGGAAGGGCGGCTGGTCGTCCAAGGCCGCCGAGGAGTACAAGCAGCAAGCCGACGAGTTCCGCTCCGCGGCCCAGCTTCTCCTGGACGGCAAGGTCGACGACGGCATCGCGGAGCTGAAAGGCTTCAAGAAGAAGCACGCGAAAAGCGTCCTGCTGACCGACGTCGACGAGGCTCTGAAGCAAGCCGAGTCGGCGAAAACCGAAACGCCGCCCGCCCCCGCGCAAGATAAGAAGGACTCTCCCGCGGACGCGAAAAAATCCGACGAGTGATTCGTGGCGTTGCTTGACGTCGCCGTCGTCGTTTCTCTATTCTTCCCCCAATAACAGGGAGGCTTCCACATGAAAACGTCGTATAAGCTGGCGGCGTTGACGGCGGCGGCGATTTCGCTGTCGGCCGGGTTCGGGTTCGCGGACGACATGGCGAAACCGGCGGACATGGCCAAGCCGGCCGACATGGCTCAGCCGGCCGCCAAGGCGAAACAGAGGAAGGTCAAGCTGTGGGCGCCCGAGGATATCAAGTGGACGGACATGGCCGGGGCCCCGGCTGGAGTCAAGATCGCGAAGCTGTGGGGCGATCCCGCGAAGGGGCGGCACGGCGCGATGGTCAAGCTGCCGGCGGGCGGCGATCACCCGCTTCACACGCACACCCAGGACATACGCGGCTTGGTCGTCTCCGGAACTTTCTGGGTCGCACCCGAGGGCGGCGAGAAGAAGATGCTCGGCCCCAACTCCTTCTTCCAGGTCCCCGGCGGCTGGAAGCATACCAGCGGCTGCATGGCCGGCGCGGACTGCGTGCTGTTCCAGACCTTGGAGGGGCCGTTCGACATGAAGCCCGCCGAGGGAGCGGCCGCCCCCATGGGCGCGCCGATGAGCGCTCCGTCCGCCGCTCCGGCGGCCCCCGCGGCCCCGATGGCGGCTC
>CAZMIB010000103.1:0-11882 GCA_964566245.1 uncultured Elusimicrobia bacterium | reverse complement strand
GCTAAGTTCGCGTCTTGCCGGGCCCTCCCCGCCGCCCCGGAGCCGGCAATGATTTTGTGGGATCGGGCCATGTTCGCGGTGGTGGGGCCGGGAGCGATGGGGACCTTGCTCGCGGCGCGCTTCCTGGAGGCCGGCCTGCCGGTCGGCCTCGTCGCGCGCGACGCGCGTCGCGCGCGCGCCCTGCGGCGCGCGGGCCTGGAGCTGGACGGCGAGTTGAAGCGTCGCTTCGAGCCCGCTCGCTTGGCCTTCGTGGCCCCGGGCGCCCGCCCCGCCGGACCCGTCGAGCTCGTCTGCATCTGCGTGAAGTCTCGCGACACGGCCGCGGCTATTGCCGCCGCCCGGCCGTTCGTCGGTCCCGAGACGATCGTCCTCTCGCTGCAAAACGGCCTGGACCACGCCCGGCTCCTGCGCCGCGCCTTCGGCCGGCGCGCGGTGCTCGGCGTGGCGCACGCGGGCGCGCGCTCGGAGGGTCCGGGAAAGTCGCGCTGGACCGGCGGCGAGGAGATATTCCTCGGCCGCGGCCCGGACAACGAGCCCGCTCTTAAATCCGCGAGGCGGCTCCTCGCCGCGGCCGGCTGGAAGGTGACCGTTTCCGCCGACGAGACGCGCCTGTTGTGGACGAAGCTGATCCTCAACGCCGCGATCAACCCTCTCGGGGCGCTGAGCCGCCGCCCGAA
Source organism: uncultured Elusimicrobia bacterium (assembly GCA_964566245.1). GTDB lineage: Bacteria > Elusimicrobiota > Elusimicrobia > CAZMIB01 > CAZMIB01 > CAZMIB01. The sequence continues at coordinate 11,205 of CAZMIB010000103.1, read as the reverse complement.
CGGCGAGCTGGCCTCGACGCCGGCGCTCAAGGACCTCATGCTTCAAGCGGCTCGCGAAGGCGCCTTGGCGGCGCGGCGGGCCGGCGTCCGGCCGCTGCGCCGGCGCATGGACCTGGCCGCGCTCGAGCTGTGCCGAAGGACGGGCCCGAACCTCAATTCGATGTTCCAGGACCTCGAGGCCGGCCGGCCGACCGAGGCCTCCGCCATCCTGGACCCTTTGCTCGCCGCCATCCGGCCGGGCGAGGCGCCGGTGCTGCGCGGCCTGCGCGGCTTCATCGCGGCGCTCGAGTCCGGCCGTTGATGCTGTCGATCGTCCCGACCCCCCTCGGAAACCTCAACGACATGCCCCCGCGCGCGCTCGAAGCGCTGCGCGCCGCCGACGAGATATGGTGCGAGGACACGCGGCGGACTTTGGGCCTGCTCGCTCATTTCTGCGTGCGGGCGCCGGTGCTGCGCTACAACGAGCACGCGCCGAAAGACGTCGAGCGCATGCTCGACCGGCTGCGCGCCGGCAAGCGCCTGGCGCTGGTGTCGGACGGGGGCATGCCGGTCATCTCCGATCCCGGCTGGCGCATCGTGCGCGCGGCCCGGGACGCCGGCCTGCCGGTCGAGGTCCTGCCGGGCCCCTCGGCGGTCGTCGCGGCGGTCGCGGGCTCCGGCTTGCCCGGGGACTCGTTCGTGTTCCTGGGCTTTCTGCCGCGCTCGCGCGGCCGCCAGCGGCGCGTCTTGACGGAGAGCGCCGCCCTGGGCCGGACCCTCGTGATCTACGAGTCCCCGTTTCGCGTGCGCGCCTTGCTGGAGGTCCTGGGCGAAGCCGTGGGCCCGGCCGCCCGCTGCGCGGTGGTCCGCGAGCTGAGCAAGCTTTTCGAGGAATGGGCCTGCGGCACGGTCGAGGAGGTCGCGGCGCGACTGGCCCTCAAGGAGCCGCAGGGCGAGTACGTGGTCGTCGTCCATCCCGGAGCACCCGAAAAAAAGGAGGAAGATGAAGGCTAAAATCCTTTCCCCGGGCCCGGACGGCCTGCTTTCCACGGCCGCGCTGCGCGAGCTGGTGGACGGCCTCCGGCGCGGCGCGCTGTTCGCCTTCCCGACCGACACGGTTTACGGGGTCGGGACCGACGCCCGGGGCCTCCGCGGCTCGGCCCCGATCTACGAGGCCAAGCTCCGGGAGCCGTCCAAGCCGGTCCCATATTTGGTAGAATCCGCGTCGGAGGCCAGGCGTTGGGCCGAATGGCCCCCCGCGGCGGAGAAACTGGCCGGCCGCTGGTGGCCCGGCCCTCTGACGATGGTCCTCCGCCCCACGCCCGCCGGACGGGCGATCGCCGGGGCGCCCGGCATCGGGTTGCGCGTTCCGCGGCACCCGTGCCTGCTTGGAATTTTGAAGGCGCTGGGCGGGCCGCTTGCCTCGAGCAGCGCCAACCGCTCGGGCGAGCCCGCTCTCTTCAGGGCCGGCGAGGTCGTGGAGCGATTCGGAGACGTCGCCGAGTTCATCGTGGTCCAGGAGGAGCCCCTGCCGGGAACCGAGTCCACCGTGATCGACCTGACCGGGGCCGAGCTCAAGATCCTCCGCCGCGGAGCCGTCGGCGAGGACGAGCTGAGGCGGGCCGTTTCATGAACGTTCTCTTCGTCTGCACCGGCAACACCTGCCGCAGCGTGCTCGCGGAGCACCTGCTGCGGAAAGCCGCGCGCGAGCGGGGCCTCGAGTGGGACGTCCGCTCCTGCGGCGTCGCGGCCGATCCGGGCTTTCCGATCCCGGCGCCGGTGCGCAAGCTGCTCGCGGAGCGCGGGATCGGGCTGCACCACCAGCCGCGGGCCCTTTCGGCCGAGCTCGTCGAGACGTCGGACGTGATTCTCGCGATGACGGCGCAGCACCTCGCGGCGATCCGGGCCTCGTTCCCGGCCTCCCGCGCGAAGACGAGCCTTTTGAGGTCGTACGCGGGCCTGGACGGAGCCGACGTCGCGGACCCGATCGGCATGCCCGAGAAAGAATACCGCAAGACCGCGGCCGAGCTCGAGGACGCCCTCGAGCGCATCCTCGACCGCGAGGCGCCGGGAAAGGGCCGCAAGACGCGCGGCGCGACCAGGGGGCGATGACATGCACGACCATCTGAGGGCCCAGGACCCGGAGGTTTTCGCGGCGGTCGCCGGCGAGACGCGCCGGCAGGCCGGCAACCTCGAGCTGATCGCGTCCGAGAACTACGTCTCGGAGGCCGTGCTCGACGCCCAAGGCTCGGTGCTGACGAACAAGTACGCCGAGGGCTACCCGGGCAAGCGCTACTACGGGGGCTGCGAGTTCGTCGACCAGGCCGAGAGGCTGGCGATCGAGCGCGCGAAGAAGCTGTTCGGGGCCGAGCACGCGAACGTGCAGCCCCACTCCGGGACCCAGGCCAACATCACGGCCCTGCTCGCGCTCCTGAACCCCGGCGATACGATTTTGGGCCTGAACCTGTCCCACGGCGGCCATCTCTCGCACGGCCATCCGCTGAACTTCTCCGGGAAGTTCTACAAGATCGTCGCGATGAACGTCCGCAAGGACGACGAGCGGCTCGACTACGACGAGGCCGAGCGCCTCGCGCGCGAGCACAAGCCGCGGCTGATCCTGGCCGGGGCCTCGAACTACTCGCGTGTGTTCGACTGGGCCCGCTTCCGCCGGATGGCCGACGAGGTCGGCGCGTACTTCATGGCCGACGTCGCGCACTACGCGGGCCTGATCGCCGCCGGGATCTACCCGAGCCCGGTGCCGCTGGCCGACGTCGTGACCTCGACGACGCACAAGACGCTGCGCGGCCCGCGCGGCGGGCTCATCCTCTCGAAGGCCGTCCATGCCCCGGCGATCGACAAGCTGCTTTTCCCCGGGAACCAGGGCGGGCCGCTGTGCCACGCCGTCGCCGCGAAGGCGGTCTGCTTCGGCGAGGCCCTCAAGCCCGAGTTCAAGGTTTACCAGGAGCAGGTCCTTAAAAACGCGCGGCACCTGGCGACCTGCCTGCAGGGCCGGGGCTTCCGCGTCGTCGCCGGGGGCACCGACTGCCACCTGTTCTCGCTGGACGTGAAGGGCTCCAAGGACGTCACCGGCAAGGACGCCGAGACGGCGCTCGACGCGGCCGCGATCACGGTCAACAAGAACACGATCCCCTACGACACCGAGAAGCCGATGGTCGCCTCCGGCGTCCGCATCGGCACGCCGGCGGTCACGACGCGCGGCATGAAGGAGCCCGAGATGGAGCTGATCGCGCAGTACATCGACGAGGCCCTCGCGCGGCGCTCCGAGCCCGCGGCGCTGGCCGCGGTGAAGCGCAAGGTCCATGCCCTCTGCGCGCGCTTCCCGATCTACGCCGAGCGCCTCGCGCCCGAGGGCGTCGCGGCCTAGGCCCAAGCCCATGCCGAGGAACGGAAAACCCGAGGTCAAGCTGGCCGTCATCGGCGGCAGCGGGCTGTATGCGATGCCCGGCGTCGAGGATGTCCGCGAGATCAGGATCAAGACGCCGTTCGGCGACCCGTCCGACGCGCTTGTCGTCGGAACGCTCTCCGGCGTCCGCCTGGCCTTCCTGCCGCGACACGGGCGCGGCCATCGACTGCTGCCGACCGAGATCAACCAGCGCGCCAACCTCTGGGCGCTCAAGTCGCTCGGCGTCGAGCAGGTGATCTCGATCGCCGCGGTCGGCTCGCTGCGCGAGGAGCTGAAGCCGCGCGACTTCGTGTTCCCGGACCAGCTCGTCGACCGCACGACGCGCCGCCCGTCCACGTTCTTCGGCGAGGGCGTCGTCGCTCACGTCGCCTTCGCGCGCCCGTTCTGCGACGCCCTCTCGGGAACGCTTTACGAGACGGCCCGCGGCCTCGGCCTGAGCTGCCATAAGGGCGGGGTCTACTGCTGCATGGAAGGTCCCCAGTTCTCGACCAAGGCCGAGTGCGAGACGAACCGCCGCCTCGGCTACGACCTGATCGGCATGACGGCCAGCCCGGAGGCCCGCCTCGCGCGCGAGTGCGAGATGTGCTACGCCCCGGTCTCGATGGTGACCGACTACGACTGCTGGAAGGACGAGGAGCACGTCGACGTCGCGTCGGTCGTCGAGCACCTGAACGCCAACGTCCGCAACGTCCAGCGCCTGGTCGCCGCCGCGGCCGCCGCCGTCGCGCGGCGCGAGCGGGCCTGCGCCTGCAAGGACGCTCTCAAGACGGCGGTCTTCACCGCTCCCGAGGCCCGCGACAAGCGGACCCTCAAGAAACTCGCCCCGCTTTTGGCCAAACATGGATAACCTGCGCAAGGCCCTGCTGCGTCTGCCGAAGGCGGACCAGCACTGCCACCTCGACGGCTCGCTCCGTGTGCGCACCGTGCTCGAGCTCGCGCGCGAGCGCGGGATCAAGCTCCCGGCCGACGACGAGGCGGGGCTCAAGCGCCACGTGCAGGTCGCGCCGACCTGCCGCTCGCTGGCCGAGTTCCTGAAGGTGTTCTACGTGCTGTACCCGCTGCTGCGGGACGCGCGCTCCCTGGAGCGCATCGCGTTCGAGCTGCTCGAGGACTGCGCGGCCGAGAACATCGACTACGTCGAGGTGCGCTTCGCCCCGATGCTGAACATCGCGCCGCGCTTCGGCCCGGACGCGGTCATGGAGGCCGTGCTGAAGGGGCTGCGCCGCGGCGAGAAGGCCTTCGGCGTGAAATGGGGCGTGATCGTCTGCCTTTTCCGCTCGCACTCGATCCCCGAGAACCGCAAGGCCTTCGAGGTGATGCGCAAGTTCCTCGGCCGCGGGGTCGTCGGCCTCGACGTCGCCGGCGACGAGGCGCGGCATCCCACGATGGAGTTCGCGCGCTTCTTCGAGCACGCGAACAAGCTCGGCGTGCCGACGACCTGCCACGCCGGAGAGACCAAGGGCACCGCCAATCTCAAGGCCGCGCTCGACCTCAAGGTCCAGCGCATCGGCCACGGGACGCACCTGATGGAGGACTCCCGGCTGCTGCTCGAGGCCGCGCGCCGCAAGGTCGCCATCGAGATCGGCCTGACCTCGAACCTGCTGACCAAGTCGGCCCCCGACCTGAGCGAGCACCCGATGCTGAGCTTCTACCATCTCGGCGTGCCGGTCACCTTGAACACCGACGACCGGGGCATCCTCGGCATCGACCTCACGCACGAGTACGAGATCGCGCACGGGCTGGGCTTCGGCCTGCCCGACCTGGTCAAGATCGCACGGACCGGGTTCGAGTCCCTTTTCACGACGCCGGCGCGCAAACGCGCGCTGCTGGCCCGCTTCGACAAGGCCGCGCGGGCGATACTGAAGAATCATGGCGACAGGAAAAAACCGGCGCGCGGGCGTTGAGCGCGAGCTGATCCGCCGAGCGCGCGCCGCGCAGAGGCTCGCGCTCGCGCCGCACTCGCGCTATCCGGTCGGCGCCGCGGTGCTCGCGTCGTCGGGCAAGGTCTACGAGGGCTGCAACATCGAGTCGCCGACCTTGATCAGCCACAGCTGCGCGGAGCGCTCGGCGATCGTGCACGCGCTGAGCCACGGCGAGCGCCGCATCGAGGCCGTCTGCCTCGTCAGCCGGGCCTCGGAGCCGTGCGGGGCGTGCCGGCAGATGATACGCGAGTTCTCGGGGCCCGAGGCCGAGATCATCTCGATCCATCTCGACCCCGCGACCGGCCGCGAGACGACGCTGCGCACGACGATCGGGAAGCTTTTGCCGCGCGCGCACACCGCGGCGGTGCTGGACGCTAAAATTTAGGGACGCGACAACGGAGAACCTCATGGAAGACACGATGAACCGGCTGCTGGCCTGGATGAAGACCACCGATCTCGTCGAGCTGGCATACCGGAAAGGCTCGGCGGGCGTGGAGTTCAGGCTCTCCGGCGCCGAGCCGGTCGTGGTCCCCGAGTCTCCGCTGGTGCCGGCCGGCTCTCCGTCGGTCGGGATCTTCCATTTCGCCGAGCCCGGAAAAAACGGCGTCCGCGAGGGCTCGCGCGTGACGCCCGGGCAGACGATCGGCTTCGTCGAGGCCGGCGGCAAGCGCACCCCGGTCGAGAGCCCGGCCGGAGGCCTGATCTCGAAGATCCTCGCCGAGGACGGGCGCCCGGTCCAGTACGGCCAGCCGCTGTTCCTCGTGGAGCCGCGCTGATGTTCAAGAAGATCCTGATCGCGAACCGCGGCGAGATCGCGGTTCGCGTGATACGCGCCTGCCGCGAGCTCGGCATCCCCTCGGTCGCGGTCTACTCCGAGGCGGACCGTTCCTCGATGCACGTCCGGCTCGCGGACGAGGCGGTGTGCATCGGCCCGGCCCCGGCCCGCGAGTCGTACCTCAACATGGACGCGGTGCTCGCGGCCTGCGAGATCACCAAGGCCGACGCGGTGCACCCCGGCTACGGCTTCTTGTCCGAGAACGAGGACTTCGCGGCGGCCTGCGCGAAAGCCAAGGTGACCTTCATCGGACCCTCGCCCGAGGCGATCCTCAAGCTCGGCAACAAGGTCGAGGCGCGCGCGGTCGCGAAGAAGGCCGGCGTGCCCCTGGTTCCCGGCACCGACGGCCCTGTGCGCGGCGACTTCCGCAAGGAGGCCGAGCGCATCGGCTTCCCGCTGATGATCAAGGCCGCGGCCGGCGGCGGCGGCAAGGGCCTGCGGCGCGTGACGAACGTCGAGGAGCTCGAGCGCGAGGCGCGCATGGCCCAGTCCGAGGCGCGCGCCGCGTTCGGCGACGACTCGATTTACCTCGAGCGCTACGTGCAGAACCCGCGGCACGTCGAGATCCAGGTCGCGGCCGACGTCCACGGGGCCGCGGTCGCGTTCCCTGAGCGCGACTGCACGGTCCAGCGCCGCCACCAGAAGCTTATCGAGGAATCCCCCTCGCCGGCGGCCACGCCGCAGATACGCAAGGCGATGATCGAGGCCGCCTTGGCCTTGGTGAAGGCCTCCAACTACACGAACGTCGGAACCGTCGAATTTTTGATGGACCCGGAGGGACGCTTCTACTTCATCGAGGTGAACACCCGCCTGCAGGTCGAGCACCCGGTCACCGAGCTGGTGGCCGGCGTCGACCTCGTCAAGCTGCAGATCGCGCTGGCGGCCGGACGGCCGCTGCCGTTCAACCAGGAGCGCGCGCAGCGCATCCTCGGCCACGCGATCGAGCATCGCCTCAACGCCGAGGACCCGGACAACGGCTTCGCGCCCTGCCCCGGGGAGATCTCGTCGCTGCAGCTCCCGGGCGGCCCCGGGGTACGCCTCGAGACGCACCTTTATACCGGCTACACGGTCCCGAGCTACTACGACAGCCTGCTCGCGAAACTGGTCTGCTTCGCCGAGGATCGGCCGTCGGCTCTCGCGCGCTCGCGGCGGGCGCTCGGCGAGCTCGAGATCGGGGGCATCAAGACCACCGCCGGGTTCCATCTGAAGGTGCTCGGAACCTCCGATTTCGCGTCGGGCAAGATCGATACCGGCTTCGCCGACCGCCTTCTCGCGCCCGTTCCCGCCCGACCATGAACGACACGATTCGAGCCTGCCTGTTGGAAAGCTCCAAGACCCTGGCCGCGATGGCCGACAGCTCGGCCGACGTCGAGCGCTTCACGCGCCTCGTGATCGGCTGCCTGAAGGGCGGCGGCAAGGTCCTGGTCTGCGGCAACGGCGGCTCGGCCGCGGACAGCCAGCACTTCGCCGACGAGCTGGTCGGGCGCTACGAGCGCAACCGTCCGCCGCTCTCGGCCCTGGCGCTGACGACGAACACCTCGGATCTGACCTCGATCGGCAACGACTTCGGCTTCGACAAGGTCTTCGAGCGGCAGGTCGACGCCCACGCGCGCAAGGGCGACCTGCTGGTCGCGATCTCGACCAGCGGAAACTCCCCGAACGTGCTGGCCGCGATCGAGGCCGCCAAGCGCAAGGGCGTGCCGACGGTCGGGCTCACCGGCCGCGAGGGCGGCCGGATGCGGCGCCTGGTCGACCTGTGCCTCTGCGTCCCGTCGACCACGGTCGCCCGGATACAGGAATGCCACATCGCGATCCTCCAGACGGTCTGCGGCCTCGTCGAGACCGAGCTGTTCCCGGACGCGCCGAAGGCGCATTGACGAACCCCATGGGACGCGTCGTCGGCCTTCCGGCGTTGCTGCGCGAGCGCGCCGCCTGGAAGCGCTCCGGGCGCACGGTGGTGTTCACGAACGGGGTGTTCGACATTTTGCACGCGGGGCACGTGACCTTGCTCGCAAAAAGCCGCGCGCTGGGCGACGTGCTCGTCGTCGGCCTTAACTCCGACGCCTCGACGCGCCGCTTGAAAGGCCCGACGCGACCGGTGAACCCGCAGCGCGACCGCGCGACCGTGCTCGCGGCGCTGGCCGCGGTGGACCGCGTCGTCGTCTTCGGCGAGGACACCCCGGCCCGGCTGCTGAGCCGGCTGAAGCCGGACGTTTTGGTGAAGGGCGCCGACTACCGCGCCCACGAGATCGTCGGGCGCGAGTTCGCGGGCAAGGTCGCCCGCGTCGCGCTGGTGAAGGGGCGCTCGACGACGCGCCTGATCGAGAGGGTCCGCTCCTGAAAACGCTTTATCTGGACATCGAGACGATCCCGGCCGAGGAGAGCCTGCGCGAGGCCATACGCCGAGGGGACCTGCTCTCGCGCACGCGCCGCAAGGAGCTGGAGAAGAGCGGGCACGTGCGCACCGACGAGGAGGTCGAGGCCGACTACCGCATGACCGCCCTGTCGGGAGACTTCGGGCGCGTCTTCTGCCTCGCGTACGCGATCGAGCCCCCGGCCGGCTCCCCGGTCGAGGTGCTCTCGGGACCTGAACCTGAGCTGCTCGCCGCCTTCTGGAAGCTGGCCAAGGACGTCGACCTTTTCGTCGGACACAACGTGCTCGATTTCGACCTGCGCTTCCTCCTGAAACGCTCGATCGTCCATGGCGTGAAGCCGAGCCGCGAGCTGTCGCTCGCGCGCTTCCAGAGCCGCCCGGTCTACGACACGATGCGCGAATGGGAGCGCTGGGGCTCGGAGTTCATCTCGCTCGAGAAGCTCGCGCGCGTGCTCGGCCTCGAGAGCTCGAAAAAAGATTTGCACGGCGACCAGGTGCACGACGCGTACCTGCGCGGCGAGCACGAACGGATCAAGACGTACTGCAAGGCCGACGTCGAGCTGACGCGGCGCATACATAAGCGGCTGACGTATCAGTCGTAATGAGGCGGCGGAGGACGTAATGAAGGGACTCACGATCGTGATCGTCGCGGCGCTGGCCCTGAGCGGGCCGGCCGGCGCCAGCGAGTTGGGCCAGGCCGTCAAGGACAGCCGGGCCGCGGAAACGGCGTTGACCGCGGAAGCCGCGAGCCAGCGGGCCGGAGCGGCCTTCGGCGGCCTCGTCGCCGCGGCGCCGGTGGACGCGGGCGAGGCGCAAGGCCTGGGCGCGGCGCCTCCCACCCCCCCTTCGCCGGCCCCCAAGCTCCAGCCGCGCAAGCTCGATATCGGCATGCCGGAACCCGAGCCGGGGCAAGGCCAGGAGCCGGGACAGCCGGGCTCGCCGAAGCGCGGCGGCTCCCTTTTCGCGGCGCTCGGTGACGCCTTGCTCGGACTCGTGACCGGACCGTGCACCTACGGCGCGGCCGGCGTGCTGTACGTGAAGAGCAAGGCCGACGAAAACAACAGCACGCTGTGGCTGCTCGCGATGCCGTTCGCGCTGGTCGGCGGCTTTTTGCTCGGTATCTTCATGGGCCCGATCCAGGGCTTCCAGGACGGCTGGAAAGGCCGCTGAGGCCGCTCCGGATCACCCGCTCATGCCTCCGCGCTTCAGCCAGGCCGTTCTCGTGCTCGCCGCCGGCTCGCCGCCGGATCCGCGCCTCGCTCGCTCCCTGGCGAGCCGCGCCGCCGCGATCCTCTGCGCCGACGGGGCGTACCGCACCGCGCTCGGCCTCGGCCTGATCCCGCGCTGGGTGGTCGGCGACATGGACTCGCTGGGCCCCGGCGCGCTGGGCCGGGCGACGACCTTCGTCGTCGATGAGGACCCGAACCGCTCCGATCTCGAGAAGTCCCTGGCGTTCCTCGCCTCTCACGGCTGTCCCGAGGCCTGGGTCCTGGGCGCGATCGGCGGACGCCTCGACCACACCCTTTCCAACCTCCAGGTCCTCGAGCGCTGGTCGGACAAGATCCGCCTGGCGCTGTTCGAGGGCCGACAGGTCGCGCGCGTCTTCGCCGGCGAGGCTCGCTTCGAGGCCACGCCCGGCGAGGTGGTCTCGCTGTTTCCGGCGGGAACGGAGCGCGCGACGGTCTCCCTCTCCGGCCTGCGCTATCCCCTGAACGACGAGGAGCTGCCGCCCGGCAGCCGCGGCGTCTCCAACGTCGTCGTCTCGCGGCGCGTGTCGGTCGCCGTCCGCTCCGGCAAGGTCTGGCTGGTCCGCGGTCCCAAGGAAAAATAATGCCGGCGGCGGTCCTCGACACGGCCGTGCTCGCGGCCTGCCTGGCCGCCTGCCTCGGCCTGGGCCTCGCCGGCGCGGCGCGGCGCCGCGAGGGCCTCTCCGACTACATTCTGGCCGGCCGCGGGCTCACCATGCCGGCCTTCGTCGCGACCTTGGTGCCGACCTTCTACGGCGGCGTGCTCGGGATCGGCGAGTTCACCTGGCGAAACGGACTGTCGAACTGGACGGTGATGGCGCTGCCGTACTACGGCTTCGCCGCCGTCTACGCGCTGTTCCTGGCCGAGCGCGTGCGCCTCGCCCCCGGGCTGACCTTGCCGGACCATATCGAGAGCGCCTACGGCCGCCGCATGGCGATCCTCGCGGCCGGGCTCGTTTTCCTGCTGGCCTGCCCCGCCGACGAACTGCTGATGACCGGGGCCCTGCTCGGCCGGCTGGCCGGGATCCCGGCCTCCGCCGCGACGGCCGCGGCCGCGGGGCTGGGCTTCGGCCTGCTCTACCGCGGCGGGCTGCGCTCGGACGCGCTCGCGAACCGTCTGCAGATCGCGCTGATGTTCGGCGGCTTCGCGCTCATCCTGCCGTTCGCCGCGGCCAAGCTCGGCGGGCCGGCCGCGCTCGCGCGCGCGCTTCCCCACGGCCACCTGAGCTGGACCGGGGGCCTGCGCCCGCTCCAAATCGCGAGCTGGTGGCTGATCGCGGCCTGGACCTTGGTCGATCCCTCGTTCCACCAGCGCTGCGCGGCCGCCGCCGACCCCGCGACGGCCCGGCGCGGCGTGCTCGCCTCGATCGCCTGCTGGGCGCTGTTCGACGCGATGACCACGACCGCCGGCCTGTACGCGCGCG
>CAZMIB010000102.1:0-12151 GCA_964566245.1 uncultured Elusimicrobia bacterium | reverse complement strand
GGGGCGGCCGGCGGCTCGACCGCGTCCAGGCGGCCGGATTTCACCGCGCGCAGCAGCGCGAGGGCCTCGATGAGCTCATCGCGGGTCAGCGCGACCAGCCGACCCTTCGGGACGACGCCGAGACGGTGGCCCGAGCGCCCGACGCGCTGCAGGAAGGTCGCGATCGAGCGCGGGGAGCCGAGCTGGCAGACGAGATCGATGAACCCGACGTCGATGCCGAGCTCGAGCGACGCCGTCGCGACGAGCGCCTTCAGCTCGCCGCGCTTCAGGCGCTGCTCGGCGTCGAGGCGCAGCTCCTTGGACAGGCTGCCGTGGTGCCCCGCGACCGCGCCCTCTCCGAGGCGCTCGCGCAGCCGGTGGCTGACGCGCTCGGCCATGCGCCTAGTGTTCACGAAGACGATCGTGCTTCTATGGGACTCGATCAGCGCGGCCAGCCGCTCGTAGATCTTCTCCCACTGCTCGTTCGAGCACACCGCTCCCAGCTCGGTCGGCGGGATCTCGATCGCGAGATCAAGGGCCCGCGCGTGGCCGACGTCGACGATCCGGCAGCCGGGAGTCCCGTCGGCCGCGACGCGCCGCGAGCCGACCAGGAAGCGCGCCAGCTCCTCGATCGGCCGCTGCGTGGCCGAGAGACCGATTCGGACCGGGGGCCGCCCGCACAGCGCCTCGAGCCTTTCCAAGGTGAGGGCGAGGTGCGAGCCGCGCTTGTCGCGCGCCACGGCATGGATCTCGTCGACGATCACGGTCCGGGTCGAGGCCAGCAGGCGCCGGCTGGCGGGCGAGGTCGCGAGCAGGTACAGCGACTCCGGCGTCGTGACCAGGATGTGCGGCGGCCGCTTGAGCATCTTGGCGCGCTCGTGCGCCGGGGTGTCGCCGGTGCGGACCAAGGCGCGCAGCGGGGACACCAGACGTCCGGCCTTGGCGGCCGCGGCCTCGACGCCGGCCAACGGCTCCTCCAGGTTGCGGCGTATGTCGTTGGCCAGCGCTTTCAGCGGCGAGACGTAGACGACTTGGATGCCGTCCGCGAGCGTCCCGTCGAGGCTTTGCCGCAGCAGGCCGTCGATCGCGACCATGAACGCGGCCAAGGTCTTGCCGGAGCCGGTCGGCGCGGCGATCAAAACGTCGCGGCCGGCCGCGACCAGCGGCCAGCCGAGCCGCTGAGGCTCGGTCGGCTCGCCGAAAGCCTCGCGAAACCAAGCCTCGACGATCGGATGCAGCGGAGCGGTCGTCATGGGGGCCGATAATTATTATCGCATTTTGCGTCGGTGACGAAGCGGTGGGAACGTTGGCGAGTCCTGCGCGGCGGGCCGGGGTCTGGGCGGGTCCTGTCCGTTTGTCTCATCCGTCGAGCGCTCGGCGGGAAAGTTCCTTTGGACAGAGTGAAAGCAATCGACAATCCGGCATCGTCTTGTCCATTGACGCGCAACTACATTGTAGTTATAAAATGCTCAAGGCTCGGATGGGCTGGGTATAGGGAGCGCATTCAATGAAAAAGGAATACGATTTCTCGAAATCCAAGCGGAACCCGTACGCGAAGGCGCTCAAGAAGCAGATCACGATCCGCCTCGATGAGCCGACCATCGCTTATTTCCGCGAACTCGCGGGACGAATAGGATTGCCTTATCAAAGCCTGATGAACCTGTATCTTCGGGATTGCGCGGCCCACCACCGCACCTTGCGGATGGATTGGGCCTCCTGAGAGCGCGCGAGATACGCAGGCCACTCCAGGAGGTACCATGAGCAGGCAAGAGAAGAGTCTCGAGGCGATGTACGGGGCCGAGGACCTGGGGGCATCGTCGCTGTTCGCCGGGGGGTTCATCAACTTCGGCTGGTGGGAGGCTGTTCCCGCCGGGTCGATCTCCGTTGAGACGCGCGCCGAGAGTTCGCGCGCTCTTTATAGGCGGGTTTGGGAGAAGGCCGGCATTGGGGGCGCCTCGAAGGTTGTCGAGGTCGGCTGCGGGCGCGGGCTGGGCTGCGCGCTCCTGTCGCGGGAGCGGGGCCCGGCCAGCGTTGTGGGCATCGACGCGTCCCCCGAGCAGGTCGCGCGCGCTCTCGCGCTCAACGTGGACGCCCTACGCGAGGGACGGCTGGCTTTCGTGCGAGGCGCGGCTGAGACTTTGCCCCTGCCGGACGTCTCCTGCGACGCGCTCGTCTCCGTCGAGGCCGCGCAGCACTTCGCATCCTTCCCGTCCTTCGCGGCGGAGGCGGCCCGGGTTCTCGCGCCCGGCGGTCGTCTCGCGATCGCGACCTTCTTCGCCGCCTCGCCGGAGGCCCTCGACGCGCTGCGCCCGCTGCTCCCGACGATCGAGCAGGATATCGACAGGGTGATCCCCGTCGGCGACGCGATTCGCGCGCTGAAGGCCGCGGGCCTGTCGGACGCCTCGTCCGAAAGCCTCGGCGCGCGCGTCTGGGAGGGCTGGGACCGCTGGATCGCCCAGACCGAGCACGCCGACGGCTGGGGACGGAACTGGCTGAAGGCGTGGCGCGCGGGGTTGTTGGATTATCACCTGTTGACGGCCCATCGGCCCCCTCACCCTCGCCCTCTCCCCCAAGGGGGAGAGGGAAGATAGAGGCACCTTCTCCCCTCAAGGGGAGAAGGTGGGGATGAGGGGTGGTTTAACCTTCTTCAGATTCGCTTCAGGATTCTCGGGGCTTTGACGATCAATATTCCATTCATGCGAATATTGATCCGCGTGGGCGTCGCCTTGGTCGTGATCATGACGGGGGCGGCGGCCGCGACCTCGTATTTCCAGACGGCGCAGGAGCGCGTCCGGCTGCAGGAGGAATTGGCGCGGCGCGCCGCCGTGCTCGCGCAGGACGCCAAGATTTGGGCCCAGCCGGCGCTTTCCCAGGGCCCGGCCCCCGATCTTAAGCCGTTCATCGAGGATCTGCGGCAGAAGGAGCGGCTGATCGGGGCCGCGATTTACGACGCGAAGGGCAGCGCGATCGTGCTGACGGCCTCGCTCGACCGCGCCTTGCCCACGCCGCCCGCGGCGGTGTTCCGCGCGCTGGAGACGGGCCGCGAGGTCGACGTGATCGAGCCGTTCCTGGGTCGGCCTACCCACGTCTTCGTCCTGCCGTTCAAGGAGGCGCGCACGCTCACCGGGGCGATCGCGCTGTTTCAGGACGCCGGGCACCTCCACGACCTGCTGCTGCGCTTTTGGTGGGACAACTTCGCGCGCGCGCTGGCCCAGGCGCTCGTGATCTCGCTGGCGACTCTCGCGATCATACGCCTTATGATCCGCCGCCGCGTCGTCTCGATGGCCGAGTGGCTGAAGAGCCTGCGCACCGGCCAGATCGCGGCCGAGGCGCCGAGGATGTCCCGGGCGGACCTGTTCGCGCCGCTCGCGCGCGAGGCCGGCGCGCTGGCCCAAAGCTTCACCGAGGCGAAGTCCCAGGCCGAGCAGGAGGCCCGCTTGCGCGAGCGGGGCGAGGCGCTGTGGACCCCGGCCCGCCTGCGCGAGCACGTCCGCGGGCGGCTCGAGGGCCGGCCGCTGATCGTGGTCGCGAACCGCGAGCCGTATATGCACATGAAGACCCCGGAGGGGGTCAAGGTCGTGATGCCGGCCAGCGGCCTCGTGACCGCGCTGGAGCCGGTGCTGCGCGCCTGCGGCGGCACCTGGGTCGCGCACGGCAGCGGGGACGCGGACCGCGCGGCCTGCGACCTGGACGGCCGGCTGCGCGTGCCCGTCGACGACCCGCAGTACACGCTGCGCCGCGTCTGGCTGAGCCCCGAGGAGGAGCGCGGCTACTACGAGGGCTTCTCGAACGAGGGGCTCTGGCCGCTGTGCCACATCGCGCACACCCGCCCGCTGTTCAAGGCCGAGGACTGGGCCCATTACCGCGCGGTCAACGAGAAGTTCGCCGAGGCCGCGCTGGAGGAGATGCGCGGGCGCGACGAGCCGTGCGTGCTGATCCAGGACTACCACTTCGCGCTGCTGCCGGCGCTGATCAAGGAGAAGCGCCCCGACGCGCGGATCTCGATGTTCTGGCACATCCCATGGCCGAATCCGGAGACGTTCGGCATCTGCCCGTGGCAGAAGGAGCTGCTGGCCGGGCTCCTGGGCGCGGACCTGATCGGCTTCCACACGCAGTACCACTGCAACAACTTCCTGGACACCGTCGACCGCACCTTGCAAAGCCGCATCGACCGCGAGCATTTCGCGGTGATCCGCGGCCGGCAGACGACGATCGTCAAGCCGTTCCCGATCAGCGTGGATTTCGCCGAGCCGGCGGGCCCCCGTCCCGGCCGCGAGGCCGAGCGCGAGCGGGTCTGGAGGGAGCTGGGCGTCAGGGGGCGCTATCTGGCCGTCGGGGTCGACCGGCTCGACTACACGAAGGGGATCATCGAGCGTTTCCGAGGGCTGGAGCGCGCCCTGGAGAAGCATCCGCGTTACCGCGGCGAGCTCGTGCTGGCGCAGATCGGCGCGCCGAGCCGCGTCGGGATCGAGCGCTACAACGACTTCATGCGGCGCGTCGAGGCGGAGGCCGAGCGGATCAACCGGCGCTTCCGGGACAAGGCTTGGCAGCCGATCGTGCTGATGAGCCGCCACCACAGCCACGAGGAGATACGGCCGTACTATCGCGCGGCCGACGTCTGCCTGGTGACCTCCCTGCACGACGGCATGAACCTGGTCGCGAAGGAGTTCGTCGTGGCGCGCGACGACGAACGCGGCTCCCTCATCCTGAGCCGCTTCACCGGCGCCGCGCGCGAGCTGCGCGACGCCCTCCTGATCAACCCGTACGACATCGACCAGATCGCCGACGCGCTGGAGTACGCGCTGCAGATGGACGAGCGCGAGCAGGTCCAGAAGATGCGCCGCCTGCGGCGCGCGGTCAAGGACAACAACGTCTATCGCTGGGCGGCGAGCTTGGTGGCCGAGCTGGCGGGGTTGCGGCTGGAGCCGGCGAAGACGGCTTGAGCGCCGCGGCGCCTCAGTAGAAGACGCCTTTGTACCGCGCGCAGTAGACGAGGTTGACCAGCATCATCGCGCGCGTGATCTTTCCCAGACGGTTCTCGGGCGAGGTCGCGAGCGCCGCGCGGCCGTCCAGGGCCGCGGCGTCGACGTTGCCCTCGTAGGAAAGGTCCAGCACCGCCGCCCCGGGCTTGATCCAGGCGGGGTCGAGGCGGAAGGCCGGGTCGGGGACCGCGGTGACGACGACGTCGGCCGCGCGCACGCAGCGCTCCAGGTCCTCGCGGCGCGTCAGGTGATAGCACTTCACGACCGTCGCGCCGAGGTTCTCCAGCATCAGGCCGAGGGGCTTGCCGACGCGCATCGAGTTGTTGACGATCGCGACGAAGGCGCCCTTGATCGGTATCTCGGGATGGCGCTGCAGCGCCTTGACCGCGGCCTTCGCGGTCGCCGGGACGACGCACTTCAGCCCTTTCTCCGCGTCCAGGAAGATCTTGTACTTGATCAGATAGCCGAGGTTGAGCGAGTGCAGGCCCTCGATGTCCTTATAGGGGGAGACGAGGTCCATCACGTCCTCGTCGACCAGCCTCGAGCGCAGCGGGTAGAGGACGACGACGCCGTGGATCGAGGGATGGGCGTTCGCCTTCCTTATAATAGCGAGCAGCTCGTCCTCGTCGCCGGCCTCCAGGGACTCGGCCCCCAGCCCGAGGCGGCGGGCGTCCTTCAGGATGAGGTCGCGGTAACGGACGCTGGCCTCGTCGGCCGCCGGGCGGTAGAGGACCGTCGCGAGGCGCGGCTGAAAGGGCAGGCGCTTGGTCTCGCTCTCGATCCACGCCAGGAACTCGTCGGCGATCGCCTGGCTGTCCAAGAGCGCGGTCACGCGCCCATGATAGCCAATCCCTCGTCGCTCCGCCAGCCGCGCGTGCTAAAATTGCCTGGAGATCGCCCATGCGCTGGAGCCAGTCGCCGGAACGCCGTCAGGGAGTCTCTCTTTCCGCGGCCGCGGCCCTGCTGGCGGGGGTCCGCGTTCGCGTTCGCCGCGGCTCGCGCTTCTTTTTCGCGCTGCCGCGCTGGAGCGAGCCGGGTCAATAAGTCGCAGGGCCCAGACCTTCCTGGAGCCTAATTCCCGTCGCGGCTGGGCCTTTCGACACGCACGCCCGAGCGGGCGCGGGTGATACGATGGGACCATGCGCACTCCCTTCCTCGGCCTGGCCGTCGTCTCCGTCGCGCTGTCCTCGATCGCCGGTCCCGGCTTCGCGGCGGGTTCTACCCAAGCGCCTCTTTCCGTCGCCGTCGGCGCCTCGCCCGCGGTGACCCCGCGGGTCGTCGGCTGCCTGGGCGTCATCCTCAACACCTTGCCGACGGACGGCGCGATGCTGCCCGAGGCCGTGCAGGGTCTTCTCGCGGGACATCCGAGGCTGGTCGACCGCGACCAGAAGGCGGCGTCCGCCCTTTTTCTTCAGAGCCTCGCCGGGAGCCTTTCCGTGGAGACCGCCCGGCGCCTGCCGCCGGGGCTCCGCGAGACGGTCCAGCGGGTGAGGAACGCGGCGAAAGAAAGCCCCGAGTTGGCGCGCGTCCTGGCGCGGGTCTCGGAGGCGATCGCGTCGGAGAAGGGAACAGGAAAACCGGTCGGTACGCCGAATTTCGAGCGCCGGGCGGATGTCTCCAAGTCGATGCAAGGCTTGTCCGCGTTGGCCGTCGCCGACGGGAGAGCGGCCGCCGCGGGCTTCGACGGCTTTAAGTCGAACGGGTTCGACGTCCTCGCGGGCGGTCTCGAGGCGCTCCCGACGTTCAAGGCGGGGGAGAGCAAGCAGCCGGCCTCCGCGGCCACGCCCAGGACGACGCCCCCCGCGCCCTCTATATATAGGAAGGGCGCGGCCGGAGATTATAGAATCTCGTCTCCCATGCAACGAATAAAGAGCTTCATCGCGTCCTTGGCCTTCGTCGGTCAGCTTCTGATGCCGGGCCACGCTGTCGCCGCCGTTCCGGCCGGCGACGCGGAGCAGGCGCGACTCGAGAGCCGGCAAGCCATCTTCGCTCCGGTCGACCTGGAGGCGGACGTCTCCTCCCTCTCCGCGAACGAGCGCCAGGCCTTGGCCAAGCTCGTCCAGGCCGCCCAGGTGATGGACGGCCTGTTCCTGAGGCAAAGCTGGGCCGGCAACGAGGCCATGCTTCTCAAGCTCGCGGCCGACACGACGCCTCTCGGGCGCGCGCGACTGAAGACCTTCGTCTTCCAGAAGGGGCCCTGGGACCGCCAGGATTCGAACCGGCCCTTCCTGGCCGGCGCCCCGGCCAAGCCGGACGAGGCCAACTTCTATCCCGCCGGGTCCACGAAGGCGGAGATCGAAACGTGGATCAACGGGCTTCCCGAGGCGGAGAAGGCCAGGGCCGCCGGATTCTTCTCGGTGATTCGACGCGGCGCCGACGGCAAGCTCGCGAGCGTGCCGTACTCGCTCGAGTACCAGAACGAGCTGGCCGCGGCGGCCAAGCTGCTGCGCGAGGCGGCCGCGTTGACCTCGCAAGCGACGCTCAAGGACTATCTGGAAAAGCGCGCCGCGGCGTTCCTCTCCGACGACTACTACGCCAGCGACGTGGCCTGGATGCGCCTGGATTCCTCGATCGAGCCGACGGTCGGCCCGTACGAGGTCTACGAGGACGGTTGGTTCAATTTCAAGGCGGCGTTCGAGGCCTTCATCACGCTGCGCGACGACGCCGAGACGGCCAAGCTCGCGCGCTTCGCCTCCGAGCTGCAGTGGCTCGAGGACAACCTGCCGATCGCTCCCTCGCTGCGCAACCCGAAGCTGGGCGCGCTCGCGCCGATACGCGTCGTCAACCAAGTGTTCGCCGCGGGCGACGCGGCGCACGGGGTCGCGACGGCGGCCTACAACCTGCCGAACGACGAGAAGGTCACGAGCGAGATGGGCTCGAAGCGCACGATGCTGAAGAACGTCCAGCGCGCGAAGTTCGACGTCGTGCTCGTTCCGCTCTCGCGACTGGCCCTATCCCCGGCCGACCAGGACAAGGTCTCCTTCGAGGCCTTCTTCACGCACATCCTGATGCACGAGCTGATGCACGGCCTCGGCCCGCATCACGTGACGTTGCCGGACGGAAAGACGATCTCGGTGCGCGAGCGGCTTCAGGAGCTCGGCAGCCCCCTCGAGGAGGCCAAGGCCGACATCTCGGGTCTGTGGGCGCTGCAGCGTCTCGTCGACAAGGGCGTGCTGAGCAAGGACCTGGAGCGCACGATGTACGTGACCTTCCTGGCGTCCGGTTTCCGGACGCTGCGCTTCGGCGCGACCGAGGCGCACGGCAAGGGCATGGCGCTTCAGATCAACTACCTGCTGGAGAAGGGCGGGTTCACGATCGCGAAGGACGGGACGTTCGGCGTCGACGCGGCGAAAATCCGCGGGGCCGTCGAGGCCCTGACGCGCGAGATCATGCGGATACAGGCCCGCGGCGATTACGCCGCCGCGAAGGCCTTGCTGGAGAAGTACGGCGCGCTCGGTCCCGAGATCAAGGCCGTCCTGGAGAAGGCGAACAGCCTCCCGGTGGATATCGCTCCGCGGCATAAGACCGCGGAAGCGCTGCTCGGTCGTTAAACGGCCTGATAAAAGAAGGAGCCCCTCACCCTCCACCCTCTCCCGTTGGGAGAGGGCACTTAGGAGGTTGAGGGGCTCCTTCTTTTTCTAAAGCGCCGTCAGGCGGGGATTTTCTTCGCCGCTTCCTGCGCCACGCCCTCGATCGAGAGCGTGATCTCGACGTCGTCGCCGACCGCGAAGCCGCCGGCCTCCAGGGCCTTGTTCCAGACGAGCCCGAAGTCCTTGCGGTTGATCATCGTGGTCGCCGTGGCCCCGACGCGCTGCCTGCCGTCCGGGCCCTTGATCGTGCCGCCGATCTCGACGTCCAGCACGACGCGCTTGGTCACGCCGTGGATCGTCAGGTCGCCGATCAGCTTGGCGTGATTCTTCTTAACCTCGGCCACCTTGGTGCTCTTGAAGGTGATCCGCGGGAACTTCTCGACGTCCAGGAAGTCGGGCGAGCGCAGGTGCTTGTCGCGCTGCTCGACGTTCGTGTTCACGCTGGCGGCCTCGATCGCCGCCTCGGCCTTCCAGCCCTTCTGGTCCGCGGTGTCGTAGACGACCTCGCCCGCGAACTTGTCGAAGCGCCCGGTCACCTTGCTGACCACCATGTGCGCGACGCGGAACGTCACGTCGCTGTGCATCGGGTCGATCTTGTACGTCTCCGCCGTCGCCGGCGCCGCGAGCGCCGCCGCCAAAGCCGCCGTCAACCATCTCGCCGTTCGTGTCATGCGTCCTCCCTGGGTCTCCCGCGATTTTATAACAAATCGCGCGGGCCGCGGACCTCGCGAGGGCTTCGTCTTTTCCGGGCCGCGGTTTGCCGACGGGCGCCGGAATTTATTACAAAGGCGCCGGCTTTCAGGAGGGCGCATGTCTGACAAGAAGGTCGGGATCATCGGCTCGGGGGCGGTCGCCCGGGCGCTGGCCGCGGGTTTTCTCAAGAACGGCTGGAAGGTCATGCTTGGCACGCGCGATCCCGGCAAGCTCAAGGACTGGAAGTCCAAGTCCGGCGACGGGGCCAAGATCGGCTCCTTCGCCGAGGCCGCGCGCTTCGGCGCGGTGGCGGCGCTCGCGGTGAAGGGCGCGGCGGCCGAGGAGGCCGTGCGCCTCGCGGGGCCCGAGAACCTGGCCGGCAAGACCGTCCTCGACACGACCAACCCGATCGCCGACGCCCCGCCGGTCAACGGGGTGCTCAGCTACTTCACCGGGCCGAACGAGTCGCTGCTCGAGCGCCTTCAGCGCCTGGCCCCGAAGGCCCGCTTCGTGAAGGCCTTCTCCTGCGTCGGCAGCGCGCTGATGGTCGAGCCCAAGCTGTCCGGCGGCAAGCCGACGATGTTCATCTGCGGCAAGGACGCCGACGCCCGGCGCGAGGCCGCCTCGATCATCGAAAGCTTCGGTTTCGAGGTCGCCGACATGGGGACCGCGGAGGCCGCCCGCGCGATCGAGCCGCTGGCGATGCTGTGGTGCATCCCCGGCTTCCGCGACAACGACTGGGCGCACGCCTTCAAGCTGCTGAAGGCCTGAAAACAAAGGAGGATTCCCAATGAACACGCGTCTCGTGCTGTCGTCCTTGCTGCTGCTCGCTCCCGCCGCGCGGACCCAGGAAGCCCCGGCCGCCAAGCCGGCCGCCGCTCCCGCCGCGGCCGAAAAGAAGCCCGCGCCGGACCTCGCCGCGAACAAGGCGCTGACGCGCAAGGCCTTCGACGCGCTCAACGCCGCGGATTGGAAAGCCTTGGAGTCGGTGATCGCTCCCGATGTGGTCGACCACCAAGCGCCTCCCGGCGCGCCGGCGGGGCGCGACGGCGTCGTCCATATGCTCCAGGGACTCGTCGCCTCGTTCCCCGACTTCAAGCAGACGATCGAGGACATGATCGCCGAGGGGGACAAGGTCGTCGTGCGCTCGACGATCAGCGGGACCCAAAAGGGCGAGTACATGGGGCTCAAGCCGACCGGAAAGAGCTTCACGATGTCGGGGATCGACATCTTCCGCGTCGAGGACGGCAAGCTGGTCGAGCATTGGGGCAACGAGGACGACATGGGCATGATGCAGCAGCTCGGCGCGACGCCCGCCCCGGAGCCGGCGAAGAAGTAGCGCGCCCGGAGCGCGCTCCACTTGTTCCTCGGCGCCGCCCCCTGGCGGCCCCGAGGGGCGGGAGGTATACTCCCGGCGGGTGTCATGGCGATAAGGAAGGACCGGTCGGGACGCCGGGCCCGGCTCGCTTTGGCCGCCTTCGTGCTGGCGGTCTCGGCGGTCGAGCTGGGCTCGGAGAGCCTGACGTTGCAGGCGTACTTCCCTTCTCCGTTGGGCATCTATAATCAATTGACGACCACCGCCGACTCGACCTTGGCCCGAGACGCCGGAACGGTGACGATCGGCGGGACCCCGACCAACGCGGTGAAACTGAACGTCATCGGCTCGATGCAGATGACCGACGCCCAGGTCCAGGGCATGGGGGGGCTTTCACTGAGCCAGCTGAGGCCCATCGTCTGCTCGGCGAAACGGACGAAAACCGTGGGGGCCGCGAACGGCATGGCATGGTGCAACAACGCCTGCTGCGGCTTTTCGTTCACCGCCGCGGAATGCGGGGGGACCTTGCCGGACGCGAGCTATGTCCCCGCGGCCCAAGAAGACTCCGTATGCGGGGGCACGGTTTCCTTCAGCTACGGCAGCAATCCCCCGGGCGTCACCTTCTGCCCGGTGGATCTGGTCGCCGGCATGTGCGCGTGGGCGGGCGGGACCTCGGTGTCGATGACGGCGACTTACTTCAAGAAGTGGTGACGGCGCGTGACGTCGTTCGAGGAGGGTGCATGAGAGGACGCTTCGCGTTGATGGCGCTTTTGTTATCGGCCGCGCTGGCCCGCGCGGCTTTCGCGCAGGATGAGCCGCCGCCCCAGGATCAGGGCGGCGACCAGTCGCCCGGCGGGGACCGGGGCCAGGGCATGCGGCGCGGAAGGCGGGGGCCTCCTCCGGAGGACGCCCAGAACTTGGACGACAACGCGATCCGTCGCATGCGCCGCGGCGACGACGACGATGACGACGCGCGCGGCCGCCCGCCCGAGCGCGGGGGCGACGATGCCGATCGCGGCGGGCCTCAAGGCGGGGACCAAAGCGGTCGGGGCCAAGGGCGCGGGCGCAGGGGTCCTCCGCCGGGTGACGATCAAGGAGGGGGCGACATGGACCGCGGCGGCGATCAGGGCCAGGGCCGCGGACGAGGCCGCATGGGGCGACGCGGTCCGCCTCCGGATCAGGATGGGGGCATGGGCGGCGGAGACGATCGCGGCGGGGACCGCGGCATGCGTCGCGGCCCGCCTCCTGACGATACGGGCGGCCAGGGAGGCATGGATCAGGGCGGCGACCGGGGAGGGCGGCGCGGGCCTCCGCCCGACATGGGCGACGACCAAGGCGGCGGCATGGGCGGCGGTACGGATCAAGGCGGTGGCCGCGGCCGGCGACGGGGTCCGCCTTCCGACGATCAAGGCGGACCCGATAGGGGCGGAAGCCCCGGCGGCAATATGGGCGGGGGGCCGGGCGGCGACCAAGGCGGCGGCATGAACCAAGGCGGCGGTCCGCCGCAGGGGATGGGCGGGCAGGGCATGGGCCGCGGCCCCGGCGGTGGGCGCGGAGGACCGAGCGGAGGGCCGGGAGGCGGGCCGGGCGGA
>CAZMIB010000101.1:0-12220 GCA_964566245.1 uncultured Elusimicrobia bacterium | reverse complement strand
TGGCCAAGTTCCGAACGCGGCCGGACGGCTCGGATCATTACTCCTTCCCGTCGGGCCATGCCGCGGAAAGCTTCGCCGCCGCCACGACTTTGGCCTCCCAGTTCGGCCCGGCGGCCGGAGTCCCGGCCTATCTCGCGGCCGGCTTCGTCGGCTGGATGCGCCTGCAAGCCGACAAGCATTGGCTCTCCGACGTCGCCGCCGGGGCGGGACTCGGCATCCTGGCGGGACGGGCCGTGTGGCGCGTCCATGAGAAGAAAGGCCGGCTCGGGCTCCAGGTCGGCCTCTTGCCCGGCGGCGGCGGCGCGCTGGCCTCGCTGCGCTTTTAGCCCGCTGCAGCTACTTGACTCCTCAAACGGCTTCCGTTAGTATACGGGCGATGAAGCGCCTCCTTCTGGGGCTCTGCGCCTTCGCCTTCCTGGCGCTCGTGGGCGCTCAGTCGCTTCACGTCCACGCCGACGCGAACGCCGAGTCGTGCGGCGCCTGCGCGATCGGTCATAGCGCTACAAGGACGGCCCCTCAAGCCGCGCCCGCGCCCGCGCCGCGAATCACGACCGCGCCGGTCGCCGAGTTCACCGACACGACCCCCTCCGTCGTCCATGTCTCGGAAACGCGGGCGCGCGCGCCGCCGGCGGCCTAGCCTCCTCCCGTCTCCTCGATCCGCGCCGCGGGCCCGGACGTCGGCCCCGGCTTATACGAGACGCCGTTCACGGAGGACATCGTGCGAACGCTTTTCTTCGTTCTTTTATTCTTGCCGCGCCTCGCCCCTGCTCAGGAAGCCTCGTCGGCGGCCGCCGCTTCGGACCGGCTGGACGCCGTCGAACAGCGCTTGAGCGCCCTCGAGGGCGCTCCGGCCAAAACGTCGCTGTCGGCGTTCAATCCGGCGATGGGCATGGCCTTGGACATGGCTTACGAGCATACGGACGGCAAGGGCGCGTTCTTGTTCCGCTCGGCCGAGCTGAACGTCGAGGCCCCGATCGACCCCTTCCTTAAAGGATGGGCGATCATCACCGGCAGCAACGGCTCGCCGGCGGTGGACGTCGAGGAGGCCGCGCTGGAGACGACCTCGCTGCCGAGCCTCACCGTGCGCGGCGGCCGGCTGTTCGCGTCGTTCGGCCGCATGGCCCACTTCCATGACCATGAGCTGCCGGTCGTCGACCGGCCGAAGTCGCTGGACGACTTCATCGGCGGCGAGACGCGGGCCGACGGTCTGGAGGCCCAATACCTCGTCCCGGCGCCGTTCTACCTGAGCGCCACGGCCGGGGCCTACGACAAGATCGGGGCGAATAACGCGCGCACCGACCCCGCCGGGTCCCGCCCCCTGGAGGAGTTCACGTATCTGGGCCGGCTGAGCACCTACGCCGACCTCAACGCCGACCATAGCGTCGAGCTGGGCATCGACACCGCTTGGACGCCCCAGCGCCGGGCCGCCGACGGGACCACGAACGACACGTGGCGTACTCTGAGCGGCGTGGACTTCACCTACCGCTACCAGCCGGTCAGCGGCGGGCTGTACAACGGGCTCTTATGGGGCGCCGAAATCATGCGCAACGACGAGCGGCGCTTCGACCCGGCGACCTCCCTGCCGCTGGCTCGGCAAACGGCCTACGCCGGCTACACGGTGCTTCAGTTCAAGGCCGGCCTGCGGTTGCGCCCGGGCGTCATGCTCGACATCACCGAGGACCAGGACGATCCGTCGATCGTCACGCGCACCTACGCCGCCTTCCTAACCTGCGACGTCACCGAGTTCCAACGGTTGCGAATCCAATACTCGCGCGTGCATGACAATCTGCCCGGCGTCCGGGGTTCCGATATCATCGCGCTGCAATGGACGGGGGTCCTGGGCCATCATGTCCACGGCTTCCGGGACCGGTAAGGAAAGGAGACTCCCATGAAAACCAAGATTCTCATCGGACTGGTCGCTCTCGCCGCCGTCCTCGCCCCTCGCGCCGAGGCGGCCAAGAAGCTGAAGGTCGTCGCGACGATTCCGGAGCTTGTCGACATCACGCGCCGCGTCGGCGGCGACGACGTCGGCGTGGACGGCCTCGCCTTCGGCGGCGAGGACATCCACCAGGTCGTGATGCGGCCGAGCTTCGTGCCCAAGCTGAACCGGGCCGACGCGGTGGTCTACCTCGGCCTCTCGGTCGAGCACTCCTTCCTGCCCGGACTGCTGGACGTGGCCCAAAACCCCAAGCTGCGCGCCGACCCCGACACCCAGGGCTGCATCGGAGCGGGCTGCATCGACTGCTCGGCCGGCCTGAAGGTGCTCGAGAAGCCGGCGACCTTGAGCCGCGCCCAGGGCGAGCTGCATCCCCAGGGCAACCCGCATTACAACCTCGACCCGGAGGACGGCGCGCTGATCGCGCGCAACATCGCCGCGGGCCTGTCGCGGATCGATCCGGACCGCAAGGCGGACTACGACAAGAACCTCAAGGATTACCTGAAGGAGCTCGACGCCAAGCTCGCCGAGTGGCGCAAGTGGGTCGAGCCGCTGAAGGGCGTGAAGGCCGTCTCCTATCACAAGGACGTCGCCTACCTCGGGCGCTTCACCGGCATCGACTTCATCGACACCGTGGAGCTCAAGCCCGGCGTCTCGCCGACGCCGACTCACTTGGAACGGCTGGTCGAGGAGATGAAAGGGCAAGGCGCGCGGCTGATCGTGCGCGAGCAGCAGTACGACGCGAAGCTGCCGGAATGGCTGGCCGGCCGGACCGGGGCCAAGGTCGCGGTGATCGGCACGATGGCGAACTCCTTGCCCGGCACCGAGACCTTCATCAAGCTCCAGGAGCGGAACCTCAAGGACCTGCTGGCCGCGGCGGGGGCGCCGCCCTCGTAAAGGGGCTTCAAAAATGGGAGAATGAGCCTCCCTTTTTCCGTGGTTCCCCCTATCCTCAGGTTCGAGCATGCCGCCCTCGGCTTCGGCAGCCGCGCGGTGCTGACCGGCGTGAACTTCCAGATCGAACGCGGCGCCTTCGTCGGCATTCTGGGCCCCAACGGCGCCGGCAAGACGACCCTGCTGAAGACCTTGCTCGGCCTGCTTTCTCCGCTGCGCGGCCGTTTCGAGACCGAGGGCTCGGATAACGGCCGTCCGCGCTTCGGCTACGTCCCGCAGAAGGAGCGCCTCGATCCGATCTACCCGTTGTCCGCCTACGAGGTCGCCTCGATGGGGACCTACCGCCGCGTGGAGTTGTTCCGGCGCCTGCGCGGAAACATGCACGATGAGATCGTCAGGCGCGGCTTGAGGGCCTCGGGGGCGCTCGAGCTCGCGCACCGCCGCTACAGCGATCTGTCCGGCGGACAGAAGCAGCGCGTTCTGATCGCGCGCGCCCTCGCCTCGGAGCCCGAGGTGCTGATTTTAGACGAGCCTCTGGCCGGCATCGACGTCGCGACGCAAAAGGCTCTGCTGAAGCTGTTCCACGAGCTCAAGGCCGAGGGCCGCTTGACCGTCTTGATGGTCAGCCACCGCCTGCAGACCGAGCGCGAGCTGTTCAGCGACGTCCTGTGGGTGGACGACGGCAAGGTGGACGCGGGCCCCGCGGCGTCCATGCTGGCCAAGGCCCCGATCATGGAGTTTTTCGGACGCGAGCCATGAGCGCCTTGGCCCGGATGCTCAGCCCGGACTTCCTGCTGCACCACGCCCTGTACGGAAGCGTCGTCGTCGGCTTCGTCTGCCCCCTGGTCGGCGTCTACTTCGTGCTGCGCCGGCTCATCTTCTGGGGCGTCGCTCTGCCGCAGGTCTCGGCCTCGGGCATCGCCTTCGCGTTCATGCTCCAAGGGCTCGGCCTGAACATCCTGGCCGGCGGCGAGGCCCAGGAGAAGCACCTCGCGATCCTCGGCTCGTTCGTCTTCACGTTCGGCGCGATCCTCCTGCTGACCTATCTGGAGCACCGCCGCCCCGGCGCGATGGAGGGGCGCATCGGCGCGCTGTACGCGCTCGCCTCGGCGGCGACCATCCTTTTCCTGGCCTGGAACGCGCAAGGCGAGGCCGAGATGCTGAGCCTGCTCAAGGGCGAGATCGTCTCGATCTCGGAGCAGGACTTCCACGCGATCCTCGACGTCATGCTCGCGGTCTGCGCCTGCGTCTTCCTGTTCCAGCGCGAGCTGCTTTTGGTCTCCTTCGACCGCGACGGCGCGGTCGCGCTGGGCCGCAACGCGGTGTACTGGGACGGACTGCTTTACCTTCTGATCGGGCTGACGATCTCGCTGGGCGTGATGACGGTCGGCCCGCTCGTCATCTTCGGCCTGCTCGTTATTCCGCCGATGGCGGCCCTTCCCTGGGCGCGCGGCATGCTGAGCCTGTCGGTCGCCTCGTCCTTATTCGGCGGGATCAGCGTCTTCGCCGGCTTCTATCTTTCCTACGCGAACGACCTGCCTCTCGGGCCGGTGATCGTGATCGTCGCCAGCCTGCTGCTGCTCGCCTCCTCGGGGCTGAACGCGCTGACCGGCTGGGGCGCGAGGAGCGCCGCATGACCCCGTTCCTTTTCGCCGGAGCCGCGTTCTTGTCCACCTTGGCCGGAGGCGCTTGCGCGCTGCGCTTCCGCGACCGGCTGCACCTGCTGATGGGCTTCGCGGCCGGGGTCCTGCTCGGAGTCGTCAGCTTCGACGTCTTCCCCGAGATCATCGGCCAGGTCCGCGCGTACGGCTACGACTCGCGGAACATCATGCTGGCCTTCGTCGCGGGCTTTCTGCTCTTCCACATCCTCGAGAAGCTGCTCGCGATCCACCACGCGAACGAGGAGCAGTACGCCGAGCACAAGCACCTTCACGTCGGGGTCCTGTCGGCGCTGGCCTTGGCCGGCCACAGCTTCATGGACGGGGTCGGGATCGGCCTCGGGTTCCAGGTGAGCCGCGCGGTCGGGATGGTGGTCGCGCTGGCGGTGATCGCGCACGACTTCACCGACGGCATGAACAGCGTGACCGTGATGCTCAGCCACAAAAGCAAGCCTCGCGAGACCTTGCCCTTCCTCGCGCTCGACGCCGCGGCCCCGCTGCTCGGCATCGCCTCGACGCGGCTGTTCACGCCCTCGCCGCATTTCCTGGTGCAGTACCTTGGATTTTTCGCCGGCTTCCTGCTTTATATCGGGGCCAGCGACATCCTGCCCGAGGCCCACAGCCAAAAAAGCTCCCCGCTGACGATCCTGATGACCTTGGTGGGCGTCGCGTTCGCGTTCTTGGCCAGCCTGACACTGTGAACCCTCTCGCCCCGTTCGTCGCCGCGGACCATTGGCTGTTCCACCAGTTGAACGCCGTCTGGACGAGCCGGTTCCTCGACAAGGCGATGCCGCTGGTGACGGACCTGCATCGCCAGCCGGTCGTCATCTACGTCGTCTTCCCGGCGCTGGTGGGCCTATGCCTCTGGCGCGGCAAGGCGCGCGCGGCAAGGGTGATGATCGCGACGGCGCTGCTGATCCTGGGGACCGACTTCCTGACCCACCGCGCGATCAAGCCGCTGTT
Source organism: uncultured Elusimicrobia bacterium (assembly GCA_964566245.1). Lineage (GTDB taxonomy): Bacteria > Elusimicrobiota > Elusimicrobia > CAZMIB01 > CAZMIB01 > CAZMIB01. The sequence goes on along the minus strand of CAZMIB010000101.1, from coordinate 6,769 downwards.
TCATCGCGCGCGCCCCGAGAACGCGGGCGTCCAGGTGGTACTGCGCGAAGGCGTCCATCACGGCTACAGCTTCCCCTCGAACCACGCGGTCAACACCTTCGCCGGCGCCGCGTACGCAGGCTCGTTCTATCCCGCGCTCGAGGCCCCGCTCTTCATCGCGGCCGCGATCGTCGCCTACAGCCGCGTCTACGTAGGCGTGCACTTCCCCGCCGACGTCCTCTTCGGCGCCTTCCTAGGCTGGTTCCTAGGCGCCCTAGCCGCCAAGCTCACCAAGCGCCTGCTTAACTGATTTTTCCGTGCCCTCTCCCACTTGTGGGAGAGGGTGCCCGAAGGGCGGGTGAGGGGTTCTTCTTTCTATTCAGGCCTTCGGCGGCAACGACCGCGCATGCTCCACGCAGCGGCCGATCCATTTCTTAAGGCCTGCGGGAGTTCCAACTCCCTTCGACGAGATGTACAAGATGCCGTTCATCGGCCGCTTCGTGAAATCGAACGGGCGGGCGCCCGGCTCCTTCACGAGGCGCACATGCTCGTCTTTCGCGATCTTCGCTATGAAGTCCGCGTTGAGCACGCCGCAGCACATGTTGCCGAAGATCGTGAAGCACAGCCCGCCGAACATCTTGATCTCCGCGACGCCCTGCTGACCGGCAAGCGCCTTGCGGACGCGGGCGGCCAGCTTTTCGTCGTAAGCCATCGTCTCCCCAGCCTCACGACTAGCGCGCGGTCTCCCGCGCCGGTTGACCGGTCGCCGGGTCCAGCAACAAAACGTCGGCTCGCGAGCGGGCCTGGAAGTCGAACAACGGCGCCAGCGACCCGGCCAGCTCATCGAAGGACCGGCCGCCGATGCGGCCGAGCGACCAGTTGTCCTCGATAAAACGCAGGATCGAGGTTTGGTCGGTGATCGAATGATCCACGAAGTTAGTCTTGGCGTACGACGAGATCGCCAACAACGGCAGGCGCGGGCCGTAGCCGCAGCGCCCCGGAGGCGTCCCGGCCGGCGCCTCGCCGCAGGCGCCCGGCCCGGTCAACGCGTCGATCTCCGGGAGGCTGGAGCGGCTGACGATCGGCGGCATCACGTGGTCGTACCAGCCGTCCGAGTCGTCATAGGCGATCAGTACCGCCATGTCCTTCCACTCGGGCCGCTTTTGCAACCGGTTCAGCGTCTCCACGAGGAAAACCTGCTCCTGAATCGGATCGGAGTAGCCCGCATGCCCGTTCCGGTACGCCGGCGCCTTCAGGAAGCTCACCGCGGGCATCCGCCCGGCCTCGACGGCGCGCCAGAAATCCTCCAAGTCGTACTGATGGTTGGCCGCACCGTCATGGCCGATCTCGTCGACCGAGGCCGGCGGCTGGTGGTGCGGGTTCGCGGTGGCCTGATAATATTGGAACGGCGCATGGTGCGGGATATAGTCGCGCTTCTTGCGGCCGCTGCTGCCCACGTGGGACGCGCCGCATTTCGCCTTCCCGTCCGCCGAGCGCTCGGTCGGCTTGAAGCCCCCTTGGAACCAGCCCCAGACGACGCCCTGCTTGTTCAAGAGGTCGCCGACGTTCGGCCCGTTCATCCGTATCGTCGCCGTTCCCGAGCAGTCGTCGAATTCCGGCTCGGGGTCGCCGAGCACGGTCCCGCTCGCCGTCATCCGCTCATCCCAGGCGCTCAGCTCCGCCGGCGCAGCGTCTTGGGTCCGTCCCGAGACCAGGTTGATCGCTCCCGGCGTCGACGGCCCGAACGTCGTCCCGAAGAAATTGTCGCTCATCGCGAACGCCTGCGCGTAGTTCCACAGCGCGGTAACGACGTTCCCGTCGAGGTAGGCCATCACGGCCTTCGGGTCGCAGCCCGGCTCCTTCGCGCCGGTGGACTCGACGAACTTGTCCATCGCGCCGCCGTGCATCGCGCGCTGCTCGGCGTCGTACTCGTGCTCCTGGTCGCAGGTCGCGGCGTGCTCGCGGTCGAGGCGGGTGGGCTGGACCGCGTTGGGGTTGCGGGTCAGCAAGGCCTCGCTCAGCCCGTTGACCGAGGGCGTGCCGCGTCGGGCATGGAAAGGCGTCTCCCCCGGCTTGTTCTCCGCGCGCGGATAGGTCGCGAAGTAATGGTCGAAGGAGACGTTTTCCTGGAAGATGACGACCAGCCGTTTGATCGGCGTCGCCGTATCGGGCTCGGCCGCCGAACCTTGAACGGCGCAAAGAACCACGACCGCGGCGAGGACGCGAAAGAATCTCATCGGAGCGCTCGATTCTATCGAGCCTGAGCTTGGAGAGCAAGGCTCGATTGCCGCTCGTCGAGGAAAACTAGTAAAATATGGGCTCGGTTATGCCCGCCGTCGAACCTTCCGACGCTCGTCTCGACACGCCGCTGATGAGGCAGTACCAGGGCCTGAAGGCCCGGCATCCGCAGGCGATCCTCCTGTTCAGGCTGGGCGACTTCTACGAGATGTTCGGCGCCGACGCCGAGACCGCGGCGCCGGTGCTGGGTTTGGTGCTGACGCACCGCCAGGGCCTGCCGATGTGCGGCGTCCCGCACCACGCGGCCAACGGGCACATCGCGAAGCTTCTCAAGAACGGCTTCAAGGTCGCGATCGCCGAGCAGATGGAGGACCCCGCGACCGCGAAGGGCCTGGTCCGCCGCGATATCGCGCGGATCGTGACCCCGGGCACCGTCCTCGAGGACGAACTGCTCGACGCGGTCAAAGCCAACTACCTCGCCGTGGTCGAGTGGGACATGGTCGGCTGGGGGCTCGCCTGCGTCGAGGTCTCGACCGGCGAGTTCTGGGCGACCCAGGGCCTCAACGACGACGGCCGCGGCCTGCGCTCCTTGCTCGCGAAGATCGAGCCGGCCGAGGTCGCCGCGCACCCGGCGGCCTTCCAGGCTTTGGCCCTCGACTCCAAGATACCGACGACCGCCTACGACCCGCGCCTGCCCGCGCGCCCGATCCCCGAGCATTGGCCCCAGCCCGAGTCGTGGCGCAACCGCCCGCTCGCGCTCAAAGCCGCGGTCAAGGCCGAGCGCTACGTGCTGGAGACCGAGCCGCGCCTGGAGGGCATGCTCGTCCCACGCTACCGCGAGGGCCAGAAGCACCTGGAACTCGACGAGTCCGCGATCCGGACCCTGGAGCTGGTGCAGTCCCCCTCCGGCGACCGCGCGAAGAGCCTGTGGGGCCTGCTCGACCTCTGCCGCACGCCGATGGGCAGCCGCCGCCTCAAGAGCTGGCTGCTGCACCCGCTGCTCGAGCTTCCCGAGATCGAGAGCCGCCAACGGCGCGTCGAGGAGCTGCTCGAAAGCCGCGACAGGCGCCAGGCCTTGGGCGCGCTGCTAGCGCGCGTCTCGGATCTGGAGCGCATCCTCTCGCGCCTCGCGACGCCGTCCTCGGGACCGCGCGACCTGGCCCAGCTCAGGAACGCGTTGGGCGCGATACCGGCCCTGGCCGAGTGGGCCTCCGGCGGCAACGTCGAGGCCGTCTCCGAGGGCCTGCGCGAGCTGGGCTCGCTCGCCCCCGCGCTGGACTACCTCGCGAATCTCCTCGCGAAGGCCCTGGCCGACGAGCCGCCCGTGAAACTATCGGACGGCGGCGCGATCAAGGGCGGCCACAGCCCCGAGCTTGACGAGCTGCGCGGCATCCAGCGCGACGGCCGCCGCTGGCTGGCCGAGCTCGAGGCGCGCGAAAAACAGCGCACCGGCATACCCACTCTTAAGGTCGGCTTCAACTCGGTGTTCGGCTACTACGTCGAGATCACGAAGGCTCATCAGGCCAAGGCCCCGCCCGAGTACGTGCGCAAGCAGACCTTGGCCAACGCCGAGCGCTTCTTCTTGCCCGAGCTTAAGGTCCTCGAGGAGAAAATCCTCGGCGCCGAGGAGCGCGCCTCGCGCCTGGAGGCCGAGCTGTTCGCGGCGCTCAAGGCCGAGGCGCTGAAGGCCTATCCGGCGCTCTCGACCTACGCGCGCGCCGCGGCCGAGCTGGACGTGCTGTACGCTTTGGCCGAGGCCGCCGACCGCTACGACTACGTCAAGCCGAGAGTCGACCTCTCGCACGATTTCATCATCGAGGACGGCCGCCATCCGATCGTCGAGCGCGCCTTGCCCTCCGGAGTCTTCGTCCCGAACGGCATCCACCTCGACGACGGCGCGCGCCAGGTCCAAGTGCTGACCGGGCCGAACATGGCCGGCAAAAGCACCTACCTGCGTCAGAACGCGTTGATCGCGGTGCTGGCGCAGATCGGCTCCTTCGTGCCGGCGCGCGAGGCCCGGATCGGCCTCGTCGACCGCGTCGCGACGCGCATCGGTTCCCAGGACGCGCTGTGGCGCGGCGAGTCCACCTTCATGGTCGAGATGAAGGAGACGGCCTCGATCCTCGCCTCGGCGACGCGTCGCAGCCTTCTGATCCTCGACGAGGTCGGCCGCGGCACCTCGACCTACGACGGCATCTCGATCGCCCGCGCGGTGCTCGAGTACCTCGCGGGCAAGGGCCCCAAGGTCCTGTTCGCGACGCACTACTTCGAGCTCACCGAGTTGTCCGGCGTGCTCTCCGGCGTCCGCAACGCGAACGTGCAGGTCAAGGAGTGGATCAACTCCCAGGGCCGCACCGAGGTCGTGTTCCTGCATAAGATCGCCGACGGCCCCGCGGACCGCTCCTACGGGATCCACGTCGCCGAGCTGGCGGGCCTGCCGTCCAAGGTCATCGCCCGCGCCCGCGAGGTGCTGGACGAGCTGGAGCGCGGCCGCCGCCCCGCGCGCGACGAGGAACCGCTTTTGCCGCTCTTCCAAGAGCATCCGGTGCTCGACGAGCTGAAGATGCTCGCGCCCGAGTCCATGACCCCGCTCGAGGCCCTGCAGAAGCTGACCGAGTGGAAGCGTAAGACCCGCTGATGCCGATACGCGTCCTGCCCGAGTCGGTGGCCAGCCGCATCGCGGCCGGAGAGGTCGTCGAGCGCCCCGCCTCGGTGCTCAAGGAGCTTCTCGAGAACGCCCTCGACGCCGGCGCGCGCCGCGTCGAGATCGAGGCCGACGCCGCGGGCAAGAAGCGCCTGCGCGTGCGCGACAACGGACGCGGCATGACGCCCGAGGACGCGAAGCTCGCCATTCAACGCCACGCGACCTCGAAGCTGAGCTCGATCGAGGACCTGGAGAGCCTGGCGACCTACGGCTTCCGCGGCGAAGCGCTGTACGCGATCGCGGCCGTCTCGCGCTTCACACTGTCCTCGGGCCACGGCGAGGGGCCGGCCCTGCGCGCCTGGACGATCGAGGCCGAGGGCGGCACCGTCGTCGCGAGCCACGACGCCCCGCCGGTTCCCGGCACGTCGGTCGAGATCCGCGACCTGTTCTTCAACACGCCCGCGCGGCTCCGCTTTCTCAAGTCCGACGCCACCGAGAAGGCCCGCCTCACGCGCGTCGTCGAGGACGCCGCGCTCGCGCATCCCGAGCTGGCCTTCGTCTACGCGCTGGACGGACGCGAGAGCCTGCGCCTGCCGGCGATCACCGAGCCGGGCTTAAGCGGCATGCGCGCGCGGGTTCAGGAGCTGATGGGCTTCGACTTCCTGGCGTCGACGGCCGAGGTCGCGGCCGAGCGCGGCGGGGCGCGGCTCATGGGCGTCGCCTCGAAGCCGGACCGCCTCGCGGCCTCCCGCCAGGCCCAATATTTCTTCGTGAACCGCCGCCCGGTGCAGAACCGCACCTTGCAGCAGGCGCTCTACCGCGCCTACGAGTCGCGCCACGGCCGCCATCCGGCCTGCGTGATCTTCCTGGAGCTGCCGCCGACCGACGTCGATGTCAACGTCCACCCGCAGAAGCTTGAGGTCCGCTTCCGGAACGAGTCCGCGATCTTCACGTTGATCGACGAGGCCCTGCGCAAGGCGCTGGCCCCGCACGCGGCCCCGCCGCCGCTCTTGCCCCCGGTCCGCGACCCGGGCCCCGGGACCTCGGAGCTGCGCGAGGCGATTCAATCGTACCGCGCGAACCCGCGTCCGCCCGAGGAGCTCGTCCCGGCGGCGAACGGGAAGGAACACCCGGTCGAGACCCCAGCCGGGAACGGAACGTCGCACCCCGAGTCTCCGGCCCCGGCCGCGAGCGAGAGCGGCCGCCACGCCGACGGTCATCCCCGGCGCGCCCACGAGAACGCCCCGGCCTGGTACGCCCCGCCGTTCCGCTTTCTAGGCCAGCTCGAGCGCTCGTACCTGGTGCTCGAGTCCCACGGCGGGCTGCTCTTGGTCGACCAGCACGCGGCCGCCGAGCGCGTGGTCTACGAGCGCTACCTGGAAGAGTTCGTCCACGGCGCGCCCAAGGCCCAGCGCCTGATGCTTCCGGTGACGGTGGACTTCCCCCCCTCGGTGGCCGAGCGCGTGCTGGCGTTGAGCGACTGGCTTCACGCCGCCGGCTTCGAGGTGGACGGCCTAGGCAAGGGAACGGTCGCGATACACGCCGCGCCCGCGGTGTTCGACCTCGACGCCCCCTCGATCAAGGACCTGTTCGGCGCGCTGGCCGACGAGCTGGACCCGAAGCGCCTCGGCGAGGAAGCCCGCCGCGAGACGGTCGCCATCTGGGCCTGCAAGAAGGCCGTGAAAGCCCACGACCGCCTAGGCCCCGACCGCGGCCTGCGCCTGCTCGAGGACCTGAAGCATTGCCGCGACAGCCTGCACTGCCCCCACGGCCGCCCCGCCCTTCTGCGCCTCACCCGCGACGAGCTGGCCCGCCGCTTCGGCCGCCCCGGCGCGCCCCCGCTGTAATAAAAGGGCGCTTCGGGGTTTCGCGTGGGTGACTTGATGGGGTACGATGGTGGTCTCGGAG
>CAZMIB010000100.1:3676-12272 GCA_964566245.1 uncultured Elusimicrobia bacterium | reverse complement strand
GCGGCTCGCGCCGACGGCGTCCCGCCTGGCTTCCTATGATAAGGCGCTGACCGCCCCCGGCGCGGCGCCCGGCGCGCTGTTCTCGACCGGACGCGGCCTTTACGACCTCGGGGCCCTGAACGCCGACGAGCCCGGCGCGTCCGACCTTCCGCCGGTCGGAACCGTCCGCTCGCCCTCCTCCTCGGCCGAGGACCAGGAGCTTTCGAGGCTGCGCCCGCGCGTGGTCTTCATCCAGGACGTCTTCGAGCGCCCGGCCACGCCGCAGACCGTCGACTACATCGAAAGGCTGCTGAATCAGGGCGTCCGCGTCGTGTTCCTGACCGGGCGGCCGCTGAACGGCCCGCACTCCGCCTCCGAGATTCTGCTCGGATACATGCGCAAGCGGCGGTCGAACAACCCGATGATGGTCGTCAGCTACAACGGCGGCAAGATCTCGATGCAGACCGGCGCGGCGAACCCCGTCTCGGTGATCCCGGACGCCGACGGCCTGCCGGCCGAGGCCGTCCAGGCGCTGCGCGACATCGGCAAGGACGTCTCCAAGCGCAACAAGGGGAATCTCTTCCTCAAGGACGCGATCACCCCAAGCCCGAAGGCCGCGTTCACGTTCGAGGTCGAGCTCGCCCCGGAGTCGACGGTCTCGCGCGAGGCCGTGATCGAGGCCTACAACCAAGCCCTGGAGGCGCGGCACTTGCCCTACCGCATGAGCCCGCATCCGGACAAGCACCTCGTCCTGTTCACGCATTCGATGCCGCTGCGCTTCTCGATACAACGCGTGCGCAAGGCTCTCGCGCACAAAAGCCCGGACGGCGATCCTCTTGATCAGCCCGAGAAGCTGCTGATCCTCGCCGACGCCAAGCGCTCCCCGAAGTTCACCGGAGTCTTCCCGAAGGGCGCCTCGATACACGTCGCGCAGAACGCGGCGAGCGTGGAGCAGCTCCTCGGCTCGACCTTGGGCGACAGGAGCCTGCCGAGCATCGTCCTCAAGCTTTCCAAGCTCCGGCAGTACGACGAGTATTGGGAGCCGACCCACCACCGCATCTCGGGCGTGCCTACCCCGGGCGAGGGCGGAGGCGGAGGCGGAGGCGGCAGGACCCCGGTGAGCGAGGCGGCGCGCGGCGTCCAGCAGAAGCTCGCGATGTACCTAGGCAGCGTCGTGTTCACGCGGGTCACCGAGTTCCTCGACAAGCTGCGCTACGGCCAGCACGGCAAGGCGACGCTGACCCAGCTGGTTCAGGGCGTCGAGTCGTCCTGGCGCGACCCGGCCGAGAACGGGATACGCGTCTCGAAGGAACAGGCCGAGCTGATGCGCGGCGAGCTGTGGCGCTCGATGAACGGCGGCTATCTCAGGCGCGCGAAGGCCTGGGTCGTCAGCTACTTCATGCGGAACTTCGGCGGGAAGCGCTCCTATCAGGAAGGCGCCGCCGACGTCCTCGACAACCTCGTCAGCCTCAACTCGGACCGAAAGAACCTGATCAAGCTCGAGTTCGTCTCTCCGTTCACGAACCGGGTCTACAGGATCTTCACGCGCGTGCCGGTGGTCATGAAGCACGACACCGCCGAGGGCCGAGTGCTGACGGCCCTCGCGTTCCGCACCGGCAAGGAGCCCGCCGCGAGCGAGAACGAGACGGACCTGCTCACCGAGGCGCTGTTGAGCGGCGACGCGCGCATGGGCAAGGACGGGAAATGGCACCGCGGCTCGGCCGACGGCCCGGTCATCACCGCCCCGGTCCAGCAGAAGGAGCTTTACCATAAGATTCTCGCGATGGCGCTGTTGAAGGGCCATGCGCGGCTCGGGGCCGACGGCAAGTGGCATCACGGCTCGCCGACGGGCCCGGTGATCTCGGGCCTGGGCGTGCAGATCGAGTACATGTCCGGGGCCAAATACCAGGAGTTCCGCCCCGAGGAGCTGTACTCTCTTTCGGAGACGGGCCAGATCAGCCAGGGCCCCGTCGTCGGCGAGCTCACCAGCGCGATCGAGCGCATGGAAGCCGACAAGGCGTATCAGGAGTACTACGAGAAGCAGGAGGAGCTCGCCCATCCGAGCGATTTGAAGAAGAAGCGCGGCGAGAAGGCGAAGGACGGCGCCGACGGCAAGAAGAGCGCCCCGGCCAAGATCGGCGCGAAGAAGTCCGGCGGCAAGGCCAAGAAAGGCGCCTCGAAGAAGGGCGGCCGGAGGAAGCCGTGAGCTTCAGGGCCATGCCGGCCCTGCTCCTGCTGGGCTCGGCGATCCAGGCAGCCGCTCAAACCAGACTTTCCGAGACGGCTCCGGCCGTCTTGGTCGCGCCGCTGCAAGACCGCTCCGTCGTCTCACCGCTCGCCGTCGCCTCTCCGAACCAAGCTCAGCCGTTTCTCCCTCTCCCCATGGGGGGAGAGGGTAGGGTGAGGGGACTCGCCGCCGCACCCTCACCCCGACCCTCTCCCGTGAACGGGAGAGGGAGACTAAGCGCGGCAGCATCTGCGTTTAAACTTTCCTTCTCGGTCCTCGATCGCGCGGCTCGCGCGCCCGAACCCGAGCGCTTGAACCCCGCGGCGCAGGGCCGGTTCTGGGACGGCATCTCCGCGTCCCTCGCCGCCTCCGAGCCGGAGGACGGCGACGACGGGATGTACCTCGAGCATGAGCCCGCGACGGGCGAGGCCTCGGCCGCCGCCCCCGCTCGGCCGCAGGATGAGCTGGAGCTGCGCTTCAGCCGCGACGCGAAGGAGCGTCTCAAGAATTCCGAGCTGTACGCCACCGTGCGGCTGGTCGGCGGCTCCGGAAGCCAATGGCATTGGGGCCGGTTCCTCGGCGACGTTCCGATCCGCGTCCTGGTCGGCGGCCGCACGCTGTTCCACAGCCGCGTCCTCGAGGGCGCGACGAAGGCCATCAAGGATCTCTCCAAGGACGATCTTCAAGGCGTTTTCCCGGCGAACGTCCTGCGCCACAGGACGACCGATCAGCTCCGCAAGCGCCTCATCGACGACCTGACGCGCTACGGCGCCTATCGCCCCGGCCAGCCGACCGTCGTCACCCCGGAGTCCCTGGTGCGCGTCGTGCGCTTCATGAACTGGGCGCAGTCCCGCGACCTGGACGAGAACCGACCCGAGGAGGCCTACGTTCCCCGGCCCCGGACCGCGGTCGACGTGCCCGCCAAGCTGACCGCGCTGCACGCCCAGCCGCCGAAGGTCGTCTTCATCGACATGCGCGGCGTCGGCGACTCCGTCGGGCCCGATCTGCTGGAGGACCTCGCCAAGCTGCAAAAGGCCGGCCAATACTTCGTGCTGTTCACCGACAAGCCGCTCGCCGGCCCCGGCTCGCTCGACGAGCAGCTCACCGCCGGCCTGACGACGCGCCAGCGCGAGGAACTGGTCCGCTACAAGCTTTTCGCGGTGACCGAGAGCGGCAACCGCATGCACGAGTACCGCGGCTCTTATCCGCGGGCGCTGCCCCTCTCCCATTTCCGGCCCCTCGACGTCGAGATGCTGGAGTGGCTCGTCCACACGCAGAGCGACATCGTCGGCCGCAACCCCAAGACCGAGGAGAAGCGGATCTCCCGCGTCGCCGTGTCGTTCGACGCGGGCACCGACCTGGACGCGGCGGCGAAGACATTGGCCGAAAGGCTCGACAAGCACGGAGTTGACGCGGGCCGCCTCTCGCTCCGGAGGAGCGCCAAGAACGGACGCGCCGTCGTCGCGATACGGCCCAACGCCCTGCCGCGCTCCCTTCAGCAGGCGCTGACCGTCCTGCGCGAGGAGCACCACGTCTACGCCAATCCCTCCGACGTCCTGCTGTTGACGGACGACAAGGCCCTGCTGGCGGCCCTGCCGGGAGCGGCGACCGTGCAGCGCTACGCGCCGAAGGCCTCGGGCCGCGGGCTCGTCGAGCTGGGCCTGGCCGCGATGCTGGGCTCGTACCGGGAGAACCTGCCGGGCGACCTGGCGGCCTCGGCCTCAAAGATCTCCCAGTTCCTGCGGGACCCCGACGTCATGGGCGGCGGCGATCGGTACAACATCCACATGCTGCTCGGCCACGTGATGCACGCGACCTTCAACTGGGCGCTCTGGATACGCCGGAACACCGGCGAGCTTCCCCCGGGCGAGGAACTCGTCAACAAGGCGATGCAGATATTCCGCCACGAGGACGCCCAGCGAACGCTGAGCTTCATCGAGAAGCCGGGCGAGTCGGTCGGCGGCTACCTCGTCGCGATGCGGCGCCACCTGCTGCGAATGTACGAGATACTGGGCTCGCTGCTCAAGGAGTATCCGATCGTCATCGGGACCGAGCTTCCGAACTTCCACGTCTTCGAGCGGCTCAAGAACGAGGAGATCGACCATCGCGACATCCTGCGCTACATCTTCGACGCGGTCCTCGCGCGCGAGACCAAGGCGGGCCTCGACTACCTGATCGTCGACTTCAAGACCGGCCAGACCTACACGATGCAGCCGCTGGCGAAGGACACCCAGGTCGAGCTGTACGATCAGGTCGCCCCGAGGAAATGGGGCCGCCTCTCGGTACCCTACGGGCTCACCGGCCTCGCGCGCAAGGCGGCCTTGATCGGCGTCGAGTTCATCTTCCCTCCCGGCAGCTACCAGCCGGAGATCGACGACTGGGACCAGCGCCTGCCGTTCGAGCGCTGGCTTCCCCAGGTGATGAACCGCATGCGCCGCCACGCCGCGAAGGCCGCCGCCCCGGCGCCCCAGCCTTCCGAGACGAAGGACGACGGCAAGAAGGCGAAGAAGGAAAAGAAAAGCTGACCGCGGGGCCGATCGGCCCCGCGGACGGAGCCTCCGGTCGCTTTAGGTCCTAATGGACCATGGGCCCTTTGCGGCCCTTCGCCTGCCCCGACCTTCCCATAGTCGTTTTTCCCCGCCGTGCTAGCATCCCCTTATTATAGGAAGGCCGCCCCAGGAGGGCCCGTGAATCGACGCCTCATCGCCGCGCCGCTATCCTTCATTCTGGCCCTGCTCTCGCCCGGCCTGGCCCCCTACGAGGCCTTCGCCCAAACCCGCGACGCGGCCCCGGCCCCGACTTTGTCCGCCCCCCTCCTGGCGCCCTCCACGCTTTCCCCCTCCGCGCCGGCTCTTGCGCCGTCCCTTGCCCCGACTATCATTCCGTCTATCGGCGTCTCCGAGCCCTCCCTCTCCCGCTTGCGGGAGAGGGGTGGGGTGAGGGCCCTGCTTCAACCTGCAAAGGCCCGCTCCTCCGCCCAACTGACCTCCGCCGTCGGCGAGTTGAACCGCAACCCGCGCTCCAGCGCGGAGACGCTCTCGAACCTCTACGGCGAGACCCGCCGACAGAGCGCCGCTCTCAACGCGGACGAGCCCGGCCCGAGCCTGCAAGATCCCCTGGCGGGAGTACCGCTGACGATCGACCACCTTATTCGAGTCGGCAGCGATGCGGCGCGCCCGGAGGCCCACCGCCGCAAGGCCATCAAGATTTTGCAAGAGCTTGGCTCGCCCCGCGCGCAGGACGGCCTGCGCCAAATCGCCGCCGCCCATCCCGACGGCGACGCCCTCGAGTACGAGATCCATCGCGCGGCTCTCGCCGCCTTGGCCGAGCTCGGCGAGGTCGTCAGCCTGCGCCCCATCAGCGCGGCCCATAAGGAGGCCATCCTGGCCGGCCTGCGCGCGAAGGCGCCGAGCGCGCTCGAGGCGGACTATGACGACACGCTGCGCCCCTACAAGCAGCCCGCCGACGCCGCCTTGGCCGTCCGTTTCAAGGGGCTGGAGGCGCGTCGGGTGGACATCCTCGTCAACACCGACCGGCCGGACCAGAAGAAAGACGACAAGAACGTGACCATCGTCGACTCTTTCGTGTCCTTCTCCCCCGACCTGAAGCGGACCTTCGTCCTCGCCGCGAACCGCGGCGCGAGGCTCCTGATCTTCGACCGCGACGGCGCGCCGCTGCTTCTGCGTGAGGAGCCGCAATGGAGCGACGCCGAGAAGGAAAAGATCCTCGAGGCCTCGCGGGCCGTCGCCGAGCGCTTCGGCCGCCAGAGCTATAACGGCCGCGAGGAGGACATGGGCCCGTACGGCTACGCCCGCTTCCTGCCTATCGGCATGGACGAGGCGACGATCCAGCAGGCCGAGACGATGCTAAAGGCCGCGCTGACGTCGCGCGGGATTTTCCTCGACGTCGTGGGACGCAAGGCTGGAAAACCCGAGGACCCTCCGTATCTGACCGTCTCGAAGTTCGACAAGTCGCTGGGCACGACGCTTTTCCGCCAGCATCAGGAGCAGCTCGGGAGCCTGCGTTCCATGGTCGTCTGGGGAGCCTCCCGGGAGCAGATCCAGGCCGTTGCACGCGAGATGCTGTCCGGCCCGGCCAAGACCGGGCCCGGGTCCCTCCGCCCCGAAGGGATGCTCGTCATCGGCGATCAGTTCTTCGGGGCCAAGAACGTGGACGCGGGCATGGCCCAGGGAGCCGCGGGCGCTTTGGCGATCTCGGTCGGCGGCCTCGGCGACCCGCGCCTGCCGAACCTCTTCGTCTGGCCGACCAAGGGCCCCGAAGGGACGGGCGAGCTTCTGGACGCCGCGGCGGGAATCTCGCCCGCGCCGAAGCACGACGGCGGGATGAACAAGAAGGCCATGATCGGCCTGTTCCTCTCGCGCACGCTCTCGATCTCGGCCTACATCCTGACCTCGACCGCCTATCCGTACATCGCTAAGCCGATCCTGCACGGCGACGCCGGGCTCGGCTCGCTGATGGCGCTGGGCACGATGGCGGGCTTGGCGACCGGGCCCCTGAACGGGCTCATCGTCAGCAAGCTCTCGGCGCGCAACGCGATGATGGTCAACGCCGGCCTGCGCGGCCTGCTCGCGTTGGACGTGCCGATCTTGATGTCCCTCGGCTACCTGAACTTCTGGGTCATGCTGCTCAGCTCGATCGCGAATAACTGGCTGCTGTCCACGATCGTGACCACCGAGGGCGCCTTCATGAAGAAGCTGGCCGGCGAGGCCAACGTGACGACGATGAACTCGCTGCTCTGGATGAACTTCCTGGCGCTGCAGGTGCTCTTCGGCCTGCTGATCGGCGTCGGCGGCTACATCGCGCATTGGGCGCCGATGACGCCGTACCTCATATCGTCGATCGTGCACCTGACGGTGTGCCTGCCGCTCATCTATTTCACGATCCCGAACATACGCAACGGCGCCGACGTCGAGGACGTCGAGCCCACCTTGCGCGAGCGTCTCGGCAACGCCGGGGCTTTCTTGCGCGCGAAAGGCCGCTCTTTCTCCGCCCTCGTTCGAGGCGCCTCGACGCCGAGCGCGGATAAAACTCCGCAAGAACCGTCCGCCCCGCGGACGGGCTCGTCGTTCCGCGAGAAGGCGGCCGAGTTGGCGCGCGGACGCTGGAAAGAGCTCGCCGCGCTCGGCGCGGCCGTCGCGGCGTTCGCCGTCTTTAAAACCACGCTTCCGATCACCGGAGCGCTCATGTTCTGGATCGCCCGGACCGAGAATTTCCGCGCCCGGTGGTCCGAGAAAAACATCCGTACGGCCATGCTCCTCGGCGCGCTGGGCACCTTCCTCGTCTATCCCGTCCAAAGCCTCGTGCTGCAATCGGTCGCCGACCAGCTCGCGGGCCCGGCCGGCAAGCACCTGCTGTTCAGCCAGCTCATGGGCGTGTTCTGCTTCGGCCAGTTGATCACGACCTCGAGCCAAGCCCAGCTGCCGAGCGTCCGCGTGCCGTTCACGAAAAAGGAGATCGGCCTGCAGCGGGTCATCCAGGCGGGGGTCCTGGGATTGGCCAAGGCGTGGCTGTTCTTCAAGCTGTTCCACGGCGCCCTCGCGCCCGCCGTCGCGGGCGTCGCGGCCGCGGCCGGCCTGATGGCGCTGGCCGAGAGGCTGACGAGCAAGGGCTGGATCAAGTTCTTCGGCTTCGGCCTCGCCGGCATCTGGGCCGCGGCCTTCGCCTGGGGCAACGTTCCGGTCCTCATGGTCAGCTTCCTGCTGGTCGCGATGTTCTTCGGCCCGGCGAACACTTCGCTCAACGGCTACATCCAGAGAGTCGCCGAGGGCAAGAAGATGGGCGCGACGGCCGGCATACAGCAGTCGTTCAACGCCGCGGCCATCTCGTTGGGCTACGGCCTGCAGACCTTCATCACCGGCTTCTGGCCCCAGGGCCACGCCTATCCGGGCGCCTTCGTCGTGATGGGCGCGCTGTACGCGGCGGCCGGCCTCGCGTTCTGGATCGGCGCGGAAAAGCTTCCCGGCCTGCCGGAGTCCCCGTTCAAGTCGAAGGAAGCGCAGAAGCCCGCGACAAAAAACTCATAGTCCCTCGATCGTCGGAAGAAGCGCGCATGGCGCCGCGAGATGTTATAATCGCGGCGCCATGTCGCTTTTACTGAAGCCGATCCAGGCGATCCTCCAGGCCCTCTCTCAGGAGGACAGCCCGCGCCAGCTCGCGGGCGGCTTCGCGGTGGGGGCGCTGATCGGCCTCGTGCCGAAGACGAGCCTGCTTGCCCAGCTCGTCCTGTTCGCGCTCAACATCATCCAGGTCAACCTCGCGGCCGGCTACATCACGACGGCGCTGGTCACCTGCCTCACGCCGCTCACCGACAAGCTCGTCCATCCGATCGGCCTGTTCCTCCTGGATCCCCCTGCCACTCCGCGCTTTGGG
>CAZMIB010000100.1:0-3666 GCA_964566245.1 uncultured Elusimicrobia bacterium | reverse complement strand
CCACAACGTCGCGGCGGTCCCCCTGCCCCCCGCGGCTCACCGACAGGCCCGGGCATCCGATCGGCCGGTTCCGGCTGGAGGGCCCGGCGCTGCGCGGCTTGTGGACCTGGCTGTACAACCTGCCGATCGTGCCGTGGACCGCGTTCAACAACACGGTCGTGCTGGGGTCCTTCATGCTCGGCCTCGTGCTTCTCTACCCGCTGTACCGGCTTTCGATTCCGTTCTTCGAGAAGTACCAGCCCGTGATCGCGGCGCGCATCAAGAAGCTCAAGCTGATCCAAATCCTCACCGGCGCCCAGTACGCCGAGCGGTTTAAGCCATGATCAACTGGGCGTATCTCAAGCGGCGGCTGATCCTGCTGGGCGTGATCTGGCTATTCTCCGTGCTCGCCCTCGACCCGCTTCTGCGCCTGGGCTTCGAGTTCGGCGCGAGCCGCGCGCTGGGGGCCAAGGTCGAGCTGGGCCGGCTGAGGACGCGTTTTTTCCCGCCGTCGCTGCGCGTGGAGGATTTCGCGGCGGCCGACCCCTCCGAGCCGATGCGCAACCTCGTCGAGCTCAAGGCCGGGAGCCTCGCGCTGGAGACGCGGCCGCTGTTCGAGAAAAAATTCATCGTCCGCGCGGGAGAGCTTTCCGGACTAGCCTGGGACACGCCGCGCAAGACCTCGGGCGCGATCGCCAAGGCGCAGCCCTCGCCGCTCGTAGCCAAGCTGACGGCCTGGGCCAAGGACTCGGGCGGGCTGGCCTTCGAGCGAGGGAAAGCCGACGTCGTCGGCCGGTACGAGGTGAAGCCCGAGGACCTGGGCTCGGTCAAGCTCGCGAACGATTTGAAGCAGCGCTGGCCCGCGGCCTACGACGGCCTGGACAAGCGCATCGCCCAGCTCGACGCTCCGGGCAACGTCAAGGCGATCCAGCAGGCCGTGGATCAGGCGGGCCGATCGGGCAACCTGCCCGAGAAGCTCGCGAAAGCCAAGGAGGCCGGCGACCGCGCCGCGACGCTGAAGAAAGGCCTCGACGCGCTGCGCACGGACGCTCAGGCGCAGCTCGACCAGAGCCGCAGGGACATGGCGGCGGTCCAGGCCGCGCGCCAGGCCGACGTCGACGCGCTCGCGCGCCGGCTCAAGCTCCCGAGCTTCGACTCCGAGAGGCTCTCGTCCTACCTGCTGGGCCCGGCCTTGGCCGCGAAGCTCGCGAAGGCTCTGCATCTCGTCGACGCCGCGCGGCGCAAGATGCCCCCGGCCCAGTCCGCTCCCGAGCCCGACCCGGTGCGCGCGACGGGACGCACGATCCCGTTCCCGAAGCTGCATAGCTGGCCGCGCTTCGCGCTCGCGCGCGCCGCGCTCTCGGGCAAGGCGGACGTCGGCGGGCCGCTCGATTTCTCGGGAGAGGCCTCCGACTTCGCCTCGGAGCCGGCGCTGTGGGGCCGGCCCGCGATACTCCAGATCAAGGGTGAGAAAGGCGCGCGCCGCGTCTCCCTGGAGGCGATCCTCGACCACGTGACGCCCGAGGCGAAGGACCAGGTCGCGCTCGTCTACGACGGCATGGCGGTCTCGGAGCTTAAAGCCGGCGACCCGGGCTCGTTCAGCCTGACCGTGAGCCCCGGCGTCGCGAACGTGACCGCGCGCGTCTCCCTGGAGGGCGACCGCCTGGGCGGGAAGATTTCCATCCACGAGAACGGCGTCTCGGTCGCGCCGGCCTTCGGCGGCGCCTCGCAGGAGCTGGCGGGGGCGCTCAAGGGGGCGTTCGAGGGCATCAAGACGCTCGACGCCGACGTCGAGCTGGGCGGGACCTTGAAGGACCCGACGCTCAAGGTGGACTCCAACATCGGCCGCGCCGCCGCGAACAGCCTCAAGGGCGCGCTCGGCAAGGAGCTCGAGACCCGCCGCAAGGCCCTGGAAGCCCAGGTGGACGCCCAATTGAAAGGCCGGACCGACGAGCTGAACAAGCTGCTCGCCGCGCGCGGCCAAGACGTGCTAGGGAAGCTCGGGGCCGGCGACCAGCAGGTGAAGGCCCTTCAGGACCGGCTCGCGCGCGAGCTGAAGGTCCCCTCGGGATTAAAACTTCCCGGGGGATTGTTCAGGTAATCAGTCGAAGTTCGCCGCGACCCAGCGCGGCGCGAAGGACGCGGGCTTCATCGGGCCCGCAGCCAAGCCCTCGCCCTCGACGGTCAGCGCCTCGATGGTTCCGCCGCGCGCGGCCAAGCCCACCGGGCTGCCGATGCGTATCACGCTGCGCGACGGGTCGCCGTGGTTCACCGGCAAAAGCAGCAGCGGCCTACGAGGAACGACCCGGCGCGTCAGGAAGGAAAAAAAGCGCTCCCGATAAGGCGTGGCCCGCTGGAACTCGCGCTCGAAGCGCTCGGCCATCTCCCGATAGGCCTCCTCGGGGACGCCCGACGAGCGCGCCGCGGCCGCGGCCGCGCGGCGGAAGGCGTCGGTGAGCCGGCCCGTGAACGCCGGGGCCTCGTCTCCCTCGCCGCGGCTCAGGGCGAGAGCCGCCAGCTCGAGCTCCATGCCGCGCCACGGGTTGGCGCGCGCGGGACCGGAAAGCTCGGGGGCGCGTCGGGCGGCGCGGCGCAGCCGAACCACGAACGCGCGCAGCGTGTAGAAGACGCGGCTCGTCGCCTCGACTCCGCCCGCGAGCACCACTAGCCCGTCGCCTCCCCCCGCCAGCTCGCGCGCGACGCGGAACGGAAGCCGCTCGGGCCGGCTGCGGGCGAGCAGGCGGCCGGCCAGACGGCCGCGCAGCGAGGGCTGACGGTCGATCGCCAAGTGCAGGCCGCTCATCGCCCCGGCGTAGCCCGCCTCCTGCCACCACGGCGTCGCGTTCAGAGCGAGCCTGTCGATGGCCACCATCATGCGCACGTGCGTCGGCCTTCCGCGCAGCGCGGCGATCGCGTCGTAGGAGCGGCGCAGCAGCGCGAAGTTGAGCGGGCTGACCTCCTCGACCACCGGCGGGTGGGACAGCACGGCCAGCACCCCCGGGGCGCGGCCGCCCAGGCGCTCGAGCTCGGAGAACAAGCGCCGGGCCTCCCCCAGCGCGCGGTCCCAGCCGGGATCGAGCGGCGGGTCCACGGCTCCGGCCAAGATCCGATAGGCGCGCTGATGGATGCCGCAGTTGACGGCCGGACCCGCCCGCTCGACGGTCGCGGCGACAAGCGCCCCGAAAAGATTTTGCGGCAGCTCGAACGCCGCGCGGAAGCGCCGCGGCTTCCACGGAAGCTTGAGCCCGAGGCGCTCCTGCGCTCGCCGCTCGACCTCCGCGAGCAGCGCGACCAGGTCCTCCGCCCGAGGCCTCAGTACAGGAGCTGCTTGAGGCAGAACGCGCTCCCTCCGGATTTCATGAACTCCGAGGTGTCGACCGGCCGGACCTCGAGGCCCAGCCGCGCGAGACTGCGGCGCGTAGCGGGCAGGCCGCGCTGCAGCACGACGGCGCCGCCGTGCGCGACGCCGTTGAGCGCCATGCCCAGCGCCTCCCGCTCGCCGACGGCGACGAGCCGCGGCACGAGGCGCTCGAGCAGAAGCCGCGACTCCGCCGCGAAGGCCGGCGGGTAATAAAGCGCCGCGTCCTCCACGACCGGGCTGAGGCAGGTGTCGAGATGGTAAAAGCGCGGATCGACGAGCTTGAGCAGGACGACCGGGACGCCGAACGCCCGCGCGACGCCGGGATA
>CAZMIB010000099.1:0-12299 GCA_964566245.1 uncultured Elusimicrobia bacterium | reverse complement strand
ATCCTCGACCATGAGGATCGCGCGGCCATGCACCTCGGAAAGTTTCCCCTCATCGATCGCCAATTGCGCTTCCTTGGGAAGATCCAGACGGCGCAGGGTATTCGCTACGGCGACCCGGGATTTGCCGATGGTCTGGGCCACCTGGCTTTGAGTGAAATTGAACTCCTGGATAAGCTGGCGGTAACCGAGGGCCTCTTCGATCGGATTGAGGTCTTCGCGCTGTAGGTTTTCAATCAAAGTAACGGCAAGTCGCTCGGAATCGGGCAAAACGGGCTTTATAATGCACTCAATCTCTTTCACGCCGGCAAGCTGGGAGGCACGGAGGCGGCGTTCCCCGGCAATCAGCTCATAGCCCTCGCCGGTGGGACTTTTCGAGACCAAAATGGGCTGGGCGAGCCCGTGTTCCTTTATAGAGTCCGATAGCTCCTTGATTTTTTCGCTATCGAACCGCTTTCGCGGCTGAAGATGGTTCGCATGAATCTTTTCTATAGGAATCTTTTGGACGGCGAAGGTGGTCGCCGCAGGGGTCCCCTCCGTAGTGGGCGCGGGGACCGAATCCTGAGAAATAAGCGCGTCTAATCCCTTTCCTAAGGCTTGTCGCATTTAGCTGCTCCGCGGAAGATGGTCAGGCAAGTGTTTCACGTGAAAAATCGAAGATTCGTTCCTTCAGATGCTTCAGATTTTCCCCGCTGCGCCGAGAGAGGAGTTCGATGGCCAAGTCCATGTAGGCCTCTCCCCCCTTTGAGCGTGGATCATAGATGAAAATCGGCTGGCCGAAGCTGGGGGCCTCCGCCAGGCGCACATTGCGCGGGATGGAAATCGAAAAATAGTTGTTTTTAAAGAATTTTTCAACTTCCGTCCGCACCTGATTCGCGAGCGAGACCCGGGTGTCGAACATGGTGAGGAATCCCCCCTCCATTTCAAGGCGGGGGTTGAGGGCGGATTTGACCTTGCGGATGGTGTCGACAAGGTGGGCCAGCCCCTCCAGTGCGTAGTACTCGGACTGGATCGGGATAAGGACTTTGTCCGCGGCCGTAAGCGCATTGAGAGTTAAAAGCCCCAGAGAGGGCGGACAATCGATGATAATGAACTTGTAAAGCTTCTTAATGGGTTCGAGGGCTGTTTTGAGGCGCGTTTCACGAGCCAGGCTGCTGACAAGCTCGATTTCCGCCCCCACCAGGTCCCGGTTTGCCGGCACCACATCGAGCCAATCCATGTTGGTGGGCTTAATGGCGGCCTCGATCGGCAGCTCCTCAAGCAAAACCGGGTACACGGTTGGTTTGATGGTTTTTTTGTCGAGCCCAATTCCCGAGGTCGCATTGCCTTGGGGATCGAGGTCGATCAACAGGGTTTCCTGGGATAGTAGGGAAAGGGCGGCGGCCAGATTTATGGAGGTGGTCGTTTTCCCCACCCCCCCCTTCTGGTTCGCGATCGCGATGATTTCGGCCATCGATCAACTCCTTCGGGCACCCGGCATGCCGACCGCCGCGCTTTTCGTGGCGCGACGGTGTTTCACGTGAAAACCGATTTTACTACTTCCCCCTCCGGGTGTCAACGCGCGGCCCGGTCGACGCTTCCCGGGGGCGTTTGCTCGGATGTCCGCGCCGTGCGCCATTTTGTGATCGCCGCGCATCTTGCGTCCCCCGGGTGCCCCGGACGCGCGCATTCTGTTCTGTTATAAAAAGCCACATTCTATCATGTAATATTATTAGTAGACATATATTATTATTTAGCGCTATATTCTGCGCTGGGCGGGGCTTGACGGCGCAAGGGGGGTCTCCGCGGCGGGCGCGTCCCGTCGGGCGGCGCGTTCTTTTTGGTATCATCCGCGGAAGAAGCTCCTGGGGGAAGACGATGACCATGCCGCTCGATAGGCCCGCGCTCAAAGCCAAGCCCGCGCTTCCGGGCATGCTCACTTTGAAGGGATTGTCGGAGTCCGTCCGGCGGGGGGAAGTGGACACCGTCCTGGCCGTTTTCCCGGACATGCTCGGGCGGCTCATGGGCAAGCGGCTCACCGGGCGCTTCTTCGCGGACTCCGTCGCGCGCGACGGGGTCCATGCCTGCGCCTACCTGCTCACCGTCGATATGGAGATGGAGCCGGTGCAGGGCTTCGAGCTTACGAGCTGGGAGCGCGGCTACGGCGATTTCCAACTGATGCCCGACTGGGATACCGCGCGCCTCGTCCCCTGGCTCGAGAAAACGGCCCTCGTCCTCTGCGATCTCCGCTCCGAGGAGGGGGAACCCGTCGAGGTTTCGCCGCGGCGGATTCTCCGTCGACAGGTCGAGCGCGCGCGGCGGGCCGGCTATTCCTTTATGATGGGCTCCGAGCTCGAGCTCTACCTTTTCAAGGACGGCTTCGAGGGCGCGCGCCAGAAAAAATATCACGATCTCGAGCCGCTGGGCCGCTACATCGAGGACTATCACATCCTCCAGGGCACGAAGGAGGAGTTCGTCGTCCGCGAGATACGGAATCAGCTCGATAAGGCGGGCGTGCCCGTCGAAGGCTCGAAGGGGGAGTGGGGCTGCGGCCAGAAGGAGATCAACCTCCGGCATTCCGATCCTCTCGAGATGGCCGACCGCCACGTGATCTACAAGCACGGCGCGAAGGAAATCGCGCTGCAGAAGGGCGTCGCGCTGACCTACATGGCGAAATACGACGCGCGCTCGGCGGGCTCGAGCTTCCATCTGCACTCGAGTCTTTGGGACCTCGCCGGCAAGAAGAACCTGGCGTGGGACGCGGCGAAGGAGAAGCCTTCCCAGGCGTTCCATGCGTCCCTGGCGGGCCAGCTCGCGCTGGCGCGGGACTTCTCGCTGTTCTTCGCTCCGACGATAAATTCATACAAGCGCTACCAGACGGCGTCGTTCGCCCCGACGCGGCTTGCCTGGGGACGCGACAACCGGACCTGCGGGTTCAGGATCGTCGGCCACGGTCCGAGCTTCCGCGTCGAGAACCGTATCCCGGGGGCCGACGCGAACCCGTATCTCGCCTTCGCCGCGACGATCGCCGCCGCGCTGCACGGCCTCGAGCGCAAGCTGGCGGCTCCCGAGGAACTGGCCGGCAACGCCTACGAGGCCGGGAGCGTCCCGGAGGTGCCGAAGTCCCTATCCGAGGCGATCGCGTGCTGGGAGGGCTCGGCCGCGGCCCGCGAGGCCTTCGGCGAGGAGGTCCACCGCCATTACCTGCACGCCGCGAAGGCCGAGCAGCTTTCCTTCGATCGCGCGGTGACCTGCTGGGAGCTCAACCGCTACTTCGAGCGCATTTGACGTCGACGCAGGGGGAATCCGGCTGGATCCACGACACGCTCAACAGAGCCGCGACGCGCGCGATCTGCACCGCTTCGGCTACGCGCAGCAGCTGCTGCGCGACATGGGCGGCTACGCGAACTTCGCGGTCTCGTTCACCGTCCTCTCGATACTGACGGGCGCGGTGACGCTGTACGGGCACGGCCTGAACTACGGCGGGCCGGCGGTGAACGGCTTCGGCTGGCCGCTGGTCACCGTGTTCACGATGGCCGTCGCGGCCTCGATGGCCGAGATCGCCTCGGCGATACCGACGGCCGGCGCGATGTACCACTGGGCGGCGCTGCTCGGGGGGCCGGGCTGGGGCTGGTTCACCGCGTGGTTCAACTTCATCGGCCAGATGGCGATCACCGCCGGCATCGACTACGGCATCGCCCAGTTCGCGGCCGACCTGCTGGGGCTTCACGGCGCGGCCCCGCTGCTCGCGCTCTACGCGGCGATCCTCGCGAGCCACGGCGTGCTTAACCATCGCGGTATACGGGCCGTGGCCCGCCTCAACGACCTTTCGGTCTGGTATCACATCGTCCTGACCGCGGTTCTCGTCGGGGCCTTCCTCTTTTTCGCGCCGCGCCGTCCGCTTTCGTTCGCCTTCCAGCCCGGCTTCACCACGTCCAAGTATCCTTACGCCTGGGCTTTCCTGGTCGGCCTCCTGCAGGCGCAGTGGACCTACACCGGCTATGACGCCTCGGCGCACATCAGCGAGGAGACCGTCGATCCCCGGCGCAACGCGCCGTGGGGGATGGTCGTCGCGGTCCTCGTCTCCGGCGTCTGCGGTTACGCGGTCCTGCTGGCCGTCACGTTGGCGATCCAGGACCTGCCCGCGGCGGCCGCGGCGCCGAACCCGTTCATCTACATCGCCGAGCAGGCCTTCGGCGCGGCCGCGGGCAAGGCGCTGGTCTGGTCGCTGCTCGTCGCGATGTGGTTCTGCGGCCTGTCCTCGGTCACCGCGAACGCGCGCATGATCTTCGCCTTCGCGCGCGACGGAGGATTGCCGTTCTCGAGCCGTCTCGCGCGCGTCAGCCGGCGGTTCCGCACGCCGGCCGACGCGGTGTGGGCGGCGGTGGCGCTGGCGTTCGCGCTCGCGCTGTACTCCGGCGCTTACACGGTGATCGTCTCCATCTCGACGATCGGGCTGTACGTCTCCTACATCATCCCGGTGCTTCTCGTGCTGCGCGCGCGCCGCGCCGGGACCTGGAAGGACCTCGGCCCGTGGAACCTCGGGGCGTGGGGGGGGATCGTCAACGTCGTCGCCGTGCTGTGGACGGCGTTCATCACCGTTCTTTTCGTCGCGCCGCCGAACGAGCTCACCGGCCGCACCTTCGCCTGCCTGTCGGCGATCCTCGCCGTTTATTACCTCACGGTGGAACGGGGCCGCTTCGAGGGTCCGCGCCGCCTGGGCACCGAGGAAGAGCTGCTGCGCGTCGAGGAAGACCTTCAAGGAGACCCGGCATGACCGCAGCCTCGACGCCGCGCACGTTCTTCATCGTCAATCCGGCCGCGGGCCATCATCGGGCGCTCAAGCTGTGGGACGGCTTTCAAAAGCTTTGGGACGGCCCCACGGAGTGGGCCCTCGGCAAGACCCAGCGGCGCGGCCACGCCTCCGAGCTCGCGCGCGACGCCCTCAAGTGGGGTTACGACCGCATCGTCGCGGTGGGGGGAGACGGGACCTTGAGCGAAGCCGCGCACGGGCTCCTTTCCGCGGCGCGGCCGCTGCCCGACGGCGTCGTCCTCGGTCATTTTCCCGTCGGGTCGGGCTGCGACTTCGCCAGGCATTTCCATTTGCCGCGCGAGGCCTCGGGCTGGAAAGCGATGCTCGAGGGCGGAAAGACCGCGCGCATCGACGCCGGACGCGTCGAATGGACCGGACCCGAGGGGAAGGTCGAGCGCTATTTCCTGAACATCGCGATGGCGGGCCTCGCGGGCGACATCGTCCACGCGATGGAGCGCTCGGGCAAACCTCTCGGCGGAACACTTTCCTACATGGCCGCGTCGCTCGCTCACCTCGTCCGCTCCAAGCCGAAGGAGATCAGCCTGGCCCTGGACGGACGCGCCGCCGAGGCGGGCCGCTATCATTTGCTCGCTTTCGCGAACACCTCCACGACGGGCGGGGGCATGCGCATCGCCCCGAACGCCGATCCCGTCGACGGGCTGCTCGATCTGGTGTCCGTGAAAGGCCTGAGCCGCGCGCGCCTTTTGTGGAGCTTCCCGAAGCTTTACTCCGGCGCGCATCTCGCGGTCGACGGGATCGAGTCGGGCCGCGCGAGGACCGTCGAGGCGACGAGCCGCTCGGCGGTCAGGCTCAACATCGACGGCGAGCCGATCGGCCACCTTCCCGCGCGCTTCGAACTGCATCCGAGAGCCCTGACCGTCATGCTTCCCGCCGCAAAGGAGTAACGCATGCAAGCCGTCGCCGCCGTCCTGCTCGTCAGCCTCGGCATGGCGCCCGTCGAGGGCGCCGAGGCCGCCGTCGCGCTCGAGGCCCGACGCATGATCGCGACCTACGACCAGGACCCCGCCCGGCTGGATCAAAGCCGGGACATCCTCGAGACGGCTCTGAAGGCGGGTCCGGACGGGGAGTTGTTCGGCCTGTTGGCCCAAAGCTGCTTCCTCTGGGGCGACGTCCGCGCCAAGACCAAGAACGAGAAGCTGGCGGCCTACGAGCGCGGCCGCGAGGCGGGAAAGCGCGCGGTGGAGCTTTTGCCGCGCGACGCCGAGGCGCATTTCATGTACGCGGTGAACACGGGGCGCGCGGGCCAGATGCGCGGCGTCATGAAATCCCTGTCGCTCTTGCCGACGATCAAGCAGGAGCTGGCGACGATCTTCTCGCTTCAGCCCGATCATACCGGCGCCCAGGTGATGGCGGGCTACGTCGATCTCGAGGTCCCGCGCCTGATGGGCGGCAGCGTCGACAAGGCCGAGACGCATTTCCGCAAGGCCCTGGCGCTCGACCCGCATCTGACCAGCGCCAAGATCGGCCTCGCGAACGTCATGATCCGCAGAAAATCCAAGCCCGAAGCCCGTCTCTTGCTGCAGTCTGTTCTCGAGGAAGACCGGCCGTCGCGCAAGGCCGACTGGGCGATGAAGGACGTCCCCCGCGCCAAAAAGCTCCTCGACGACTTGAAATAACCATCCCGAGGGCGCCGGTGAGGGGTTCTTCCGTTTAGAAAGCGACAGCCGGCGCTAGGCGTTCTCCGCCGAGAAAGACCGCCTCGATTTCATCCAGCGCGGTGATGTCGGCGGTCGGGTCGCCGCGGACGAGCAGCAAGTCGGCGCGCCGGCCCGCGGCGACGCGGCCGTACGAGCGCGACGGGTCGAGGATCTCCGCCGGGACGCTGGTCGCGGCCTTCAACGCGTCGGCGGGCGTGAAGCCCAGGGCGACCAACTCTCCGAGTTCCGCATGAAGCGCGGCCCCGGGGAGGACGCCCGGGACGCCGGTGTCGGTGCCCGCGAGCAAGGTCACGCCGGCGCGCGCCAGGGCTTGAACGTTGAAGCGCTGGTTGGCCACGTAGGCGTCCGAGCGTTCCTCGACGTCGCCGAAATTCATCCGCCAGCCCGCGGGGCGCGACGCGAAGTCCCTCAGCAACGCCGGGTCGGAGACGCGGCGCTCGTAAGCCGTCGGCCGGCCGAGGTTCAGCGCTTTGGCCGCCGAGAATATCCGCAGCGTGGTGACGCAGGGGACGCCCGAGGCCTTGATCTTGGCGATCTGCTCCTCGCCGAGGCGATCTTCGTAGGCGACGTGCATGATGATCGAGGCGCCGGCCTCGGCGGCGTCGACCATGTCTTGAGCGGCCCCGGTGTGCACGATCGGGCGCAGGCCGCGCGCCTTGGCCTCCGCGACCGCCGCGCGCAGGACCTCTTTGGACATGTGCGGCGAGCCCTCCGGCAGGGAGTCGTAGAAGATCTTGAAGAACGGGGTCGGGTCGTCCTTAGCCGCGGCATCCACCGCGGCGCGCGCCTCCTCGGGCGTCGCGGCCTGGGGTTGGCGCTTGATCAGCAGGCGGTCGAACGGCCACGGCGCAAGCGCCTTGATCAGCGGGATCGGATGCGCGCCGGGTGAGGCCAGGCCGTTGCCCGCGAGATAGAACCGAGGGGCTAGGACCGCGCCTTCGGCCGCCGCGCGGGCCAGTTTGGCCTCGGGGTCTCCGTTCCAAGCCACCAGGGCAGTCGTCACCCCGGCGCTCAACAGCGCGTGCGCGCCGTCCTCCGCGTGGGGCAGCGTATGCTTCCACGGCGGCACGCCGAGCGTGGTCAAATGGACGTGGGAGTCGATGAGCCCCGGCAACAGCGTCCGGCCCGTGCCGTCGATGCGTTCGACGCGGGCCGGCAAGGGCACGCTTCCAGCGGGGCCGAGCGCGGCGACGAGGCCGCCGCGCAGCACGACGTCCTGCGAGCGGCGCGTCGTTTCGCCGTCGAACACGTCGACGTTCGCGATGACGGTCTCGGCGGAGGCGCGCGCCGGGCGGACGATGCCAGGCATGCGGTAGCGGGCGCAGCCGGAGAAAAACACGGCGGCTGCGCCTAGAAGAAGCACCCTCACCCCGGCCCTCTCCCTCAAGAGGGAGAGAGCGTTCCTGGGGAGAGGAGAAGGCGGCGAAATGTTATTTTTTCCTGCGCTTGAGGCTCTGATAGCCCATCAAGCGGTAGAGCAGCTTCGCGGCGTTGAACTCGGAGATGTTGTCGTCGGTCAGCGGGCACAGCTCCATCATGTCCACGCCGACGACGTTCTTCTTGAGGAACACGGCCTTGAAGAGATCTAGGGCGTCGTACCACTGGAACCCGCCGGGCTGGGGCGTGCCGGTGCCGGGGATCACGCTCGGGTCGAAGCCGTCGAGGTCGATCGAGATGTAGACGTCCTTCGTCAGGCCCTTGAGCACCTTCGCGATCAGGGCCTTCATGTTCCGGTTCTCGTGCATCAGGTACGTCTTCACGCGGCCGTTGTCGATGTTCGGCAGCTCCTCGACGCCGACCGAGCGTATCCCGATCTGGACGACCGGGCAGGTGCGCGAGGCCGGATACAGCGCGCAGGCGTGATTGTGCTCCGAGCCCTCGTACTCCGAGCGCAGGTCCGCGTGCGCGTCGAAGTGCAGCACCGAGAGGTTGGGATAAAGCCGGGAGTACGGCGCGAAGCAGGCCTGGGTCAGGCTATGCTCGCCGCCGACGACGAAGAGGGTCTTGTTCTTGAAGCGCGCGATTTCGTCGACGCGCGACTCGAGCTTCGGGAAGAAGGCGTCGGCGTCCTCGCCGGTCGCGAACGGGGGCAAGGTGTGGATGCCCTCCTGCCAGATCTCTTCCTTCAGTTCCTCGTCCCACAGCTCGAGTTGAGAGGAGACCTCGAGCAGCATCTTCGGCCCGTTCTCGGTGCCCTTCTTGAAGGACGTCGTGCGCTCGTACGGGACGGGCAGCACGACGTATTTGGCCTTGTCGAGGCGGGAGTTCTCGCACTCCAGTCCCAGGAACTTCGTCGGATCGATCGCCGGCTCGGTCTCGGCGCGTAAGGTGTGGGCGTGGCTGCTCATCGCGTTGACTCCTCCCGGCTTTCTCGGCCTCGCGGCCGGCGGCTTAGGCCGCGAAGACGGCGGCCGCGACGACGGTGGTCCACTCGCCGTCGACGCCGATCGCGGACTGCGTCACGTTGGTCGTGCGCACGATCTTCCCGCTGAGCTTCCAGATCTCCTTGCGCTCGTCCCAGGTGGTCTCGGAGTCGAACTCCAAGCCCATGACCGTCGAAAGCATGAACGCGGCCAGGTCCTCGGCATACTCGCCGGCCTGCTCCTCGGTCTTGCCGTAGTCGTGGACCTCGGAGATGTAGCCGTACTGCGCCCGGTCGGCCGGGATGCACAGTCCGATGGAGGCCGCGATCATGCGGCGGTTCTCGTTGGTGTCCTGGCGGCTCAGCACGCAGTGGAGTATCTGGCCGGGCTTGAGCTGCTCGACGCCGCGGTTGATCGGGATGATCTTGCAGTTCGGCGGGAAGATGCTGGAGACCGTAACCAGGTTGTACTTCGCGATCTTCGCGTCGCGCAGGGCTTCCTCGAAGCTCGCGAGGCGCTCCTTGTGCCGGCCGACGCCCTTCGTCATGAAAATCTGTTTAGCTACGAACGCCTCGGCCATGTCGGTCTCTCTCCTTATAACGGGCTCGCCTTCGCGCCGATTCTATCAAAGCTCGACGGTTAAAACAAAATTTCCTAGGATGGGCCTCCACGCCGTCCACGAGGAGGAACTTCATGCCCGCGACCAAGACCGCAAAAAGCTCTCCGGCTTCCGCGCCCCGCGCTCGACGCCGCCTGGAAGGCAAGGCTTGCCTTATCACCGGCGCGGGCTCCGGCATGGGCCGCGTCGCGGCCGAGCTGTTCGCCGGGGAGGGGGCGAGCGTGGCCGCGGTCGATCTGCGCGGCGAGGCCGCCGAGGAGACCGCCCACCTCATCGAGTCCGCGGGCGGGCGCGCGATCGCCTTGAAGGCCGACGTCTCGGCCGAGGCCGACGCGCGGCGCATGGTCCAGTCCGCCGCGAAGGCTCTCGGCGGGCTTCACGTCGTTTATAACAACGCCGGCATCTTCCCGGAAAAGGACCACTCGGTCGTCGACACCGAGGTCGACGTTTGGGACCTCGTCTATCGCGTGAACCTCAGGGGCGTCTATCTCGGCTGCAAGTTCGCTATCCCGGAGATCGTCAAGGCGGGCGGCGGCTCGGTGATCAACACCGCCTCCTTCGTCGCCTTGGTCGGCTGCTCGGTGCCGCAGGACGCCTATACCGCCTCGAAGGGCGGCGTGATCGCGCTGACCAAGTCTCTGGCCGTGCAGTTCGGCCCGAAAGGCGTGCGCTCCAACGCGATCTGCCCCGGGCCGATCGAGACCCCGCTGCTGATGGAGTGGCTTTTCAAGGAGCCGGCCGAGAAGGCCAAGCGCCTAAACCGCATACCGATGGGCCGCTTCGGCAAGGCCGAGGACGTCGCGTACCTCGCGCTGTACCTCGCCTCCGACGAGTCGAGCTGGACCAACGGCGCCGCGATCGTCGTAGACGGCGGCATCACGTCGAACTATTTCTAAAGGAGCCCTCCATGGCCCAACTCGAGACGAAGCTCAAGCGGACGCCCCGCGCCTTCAAGCGCGGCCTGTGGATCGCGGGACGCGAGCTCCCGGCCGCCTCCGGGAAGACCTTCGAGGTCCGCGGCCCCGCGACCGGAGAGGTCATCGCCGAGGCGGCGGAGGGCGGGACCGAGGACCTCGAGACGGCCGTCCGGGCCGCGACGCGCGCGTTCGAGGCCTGGTCCGCGCTCGGCCCCCGCGAGCGCGCGACGAAGCTGTTCGCCTTCTCGCGCCTGGTCCGCGAGAAAAAGGAGGAGCTGGCCGCCCTCGAGACGCTCAACGCCGGCCACGCGCTGCGCGACGCGCTGGAGGAGGCGGAGACCGTCGCCGACTGCATCGAGTTCTACGCCGGCGCCGTCCAGAAGCACCACGGCGAGACGATCCCGGTCACCGACCGCGGCCTCGATCTTACGCTGCGCGAGCCGATCGGCGTCTGCGGATTGATCGTGCCGTGGAACTACCCGATGATGATCGCCTCGTGGAAGTTCGCCCCGGCCCTGGCCGCGGGCAACGCGGTGATCCTCAAGCCGGCGAGCCTTACGCCGCTCTCCGCGCTGCGCCTGGCCGAACTCGCGACGGAGGCCGGCCTCCCCGACGGCGTCTTCAACGTCCTCACCGGGCCCGGCGCCGCGCTGGGCGCCGCGATCGCGGCGCATCCGGGCATCCCGAAGATATCCTTTACCGGCGAGACGAGCACCGGGGCGCGGATCATGTCCCAAGGGGCCGCCACGATCAAGCGCGTCTCGCTCGAGCTGGGCGGGAAGTCGCCGAACGTGATCTTCGATGACGCGGAGCTGGAGCTATGCGTCGAGAAGTCGGCGTTCTCGGTCTTCTCGAACGCGGGCCAGGACTGCTGCGCGCGCAGCCGCGCGTTCGTCCAGCGCGGCATCTACGACAAGTTCCTCTCCGCGCTCGTCGCGCGCGCCGGGCGGCTTAAGGTCGGCGACCCGCGCAAGCTCGAGACCGAGATCGGCCCGCTGATCTCCCAAGGCCAGCGCGAGAAGGTCGAGGGTTACATCCGCCTCGGCGTCGAGGAGGGGGCGCGCGTCGCCTGCGGCGGCAAGGCCCCCGAGGATTCCGCGCTCAAGAAGGGCGCCTACCTCCTGCCGACCGTGCTCGACAAAGCCGCCCCCGCGATGCGCGTGGTCAAGGAGGAGATCTTCGGCCCGGTGCTGTGCGTGATCCCCTTCAAGGACGAGGCCGAGGCGATTCGCCTCGCCAACGACGGCGTGTACGGCCTCTCCGGCTCGGTATGGACCCGAGACATCGGCCGCGCGCTGCGCGTGGCCCGCGCGATACGCACCGGCGTGATCTCGATCAACACCGGCCACAGCGTGCATCTCGAGGCCCCGTTCGGCGGCTACAAGCAGTCCGGCGTCGGCCGCGAGCTGGGCCTCAAGGCCCTCGACCTCTACACCGAGGTCAAGAACATCTTCATCGCCGAGCGCTAGCCGCGCAGCGCCGCTCACGCTGAGTTTACGCGCCGGCCATCGCTCCGGCGCGCGTCCTCCCGTAGAGTCTCCAAGGCGCTCCGCAAGGGGCCGGGAGGGAGGGGATGGACCTTTCGAGCACCACCTCGCTGCTGCTGGGCTTCCCCGAGCCGGCGGGCCGCGCCCTGGTCCGGCGCATCGAGCGCCTCGGGGGCCGCGCCGCGCCCGTCGACGAGCGCGCTCCGGTCGACTACCTGTTCGTCTGGCTGGACGCGGACGGCGGTCCCCGGGCAGGTCTCGTCCGCGAGCTGTCGGCGCTGAGCCGCGTCGAGGCCTTGGCGGGGGGGCTCCGGCACATGTGCGTGATCGACGGGGCGCACGGCGGGCCGCCCCCGCTGGGGGCCAGCCTCGTCGAGGACGCGCTGCGCTACATCGCCGGCCGGCACGCGCTGCCGCTGGCCTTCCTGCGGCGGGCCGACGCGCC
>CAZMIB010000098.1:0-12329 GCA_964566245.1 uncultured Elusimicrobia bacterium | reverse complement strand
CCGCCCCCCTCTACGGCCAGGCCCGTGGGGGAGCCCACCGGGCTCCCCCCGTCCCACTAGGGGTGGAGGGAGAACAAGGCAACTGCCCGCCAGAATGGGGCGTTCGACCAACAAGATAAGACACAGCGCGGCGAGGGCGCGCGCGGGGCGGGGCATGAGGAAAGTAGGCTATCAATCCCGGAGAGCGTCCCTGCGGGTCGTCGGGCCCAGAGAAGACGAGGAAATGGGCCCGGGGTCAAATGGGCCGGATGGCCCGACGGAAAGGCTCAGAGGAAGCTTTCATAGTAGGCATCCCAGGCCTCGCGGCGGGACCGCCCGCTGTCGTCGGAGGAGGACGAGGAGGGCTCGAGCGTCTCGAGCCGCAGCCAGATCTCGAGAGGGGCGTTCTCCGGAGAGACGCCGCCGTCCTGGTCGCGATGCGCGCCCATCTGGGCTCGTGGGATCGCCGCGGCGGCTCCCAGCGCGCGGGCCAGCTCCGCGAGGCCCGGCAAATGCCATGTTTCGTCGAGGCGCCGCATCGCGTCCGCGCGCTCCTCCGCGGGCCGCTCGTTCAGGTACAGAAGCAAGGTCGCCAGCTCCGCGACGCGCCGGACGCGCGCGGCGTCGAGCGCGCGCTCCTCGGCTTGGCGCAGTATCCACACGAACGCGAAATTTCCCGCGGCGAGGCGGACGACGCGCAGGCGTCTCTCGAAACGGACGCCGAGCAGGGCCTCCAGGACCGGCTTGAGCGCGGCGGTCCAGTCCCTGGCGGCCGCGCGCGCCTCCGCGGCAAGCCTAAACAGGCCGGTCGCGGTCTCGGACTCGAGCGTTTCGTCGGGGTCGGTCCAGTCCCGGCTTTCGACGGCGCCTTGCAGGCGCGTCGGGCCGTCCTGGAAGAAAGGCAGCGCGGCCGGCCTAGGGCCGGCCGGCGTCAGGGCTGGGCTTTTTTTTTAGAGGCGAGGCGCAGCGTCTCGAGCGCGGCGCGGTTGAGGATCGCGTTCGTGTCGACGAGCATCTGCTTCAGCTTCGCCATGTCGACGCGGCCAGTGCGGGCGGCGATCTTGGCCCAGGCGAGGGCGGCCTCGGCCTGGGTCAGCTCGTGCTGATAGCTGATGTTCGCCGGGCTCTGGCGGAGCACGTCCTCGAGATACCGGAGCTCCTGCTCGGTCCCGGCCTCGCCGGCCGCCTTCACCGCCGCCATGAGATGAGATACGTCGTCCATCGAGCTGCCGGTGAGATTGACGCCCATCCAGCGCCGCAGCTCGGCCTTGAGGCGGTCGTAGGCGCCTAGGCGCGCGACCATGCGTCCGAAGGCCTCGGCGGCGTCGCCGACGTTGCCCAGCTCGATGGTCTGGTTCCATCGCGTGCGCATGATGGAGAGAAAGCGGTCGAGGTCCTCGAGCGAGCCGGTGTCGGCCAAAGCGTTCAGCGCCAACAGGCGCTGAACGGCGTCCAACGTCTCGTTGCGGCGCGCTTTATCGGCGAGAGCCGCGAGATAAGCCGGATCGACGCGCTTCAGGTAGCCGTAAAGCGCCGCGGCGCGCTTGCGTTCGGCGTCGGCGAGCAAGGTCGCCTTGAGCTCGGGGCCGCCGTTGCGGCACAGCGCGAGGTACAGGGCGTCGATCACGAGGGTGTTCCTGTAGCTCGGATCCCCGACGGGGCACATGTCCGGGCGAAGTTTGGCCTTTTCGGCCTTGTAAAGCTGAACGAGCTCGTCCACCCGCTCCTGGCTGTGCGGGGAGAGCATCGCCGCGTAGGCGCGGACGAGGCGCGACTTCGTGGGATTGAAGACGTGGTCGCTGACCCGGTCGAGGCGCGCCAGCGCCAGCCGCAGGCGCGGCCCGTCGTCCGCCAGGTTTCCATGCCGCGCGAGGATGAGGCCGGCCGCCAGTATCTCGGGGTAAGTGGCGGACAACTGCGTGCGGCCGATCCATTCCCGGGCCAGAGCCAGGTCGGCGGGCGTCGACAGCTCGGCCAAGGTCTCGGCCGCGGTCACGCGCAGCGTCGGGCCGCGCTTGTCGCCTTGAGCGAGGAGCCTTTCGGAGAAGAGCCGGACCGTGGCGCGCGCGGGGTTCGACGCGTCCGGGATCGGCGCCGCGGGACGGGCTTCCGCGCGGGAGTCTTGATCCGGCCGCGGGCCGGCGGAGTTCGCCGGAGGCGGGGGCATCGTGCCCGTCGGGTCGGGGTGCGTGGCGGGCGGACCGAGCGCGGGCGGGACGAGATTCCGTCCTTCGACCAGACGCGCGGCCTCGGGGTGAAGCGAGATCGCGCGGACGATGTTCTCCCGCTCCAAGGCGAGGGCCAGGCCCGCGGCGCGCTCGAGGTCCGAGGCGGGCGTCGCGATGCGCATGCTTCCCGGGATAAGAGTCTCCAACCGCCGCTGGGTCGTCAGGCCCCAGCGCTCCAGGAGGATGCGCGCTTCCTCGGGGCTGACGCCCGTCCGGAAGGAGACCACCAGCTCGCGCGGCTCGCCGGCCGCGTGGTCGGCGTCGATTTTCCCCCGCGGCGCGCGTCCGCTCCCGGAGGCGCTTGATCCTCCCGAGGCGCCGGGGGCTTGAGAGACTCCGTCGTCCCCCGGGAGAGAGGCCTCGTTCCGGGCCGGCGCCGGCATGCGGAGGGTGTGGCTCACCGTTCTCCAGGGCCGCCCCTGGGCGTCGACCGCGTCGAGATCGGTCTGATCCGTGCTCGTCGTGCCGCCCAAGGCGTCCAACTCCCGAAAGGCCTGCTGAGAAAACGCCGCGCGCCAGGCGTCGTGCTCCGCCTGGGTGACGGGATGTCCCTTGCGCGAGATTTGGGCGGTGAAGCAGTCCCTTAAAATGCGCCACCCGAACGAGACGGGTTCGCCCGCCTCGCGGGCCTTCGCCTTGAGGAAGGCCGAGGCCAGCTCCATGTCTTTGAGGGTCGCCGCCCGCGGACGGGTGGTGTAGCCCCGCGCGATGAGCTCCTGGTTAAGAAGCGTGAAGGCCCGGAGGAACGAGGGGTCGGACCGGCCCGCGAGCGCGACGTCAAGCAGTCGGGAGAAGGAGGCGGTTCCGTCCGCGCGCGACACGGCGTCGCGCGGAAGCTCGAGCCACAGCGAGGCGCCGCGGCCGTCGTAGGCCGTCGGCCCGGCGCCGAAGCGCGCGGTCGCCCCCGCCGCCGCGAGCGCCGCGGCCAGCTCCCCGGATGGAGAGAACGCCGCCCGAAGGTCCAGCATCTCGAAGTCCCCCCAGGTGCCCCCGCCGCGCCGGTCCAACAGCAATGTGGAGCGCTCGAGATCCAAATCCCAATGGATGCGGAGTTCCTCATGCTCTCCCCGAACGCCGCTCTTCAAGAAGCGCAGCATCCTGCCGAGGAAGGCCGAGGCCGCGGCGTAGGCCGGCGCCGCGTAGCCTGCGGCCGAGAGGTCGGCCTCGATCGCCGACAGCGCCTCCGTGAGCGCGGGATCGGGGTCGACGGCCTCGCGGCCTACCGGGAAAGAGACGACGCCGGAGAGATGCGGGCCCTCGGCGGCTTCGGAGAGCAATGCCGGGGCGGCATCGTTGCGTACGGCCCTCTCGGCTTCGTCCGCGTCGGGGACCCCCGTCCCGTCGGCGATCGCCCCGTGCTCGCCGCCCGCTCGCCCCTCTTGGGCTCGGAGGCGCTCGACGCGCTCCAGCGTTTCCGGGTTCAGGCCGATCGATTCGAGGGTCGGCTCATACAGGAGCTGATAGGCTTTCCGCGCAGCCTCGGCGGGGTCGCCGAATTCGATGCCGGCGGAGGCTTCGAGCCTCAAGCCCTCGAACGCGGAGCGGTGAGAGAGCTCGTTGAGCCCGAGCCGGCGCAGGAGGGCGCGGCCGTCCTCCAGCGTGACGCCCTGGCGGAACTGCAGCAGCAAATGCCCGCGCTCGAGGCCGTCGCGCGGCGTCAGGCGCGGCCGCGGCGGCGAGGCGACGGTTTCGGACGCGGCCGGCTGGGCAACGATCGTATGCGAGACGTCGGGGACGAGCGGCGGAAGGACCGTTCCCACGGAGACGGGGAGAGTCGTCTCGGGCGTCGCGACGGTCCCGGCGACGGCCTCGGGGGCGGTGACCGCCTCCGGGGCCGTCGCCGCGGCCGTTTCCGGCTCCGCGGGCGGCGCCGTCGTCGCGGGAGGCGAGGCCTCGCTCGGCGGTTGCTCCTGCGCCGCCGAGGTCGCGGCCGTCGTTTGCGGAAGAGCCAGTTCGAGCCAGTACTCGACGCGCGACGCGCCGTCGGCGCCGGCGACCTGCGCGTAGCCGAGGCGCGTTCCCGGCACGGCGGAAAGCGCGCGATAGAGATCGAAGAACAGCCGGCGTCCGTCCTTGCCGGCGGGGTTCAGGCGGTCCGCCTTGGAGGCGGCGGTGGGGCTGCCGGGGACGACGGGTCCCGAGAAGTGCTGCCGCATCAGTTCCGGCTCGTTCGGGCCGAGCGCTCCGGAACGCCGGATCACGACGCGGGCCGCATGGGCGTCGATCTCGTAGGCCAGCTCGACCGCGGCTCCGCCCGCGGGCGTCATTTTCTTCGCCTGCTCGATGAACAGCTTCAGCCAGCCGACGTAGGCGTGACCTTGATCCTCGGCTCGGCGCAGAAGCGCGTCGATCGATTCGGCCGGGAAGCCGGCCTGTTGAAGGGCGGACGAGAGGGCCGTCGCGGAGGTCAGCAGCGCGGCATCCTTGCGCTCGACCTCGTTGTGCGCGGCCGTCGCGCGCGGCGCGCCCGGGCCGAGCGCCAGAGGCCGGTTCTCATGGAGCAGTCCTGAGACGGCTTCCGGCGCCGTTTCAGGAATCAAGCCCGCGAACGGATCATCGGGCGTCGTGTCCGGCGGCGGCGGGTCCTGGGGCGGCTCGGGGCTGCCGTTCCCCTCCGCCGCCGGAGGCGCGTCGTTTATGATCGGAGCGACCGGCGTGGCCTCGGGGAAGGCCGCGAGGGCGTCCTTGGCCCAGCCGTCCACCAAATCCAGCGTCGTGGACGGATCGGTCTCGCGGGCGACGGCCTTCAGCACGCACTCGTACACGGACAGGAACAACTCCTGCGTCGCGCTTTCATCGGGATCGCGCTTCACGACCTTCTTCGGCTCGACCGGGCTGACCTCGATCTTGATGCGCCCGTGATCGGCCGAGAGCCGGATATGGCTCGGCCGGACCTTGTTGTCGGTGGCCTTCGCGGCCTCGAGGACCGCCAGGGCCGTCGGCTGAAGAACGAGCCGGTTGAGCGCGTTCTGGAGGGGTCGCGCGCCGAGGGCGATCGAGTAGCCTTCGGAGGCGAGGATCTCGGCCACGCCCGGCGTCCATTCCAGCTCATGGCCCGCGGCGGCGAGCTGGGCGGCGTGCTGCTTGAGGTTCAGCGCGGCGATCTCGATCGCCTGGGCCGGCCTGAGCCGGTTGAAGACGATGGGCTCTTCCTGCAGACGTCCCGTGAACTCGGGCGGCAGAGCCTTGAACTGTTCCTTGGTCACCTCTTGGGCCGCGCCCTTGGTCTCGGCGACCATGCGTTCGATCAAGGCGTCGATCTGGGCCTGGACGGCCTCGCGGCTGGCCGGCAGAGCTCTCAACTCGGCCAACTGGCGCTCCAGCGCCGCCGCGCTCGCGTCCAAACGGGAGATCTGCTCCTTGAAGTCGAGGCCCGAGGAGGCGAAGGTGGCGCGGCGCTGTTTGGTTTGCCCCAGTTCCGCCTCGACCTCGGCTATTTTCGCGGAATGATCCTGGCCGTCCTTGGCCGCGTCGAGCTTCACCTTGAGCTCGTGGTACGCATCGACGTAGGCCGACACGTCGATCGTGTACATGCCCAGGTTCGAGGTCAGCGCGATGATCGTGTTCTTGAAGTCGACCGTGCGCCCCATGCTGTCGGTCATGCGTCCCTCGTCAAGGACGGGCAGCATCGCCTTCCAAACGTCGGGGTGCGCCTTCTCGGCCTCGTCGAACAAGAGCACCGCGGACGGCTTCTTGCGCACCGCCTCGGTAAGCTGTCCGCCCTCGCCGTAGCCGACGTAGCCCGGCGGCGAGCCGAAGAGCTTGGAGACGGTGTGCGGCTCCTGGAACTCGGACATGTCGAAGCGGATCAGCGAGCCCGGGCCGAAGACCTCATCGGCGACGGTCTTCATCAGGTGGGTCTTTCCGGTGCCCGTCGGTCCGGTCAGGAAGAACGCCCCGATCGGCTTGTTGGGGTTCGACATGCCGGCCTTGCTGGCGAGGACGGCCTTCGAGATCTTCTCGATGGCCTCGTCCTGGCCGATCACCTTTTTCTTCAGCCGGCTCTCGAGGGTCAGCCACTTCTCCACCGGCTCCTTGCCGGTCGCGAGCTGGCCCGCGGCGACGCCCGTCTGCTCGGAGATCTGCTCGCGCACGTCGTCGGCCGTGATGACCGGAGTGCCTTCGCTCGGCACCTTGCCCAGTCCGCGGTAGTAGCCGATCAGCTTCGAGCTCAAGTCGAGCGCGAGGTTGTACAGCTCGATGGTGTTGGGTTCCTCGACCTTGATGTTGTCCTTGACCCCGGGCGTCTCGCGCAGCTTGCCGGCGAGCCGGCCCATCACGTACTGGAGCTGGCGGATCGTCTCCTGGATACGCAGGCGGAGGCGGTCGCGCTGCTTCGCGAAGCTCGACTGCTTGAGCGCCTGCTCGAGGTAATGGAACGCCCGTCCGGGCAGGAACAGCTCCTGGTCGAAGCGAGAGTCGGTCGCGGCGGAGGCGATGGCCTCCGGCGTGATGGCCGCGCCGTGGAGGTGCTCGTTATAGGCCTTCGCGCCCTCCAGCATCTGGATCGTCTCCGGGACGGTGGACTCGTCGAGCTGGATCGGGATGAGCCGGCGCCGGAAGGCCTCGTCGTTCTCCAGGTGCTGCTTGTACTCCTTCTCGGTCGTCGCGGTGATCAAGGTCAACTCGCCGTTGCGCAGCGGCTTCTTCAGCAGCTCGGCGACGCGCGTCCCGTCCTGCGTCCTGAACAGATTGTGGATCTCGTCGACGAAAAGCACGCACTTGTTGCCGGTCCGCGGATCGGGATCGTTGAAGCGCGACAAGAGCGAGATCAGGGCGCGGAAGGCGCCGACCGGATTGTCGGTGGAGAGGAGGGCGTTGATATCCAGCTCGAGCAGAAAGCGCCCGCGCGTCGACTCGAGGGCGAAGGTGTCGCCCTCGGCGGCCTCGTCAGCCAAGGCCATCGCCTGGGCCAGCTTCTCGGGCACGGCGGTCTTGCCGACGCCCGGCTTGCCGACGAAGACCACGCTGTTGATCGCGCCGCGCGGGGAGGTGACGGCGTTGACCAGCTTGTCCATCTCCTCGGAGCGGCCGATCACCGGGGGTCTTTTCTGCAGCTTCATCTCCGTCAAGTTCATCAGCAGGAAGGCCTTTTCCTTGTCGCTGAGCTTGAGCTCGGGGTCGTCCAAGGACTCGGCGAAGGTCTTCCGGCGGGCGGTCGGCGGAGTCGCGTCCTCCACGCCCAGCACCGCGAGCGGCAGGCCGAGGCCCGCCAAGGCGGCGCCGGGCAGTCCGGAGGCGTGCAGCGCGGCGCCGAGCCCCACGCCCATCAGCATGAGGAGCGTGCCCATTCCGGGCCCGCCGGAGCCGGCCTTCTTCGTCCCGCGCTCCTTGACCTGGCTCGCGAGCTTGCGCTTCTCGCTGTGCCACGTCGCCCAGACGTCGTGCCTCTCGATCCAGTCGCGCAGCTTGCCGAAGAACGCATGGGCTCGGTCGCTTCCCAGGAGGCGGCGTATCGTCTCCGGGGAGTCCGCGGACAGGCCTTTCTTTTGAAGCGCCGCGACCATCGCGTCCTTGTAGGCGCCCTCGAAGCGCGCCCATTTCTCGTCCCTCGAGAGGCCGTCGAAGCCCTCGGAGTCGACGAGTTGATCGATCAGGTTCTCGAGAGCGTTCTTGATCGAGTGCTCGACCTCTTCCGCGTTGACCTCGGACTGCACGTCCTTGTCCTCGAGGGCGGCCTGGGCCAGCTCGCCGGCGAAGCCCTGCAGGATGTCGATCAGCTCGTTGACCGCGGCCTCGTTCTGCATCTTCTCGCGGATGCAGTAGTAGTCGTAGCTGCAGACGAGCATCATGAACAGCAGCGGAGCGCCGAGGGCGCCGTAGGTGAACGCGTAGAAGCCGGCGAGCGCGACGAGGCTCGCGGCGCGCGTCAGGCCGTTGACCTCCCGCTGGCCGTGGACATGCAGCCGGTTGAGGAGGTTGGACGGACCCTCGTAGAGCTTGCGGAAGACGCCCTGATAGCGGGACGGCACCGAGGAGTTATGGACCCAGCGGTCGTACAGTTTCGCGGGCAGGAGGCTCACGAGCACCTTGCCCCCGTCCAGGTTGGGCAGCGGGATCAGGTTGAACGCGCCCAGCGCGAGGTTGATCTTCGCGACGCTGGAGAGGACCAGGGCGGTCGTGCCTGTCGCCGCGATCGTGCCCGAGGTGGTCAGGAAGAACAGAGCCCCGGCGGAGACGGCGGCGGCGAGCATGTTGGCCATCGGCCCGGCGAGCGCGACCTTGGCCGGATCGCGTTGCGGGTCGGGAAGCTTGTTGAAGTCCACCGGCACCGGCTTCGCCCAGCCGAAAAGGATCGGGACATGCAGCAGCGCCGAGCTGGCGAGCAAGGTCGCGGCCGGAATCAGCACGGTGCCCAGCGGATCGATCTGCGCGAGCGGGTTGAGGCTGTAGCGCCCGTGATTCTCGGCGGTCGGGTCCCCGAGTCGCTTGAGCGCCCAGAGGTGGGCGGTCTCGTGGATCAGGAGGCTCGCGATCAAACCGGTCGAGATCGCGGCGACGGGCGCGAGGCTGGCCTTGGCGATGCCGTACAACAGCGCGCCCGCGGCCGCGACGGCGAGCCCGGCGGAAACTCGGCCGGATCGGTTGCTCTGGCTTGAGATCGGAGCGGGGACGGAGGAGCGCGACGCCTTTTTCGTCCGGGCGGCCGCCGGCGGCATGGGTTCGCGCGCGGACAGTCCCGTCGCCGAGAGGGCGGCTCGATCCGAGAGGACGCTTCGCGGCGAGGCGAGGAAAGCATCGAACAACCGCGCGGCGGAGGCGAACGCCGACTCATTGCTGGGAGCCTTCACGGCGGCGCCGAGGTCGCGGCGGGTCTCGGTGATTGAGACGCCGTATCCCTCGCCCGCTTGGCGGGAGAGGGTGCCCGAAGGGCGGGTGAGGGGCGGCGCAGCCCGGGTGGGCGACAGCGCCTTTGGAGAAATCACCGCCTGACCCCTCACCCCCCCCTCTCCCGCCGAGGGGCGGGCGAGGGAGCTTCCTTGCAAAGCGGTCGATCGAGAGGACTGAAGATTCGCCGACGGCAGCGCTAGGGCCGGGTTCGAGTAGACGAAGGAGTTGAGGCCGGGGTTCGAGAGGGCGCTGGGCATGACGACCGGCGCCGCCGTGGGGGCGCTCGCGGCCGAGGTCTTGGCCGAGCCGGTCTGGGCCAGCGCTTGATACGCGGGCAGGCCGGGGCTCGCGAGCACGATGGCGGCGGCGAGCGCGGAAGCGAGGAAGCGGCTGGGCTTCAAGGTCATCATGTGAAGACTCCTTCTCGTTCGAATCCTATATCGGATGAACCGTCCGGGCGCCATCGTATAAATACGAGGACGACGCCGAGCCGGTCGAAGGACCTAGCGGAGGGAAAGAATGCGGCCTAGGCCCAGGCGGGCCGAAAGACCTAGTTTATTCCGAGGCCTGGCGGCCCCGGTTCCCCTCACCCTCACCCTCTCCCGTCGGGAGAGGGCACAGGGAGATTACTGGCCGAGGGTTTGGATCTGGATGGTGTTCGAGGCGCGGTGCTTCGCGGTGCCGCCGGCCATCACGATGACGGTGTCCCCGGTCTTGAGCTTGGTGCTCTTGAGCAGGATCTCCTCGCCCTTCTGGATCATCGTGTCGGTATGCGCCGAGAGCGGGCAGATCAGCGGGATGACGCCCCAGACGAGGCCGAGCTGCTGCAGCACGCGCGGGTTCGGGGTCATCGCGTAGATCGGGACCGGCGGACGGTACTTCGCCATGACTTTCGCCGACCAGCCGGTCAGCGTGAACACGACGATCGCCTTGGCCTGGGACTCGGCGCAGGCCGCGACCGCGGCGCGGGAGAGCGCGTGCGCGAAGCCGTTGTTCTCCTGGATGCGAGGCAGGTCCAGGCGCGTGAACGGGCTGCGCTCCGCCTTGTGGATGATGTCGGCCATGGTGCGGACGGTGACCTGGGGGTAGAGGCCGACCGCGGTCTCGCCGGAGAGCATGACCGCGTCGGTGCCGTCGAAGATCGCGTTCGCGACGTCGGAGGCCTCGGCGCGCGTCGGCTGCTGGTGCGAGATCATCGACTCGAGCATCTGCGTCGCGACGATGACCATCTTGGCGTTCTGCTGAGCCATGTGCACGAGCTGTTTCTGGATCACCGGCACCTCGGGGGCCGAGAGCTCCACCGCGAGGTCGCCGCGCGCGACCATCAGCCCGTCCGCGGCGTCGAGGATCGGCTTGATCTGGTCGAGGGCGTCGGCGCGCTCGATCTTCGCGATGACCATCGCGTGCGAGCCGGCCTCCTTGATCGCGTGCTTGGCCTTTTCGACGTCCTCGGCGCATTTGACGAACGAGAGCGCGATGAAGTCCACCGCGAGCTTCATGCCCCACTCGAGGTCGCGCTTGTCCTTCGCGGTGAGCGCCGGCAGGCCGATCTGGGCCCCCGGGACGTTGAGGCCCTTGTGCTCCTTGAGCATCCCGCCGACCAGCACCTCGCACTCGACCTCATCGGGGCTCGTGCGCAGGACCTTGAGCTCGATCGTGCCGTCGTCGAGCAAAATGCGGCCGCCCTTCTTCACGACGCGCGGCAGCTCGCGGTAGTTCGTCGAGATGACCTCGTCGGTGCCCGGGATGTCGTGCAGGCAGATCATCACCTTCTTGCCGGGCTGCAGGGGAACCGGCTGGCCGTTGCGCAGCCGTCCGGTGCGCAGGCGCGGGCCCTGCAGGTCCATCAGGATAGATATCGGACGGCCCGCCGACTCGGCCGCGCGGCGGATTAGTTTGACGTCCTGCGCGAGTCCCTCGAGCTTGGCGTGCGAGCAGTTGATGCGGATGGCGTCGACGCCGGCCTCGATGAGGCCGCGTATCTTCTCGGGGCTTGACGAGGCCGGCCCCAACGTCGCGAGTATCTTAGCGCGCTTGTACAAAGGTCTCTCCTTTCGCTTTCCGCGAGACGCCGCGCTCGGTCACCAGCGCGGACACGAGCCGCGACGGCGTGACGTCGAACGCGGGATGGCGGGCCCTCGCGCCTGCTGGCGCGAGGCTGCGGCCGCCCAGGCGCAGCACCTCGCCGGCCGGGCGCTCCTCGATCGGTATGTCGGCCCCGGAGCGGGCGGCCGGGTCGAGCGTCGCGGTCGGCGCGACGACGTAGAACGGGACGCGGTGCGCGCGGGCCAGCACCGCGAGAGGGTACGTGCCGATCTTGTTCGCGACGTCGCCGTTGGCGGCGATCCGGTCGGCCCCCACGAGGACGGCGTCGATGCGCTCGGTGGCCAGGATGTGCCCGGCCATGTTGTCGGTCAGCAGGAAAAAGGGTATCCCGGCCCGGCGCAGCTCCCAGGCGGTGAGGCGACTGCCCTGCATGTAGGGGCGCGTCTCGCAGGCGTAGACCAGCCCGATCTTGCCGCGGCGGTGCGCCTCCTTGATCACGCCGAGGGCGGTCCCCACCCCGGCCGTCGCGAGCGAGCCGGTGTTGCAGTAGGTGATCACCGCGGCGCGGCGCGGCAGAAGCCCGGCACCGTGGCGGGCCATCGCGAGGCCGGTGGTTCCCTGTTCGCCAACCTGGATGCCCCCAAGCTGATGGCCGAGGACTGGAGCCAGGTCAAGGTGACGGCGACCGCGATGGTTGATGGGAAAAGCGTTCAGCAGAAGGTCAACAATTTCGGCACAGTCAAATTGCTCGAAAAGCCCAAATTCTTTCTTTCGCTCGAACCGAATGACGTCACGTTGCCGGCTGCTGCCGTTCAAAATGTCGCCGCGAAGCCGCTGGAAATCGTGATTGCTCCGGGAACCCGGGTCCCGGCGTGGCTGCGGGTGATTCGCAGCGGCGACACCAATTTGATCGCCCTGGACGTGGACAATCTGCCGCATGGCGTGATCGTCGCCAACATTGGCTTGAACGGTGTGCAAATCCGCGCTGGCGAAAACGAGCGCCAGATTATCCTGGAAGCGGCAAAATGGGTGCCGGAAACGGACTTCCTCTGCCATGCGGTGTCGCAATCCGCCCGCGCCGGTGGTGCGGGCACGGGCAAACAGACGTCGTTTCCCGTGCTGCTGAAGGTGCGCAAGCCGCAGACAGCAGCGAGTGCTAAATAAGCGATCCTGGCAGTGTCGACGCAGAAAGTATGAGTTGGATTGGTATTGTGAGAGAAATTGCGTGCCGGCCAGTGATGCGCG
>CAZMIB010000097.1:0-12457 GCA_964566245.1 uncultured Elusimicrobia bacterium | reverse complement strand
CCTTCGGGGTCGCGACGCGCCCGCGCGGCGTGCGCGCGAGGAAGCCGGCCTGGATCAGGAACGGCTCGATCACGTCGGTGACCGTGTCGTTCTCCTCCGAGATCGCGACCGCGAGCGTGTCGATGCCGACCGGGCCGCCGTTGAACTTCTCGATCAGCGCGGCCAGGAAGCGCCGGTCCATCGCGTCGAGGCCCTCCGCGTCGACCTCGAGCGCGTCCAGCGACTCGCGAGCGACGAACAGCGTGATCACCCCGTCCGCGCGGACCTGCGCGAAGTCTCGCACGCGGCGCAGCAGGCGGTTCGCGATGCGGGGCGTGCCGCGCGAGCGGCGCGCGATCTCGGCGATGCCTTCGTCCACGGCCTCGATCTTGAGTATCCCGGCCGAGCGCTTCAGGATGCGCTGCAGCTCCGGCAGCGTGTAGAACGTGAGGTTGCCGACGATGCCGAAGCGGTCGCGCAGCGGGCTCGTCAGCAAGCCGGCCCGCGTCGTGGCCCCCACCAAAGTGAAGCGCGGGATCGCGAGCTTCACGGTCGCCGCGGCGGGCCCGCGCCCGGTGTTGATGAAG
The DNA here is from genome assembly GCA_964566245.1 of uncultured Elusimicrobia bacterium. Lineage (GTDB taxonomy): Bacteria > Elusimicrobiota > Elusimicrobia > CAZMIB01 > CAZMIB01 > CAZMIB01. The sequence continues at coordinate 11,891 of CAZMIB010000097.1, read as the reverse complement.
AACGTGAAGTCCTCCATGACCGGGTAGAGGGCTTCCTCGACCGCGTGGTTCAGGCGGTGGATCTCGTCGATGAACAGCACGTCCCCGTCGGAGAGGTCGGTCAGCGTCGCGGCCAGGTCGCCGACCCGCTCCAGGATCGGCCCGGCGGTCGTGCGCATGTTCACGCCCATCTCTCGCGCGAGGATGTGCGCGAGCGTCGTCTTGCCGAGGCCCGGGGGGGAGTAGAACAGGCAGTGGTCGAGCGGCTCGCCGCGCTTCTGCGCGGCCTCGATGAACACCCGCAGGTTGTCCTTGAGCTTCTCCTGGCCGATGAACTCGGAGAGGTTCTTGGGCCGGAGCGTGAGGTCGACGGCCTCCTCGTCGGGGATCGTCTTCGGGGTCAACAGCTCGGAATCGAGGTCCACGTCAGAGTTTCTTCAGGGCCTTGCGGATCAGCTCCTCGACGGAGGCGGCCGCGGGGCCCTCCTCCTGGACCGCGGTCAGCGCGGCGCGCGCCTCCTGCGGGCGGTAGCCGAGCGCGCCGAGGGCCGCGAGGGCCTGCGTCCAATGCGGCGAGGCCGGGGCCGCGTCCGCGCGGAAGCGCTCCGCGCCGCCGACGTCCACCCGGCCGAGCTTGTCCTGCAGCGCCTCGACGAGGCGCTCGGCGGTCTTCTTCGTGAAGCCGAACACGCCGGCCAGCATGCGGACGTCCTTGTCGAGCACCGCGCGCCGGAAGTCGGGCAGGGACTTCGAGGCGCGGTCGAGCACCTCGAGGGCTTTCTTCGCGCCGGTGTTCGGGACGTTGTCCTTGATCGCGGTGAAGATGTCGCGCTCCTCCTTCGTGAGGAAGCCGTACAGCGTCGTCCCGCCGCCGTACATCGCGACCGTCTCGGAGATCCACAGCCGGACCGGCTCCTCGCCGGCCCGGGAGACGGTCGAGGAGGAGACCTGGACCTCGTAGCCGACCCCGCCCGTCTCGACCACGAGGCGCCCCTCGCCCCGGTCGACCACCTCGCCCGTCAGAAAAGCGATCATTTGCGGACCATCCCCCTGAATCTCGCGACGCGCTGGTGGCACAGCGCGATCGCCATCGCGTCGGCGACGTCGTCCGGCTTCGGAACCTCGGCCAAGCCCAGCAGGCGCGCCACCATGCGCTGCATCTGCGGCTTCGCGGCCGCGCCCGAGCCGGTCAGCGCCTGCTTGACGATGCGCGGGTTGTAGGCGCAGACCGGCACGCCCGCCTGCGCGGCCGCCAAAAGGATCACGCCGCGCGCCTGGACCGTCGCGAACTGCGTGCGCGCCATCGGCGTGAAGAACAGCTCCTCGAGCGCGAGCGCCGACGGCTTGGCGCGCGCCACGACCGCGGCGATCTCGAGGTGCAGGCGTCTCAGGCGGTCCGGAAGCGGGTCGCCGGCCGGGGTTTTCACGAGCCCGGCCTCCAGCACGCGCGGCCCGTCGCCGAGCACGGCCCAGCCGGTGTCGGCGAGGCCCGGGTCGACGCCTAGGATCGGGGCCATCGCGAGAGTCCTAGCCCAGGCGCGCGAGGACGGCGTCCGGGATGTCGAAGTTCGAGTAGACGTTCTTCACGTCCTCGTGCTCCTCGAGGGCGTCCATCAGCGACATCACCTTGGCGGCTCCTTTTTCGTCGACCTGGACCTCGGTCGTCGGCAGCATCGTGATCTCGGAGCTGTCGGGCGCGAGCTTGGCGTCCTCGAGGCGCTTCTTGACGGCGTCGAAGCTCTCCGGCGGGGTGACGATCTCGTAGACCTCGGCCTCATCGGAGCGGATGTCCTCGGCCCCGGCGTCGAGCGCGAGCTCCATCAGCTTGTCCTCGGTGACGGCGGCCTTCTTGAGGGTCAGGTAGCCCTGGCGCTTGAACAGGAAGCCGACGCAGCCGACCTCGCCCAGGTTGCCGCCGTGCTCGCCGAAGATCTTGCGTATCTCGGAGTGGGTGCGGTTCTTGGAGTCGGTCGTGACCTCGACCATCACCGCGATGCCGCCGGGCCCGTAGCCCTCGTAGGTCAGCTCCTCGATGACCGCTCCGGGCAGCTCGCCGGTGCCCTTCTGGATCGCGCGCTTGATGTTCTCCGAGGGCATGTTCTCCGCCTTCGCGTCCTCGATGGCCTTGCGAAGTCGCGGGTTGTTCTCGGGGGCGCCCCCGCTCAGTCGCGCCGCGATCGTGATCTCGCGGACGATCTTCGTGAAGACCTTGCCGCGCTTGGCGTCGAGGATGCCCTTCTTGTGCTTGATGCCCGCCCAGTGACTATGGCCGCCCAAAGGTGTGTCCTCCCTCGTGAATCTCCGACGGTTTATTGTACCAAAAAGTGCGCCGAGAGGGACTCGAACCCCCAACCCTCTGCTCCGAAGGCAGATGCTCTATCCGATTGAGCTATCGGCGCGGGAAGGAACTTCGAGGGCAGTTTATGAAATAAGTTTGTAAAAGACAAAGGGCAGACTTCTGAGGCATGCACGCTTGGAATCGGCGCGCCCGCGCCGTTCTTTGCCTCACGGCGCTTTTCGTTTCCGCGCCGGCGTTCGCCGTTCGTCCGGGGCCCTCGGCCGGCGCGGATGCCCAGAGGTTCGGGAAAAACCTGGGGGTGAAGCCGTTCAAGCGCGCGCCGACGGCCGCGGCGCTCAAGGCCCTCGCGGACTTCAGGCGGCGCGAGGGAGCGGCGGCGGTCCGCTTCAGCCCGCGCACGGGCCTGCCCGAGTCGCTGTCCCGCTTCAAGGCCAAGGCCCGCGCGGGGACGCCCGAGCAGGCGGCGCGGGCGCTGCTGCGAGACGTCCGGGGCTTCATGGGCGTCGACGAGTCCGAGCTGACCCTCTCCCGCTCGATACGCCGGCACGGCCTGGACCATCTGCTGTTCGAGCAGACCCGCGGCGGCGTCCCCGTTTTCGGCGCGCGCGTGAAGGTGCACCAGACCACCGGCGGCGAGGCGATCCTGGTGCAGTCCAGCTACGAGCCTCCGTTCGCGGCGCCGTCCGCTCCGTCGGTGAGCCGGGAAAGAGCGCGCCAGGCCGTCCTCGCGGAGCTGCCCGGGGCCCAGGTCGGGGCCGGGGCGCTGAACTATTACCCCGATCCGAGCGACGCCAAGCTGCGCCTGGCGTGGCGCTTCGAGGCGGCCTCCGGGAATCCGCCGGGGCTGTGGGTCGTGCTCGTCGACGCCGTCAGCGCGGAGGTCTTGCTGCGCTACGACCGGCTGGACTACGCGGCCTGCCTGGCGTCGGGCACCGTCGCGGGGCTGGTGTATCCGATCGACCCGACCTCGGTCGGAGGCTCGGGCCTGCCGGTGGTCCGGCCGCTGGCGAACGAGCGGGTGTGGGTCGGAAGCTACGTCGACTCGACCACGACGGACTCCACCGGGTTCTACTGCCATGCGACGCAGGCGGGGAAGGTGTTCTCGGGGCTGAAGGGCCCGTACGCCTCGGTCTACAACCACGAGGCCGCCCCGGCGCACTACGACAACGGCGGCGGGCTGTGGTTCACGGCCAACCTGCCGATCTCAAGCCCGCATCCGTACACGGACGACCTGGACCAGACCCTTTCCGTCACCGTGCCCTTGCCGGCGGGGGGAACCTTCGCGAAGGTCATGCCGCATTTCAGCCAGTTCAACGTCGGCGTCATCACCTCCGGCGGCAGCGGCCCGTCCGAGTTCGTGGACTGGACCGACGACGACTACGTCGAGGTCCGGGACCCGGCCGGCAACCCGCTGGGGGCGATGTCGGGCGCGCGCTCCCCGTTCCTGGGCCCGGCCGTCGAGAACTTGACCTATCAGGTCCGCCTCAGGACGAACGACGCGGGGACGGCCTACGGCTACGACGTGGACGTCTCTAGCTTTCTCGTGCTGCCGAGCGGCAACAGCCCGGGGGTCTCGGTCGGCCCGTCCTCGACGTTCACCTGGGTGGGCGGCTCGCCGCTGCCGTCCGGCATCCCCGGCGTCCAGGCCCCGACCTTCGACAACAGCCTCAGCGAGATCAACGTTTTCTATCAGATCAATCAGGTCCACGATTTCTTCCGCACGACGGTCGACGCGCAGGGCCTCGCGGCGATCAACGCGCCGCTTCCGGTCACGGTCAAGTTCGGGCCGGGGCTTCTGAACGCCTTCTACAACCCGGTCTCGCGCGGGCTGTTCATCGGGGACGGCGGCGTCACGCCCGGCGACGGGCCGTTCGCGCTCGACGCCACCGTGATCCATCACGAGTACACGCACTTCGTGGTCGACACGATCTATCCGATCATCAACTTCGGGCAGAGCGGAGCGATCTCGGAGGCGAACGCGGACTATTTCTCGGCCAGCTCGTTCGCGGGGCAGGGCTTGAACACGGCGACCGAGGACGGCCTGCCCCAGATCGGCCAGTACGTGAACCAGGCCTTGCTGGGCTCCTACTCCGCGCTGCCGAACAACGACGGGACGACGCGCGACCTGGACGGGACCGCGAAGGTGTTCCCGGGGCAGTGGTTCGGCGAGATACACACCGACAGCATGTTCGTCTCGCAGTCCTTGTGGAGCCTGCGCAAGAAGACCAGCGCCCGCTACCTCGGGCAGACGAGCAACGCGACCGCCTGCGGAAGCGGGCCGTGCTACAAGGCCGACGTGGTCGCCTTCGGCGCGCTGTTCTTCTTTCCCGAGAGCTTCCAGGAGTACCTGGAGGCCGCGCTGATCGTCTCGAACCAAGCCGCCTTGGGCTTCGTGGCCGGGGACAGCGTCACCGTGCAGGGGGCGTTCTCGGACCACGGCATCCTGACGGCGCCCCAGGGCGGCGACGCCTACGAGCCGAACGACGGGATCGCGAACGCGACCGACGTCAGCACGATGGCCGCGGTCGTCGCCACGATCTTCCCGGCGGGGGACATCGACGCCTACGCGTTGCCGGCGGCTCCCGGCTCCCTGCGCGCCACGCTGGACCTGCCCCCGAACCCGAGCCAGGCCGGAACCTACTCGGCGCTGCAGATGACTTTGGTGGACGTCCGCGGCAACGTCCTCGCGTCGGCGTCTCCCACGATCGACATCAACCCGGACGCGGGGGGCTTCTGCCCGACGTCGGGGAACTGCTTCACGAGCGCGCCGTCGATCTCCTTCAGCGTCGACGCCTCCGCGGCGGGGCAGCTCTACGTGCTCGTCTCGGCCGCCGGCACCAGCCTGGGCTCGAACGCGCCGTCGAGCTCCCTTCAGCCGTACACGCTGCGCCTGAGCTACTCCCCGGTCGCGGTCGTGGCCGCGAACACGGTCGGCGCGGCGTTCGACAGCGATCTGATCTCCTTCTCGGTCGGCGTGACCTCGTTCACCTCGCCGTACTACGTCTTCGACCACGCCCAGCTTCGCGATCAATCCTTGAACGTCGTGCCGCAGACCGCCACGAACGGAGCCGGGTCCTTCCTGACCTTCGTCTCCTCGGCCGCGCCGGCGGGGTCGATCACCGGGCAGGTCCGGCTCGCCTCCGGGTTCGCGGCGCGCTTCCCCGCGCTGGGGACGGTGGAGCTGGAGCTGTTCGGCAAGTCCGAGTTGGGGGCCGTGCACTCCTTGGGCTTGAGCGCGCCCTTGAGCTTGTCGACGAACATCGTCGCGTTCAAGGCGTACAACAACGTTTTCAACCCGAAGCTGGGACAGCGCGCCACTTTGCGCTACGACCTCGGCGCCGCGGGAAGCCTGACGATCAAGCTGTACTCGATGAACGGCAGCCTCGTGAAGACGCTGTTCGACGGTCCGGTCCCGGCGGGGAAAGGCTCGGTCGACTGGTGGGGCGTCAACGACCGCGGCAGCACGGTCGCCAGCGGCGTCTACCTCGCGCACATCATCGGCCCCGGCATCGAGCAGACCCAGAAAATAGTGGTCGTGAAATAGGATGAGGCCCATTCTCGTCGCGTGGTCTTGCGCGCTTCTCTCCGTGCTCGCGGCGCGGCCGGCGCTGGCCGCCAACGGGGGGGTGACCGCGTTGCCGTTCCTCTCCGATCCCATCGGGGCGCGCTCGCTCGGGCTGGGGGGAGCCTACGACGGGGTCGCCGACGACCTGTTCGCGGTCGGGTTCAATCCGGCCGGCCTGGCGGTCCTGAGGGGGGGCGAGCTCGCCGCGACGCTGGAGAAGGGCCTCCAGGACTCCTCGCATCAATTCCTCGCCGCGGGCTTCCCGCTGCCGATGGGGGCCTTCCCGGACCAGGGCCCGGCGGTCGTCGCGGCCAGCGGCTACTTCTCCGGAAGCGGGAGCATCGAGGTCAACCGCACCAACCCCGACGGTTCGTTCCTGTCCTCCGACAGCCTGTCGGCGGGCTCCGACATGATGCTGGGGCTGTCGATCGCGCAGCGGCTCTACGAGTCGGTCGAGAAGCACAACGGGGACGACTACCGTATCCAGCATTTTCTCGGGCTGACCGGGAAATACATCCACTCGACCTTGGCGGAGACCGCCTCGGCGCACGCCTTCGCGCTGGACGGCGGGTACATGCTGCGCATGCCCGAGTGGCGGATCGGCTTCGGCTTGTCGGTGCTGAACCTGGGGGGCAAGCTGACCTACGTCTCCGACGGCGATCCTTTGCCGACCACCTACCGCGCGGGGCTCGCCTACACGTTGCCGCTGTCCCCGGAGACGAACTTGCTGCTGGCGACGAGCGCGGAGTACCGCCAGTTCGAGGACGCCACCCGCTACGACGTCGGGGCCGAGTACTCCGTCTCGCGCGAGTACTTCCTGCGGGGCGGCTACCAGTTCAACTCCGACACCGGGGGGCTCGCGATCGGCTTCGGCCTGCGCGAGGGCTCGCTGCAGGCCGACTACGCGTTCGCGGCGAACCGCCTGCTCGGCGCGCAGCACCATTTCAGCGTGCAGTACCGCTTCACGGTGCCGTGGGCTCGCCCGCGCAGGACCAAGCGGCTGTTCATCGAGGACCTGGACGTCCCGCATAAGATGAACGAGCGCAAGGTCTCGCCGCCCGAGGAGCGCATCGAGCCGGTCGAGCAGGGCATTCCCGGGTGGATTTACTGACGGCGCTCTGTTAGAATAGAAAATATGGCATACGGAGGCTCGAGGTGACGGGCGTCTTGGTCCTGAACCGGAACTTCCACGCGATCCAGATCGCCCCGTGGGAGCGCGCGCTCACCTTGCTGTACCTCGATCACGCGCAGGTCGTCGATCCGGACTACCGGACCTACGACTTCGAGGACTGGCTCCAGCTCTCGCAGCTCATGGCCGAGTCGCCCTCGGGCTTCATCCACACCCCGACCTGCAAGATCGCCATCCCCGAGGTCATCGCGCTGCGGGCGTTCGACCGCCTGCCGCTGCACGAGATCACCTTCACGCGCCGCAACATCTACGAGCACTACGGCTACCGCTGCTGCTACTGCGGCAAGCGCTTCCCGACGCAGGACCTGAACCTGGAGCACATCGTCCCGCGCTCGCGCGGCGGCAAGACCGACTGGTCGAACGTCGTGACCGCCTGCATCCCCTGCAACCTCAAGAAGGGGGACCGCCTGCCGCTGGAGGCGGGGCTGAGGCTGCTGATACGCCCGTCGAAGCCGGACGCGCGCGGCCGCTTCCAGATCCTGCTGCGGGCGCCGATACGCTACCGGGCCTCCTGGCAGCGCTTCATCGACAAGGCGTACTGGGACTCTCTGCTCGAGGAGTAAGCCGCCCTTGGATCCCGCCCTCAAGGAGCGCGTGCGCGCGTTCCACCGCAACGTCCTCTTCGTCTCGGCCTTGGTGCTGATCGCCGGCGCTTTCGCGGCGGCGTGGCTGCAATTCCGCGTCTTGCCGCCGGGGGGCGTCCCGCCCGCGCGTCCTGAGTGGCTCAGGCTTCTGGAACGGCTGTTCTACCGCCTCCATCGCGGCACCTGAAGGGCGACGGCGCCGACGGGTCTTGAAATATCGGCGACGGGAGCTATACTAGCGGAAGTGATCGATCGGCGCGCTTATCGACGCTGGCCATCGGGCCTTTATGTGCCCGTCGCGATCACCGAACGTGCCGCTCCTTCCCGGCGAGGCGCGCGGGGTCTGGCGCTGGCCGGCGGCGCGCTCTTGGCGGCGTTCCTAACCGTCGAAATCGGCTCTGAAAATCTCACCCTCAACGCCTATTTCCCCGCGCCGTTGGGCGTTTACGCGAACATGATGACGACCGGGGATGCTCTTCTGGCGCGCGACGGAGGCAAGGTCGGCGTCGGGACGGCCAGCCCTTCGGCGAAACTTGACGTCAACGGGATGACGCGGTTCGGCAACTTAAGCACGGCGGCCGCCGGCGAGCCCGCCGGCGCGAACGGCATGCTCTACTACAACACCGCCTCGAACGCCTTCCGCGCTTACCAGAACGGAGCCTGGGGCCCTTTCGGATCCCCCGTCCTTTCCGCGGTCAAGGCGTACACGCAGGCCGCGCGAGCGCCGGGAAGGGTTTACCAAAACACAAGCAACGGGGTTCGGATATTGTCGATCTACGGCCATGAGGGCTTGGTGAACAACACCTACTACACCGAGACGGATCTCTACATCGGACCCACCCCCGGCACGAGCTACCGGGCCGCGACCCTTAACGCCGGCTGGAGCCCCGACAAGCCGATGACCGTCAGTGGGGCGCTGATGGCCTTCCTCCCGCCCGGCTGGTACTACAAGCTCATCGTCCTCGGCGGCTGGAACAGCTACGACTCCTGGATGGAGTACGATTTCCAGTGACGGGAGCGGGTTCGGTCAGGCGCCGGGCCTGAAGTCCTTGGCGGTCTTGCGGAGGGGGGCGACTTTCCAGCCCGCGATCTCGAAGCGGACGCGCTCCTCGCCGTCCTTCGCGAGGTAATACGCCGCCGCATCCTTGCCCTTGGGGGCGAGCTTGAGGCGGATGCTTTGGGGCTTGCCGTCATGGTCGGCGTACTCGAGGGAAAGCTCGAGGGCCGGCTTCTTGAAAGCGTTCTTGGGAAGCTCGGCGGGGGAGACGATGGCGTCGGCCTCCAGCCGCAGCAGAGCGACCAGCAGGGGCTCGAGCGCTTTCTTGACCGCCGCGTCGGAGAGGGCGGCCCCGGACAGGCGCCATTTCCCGTCCTTGCGCCCGAAGGAAAGCGAGCCTCCCGGCTGCTTGATCGTCAGAGTCCTTACCTTGTCCGACTCCACCTGCAGCACGAGCTTGGAGAGCCAGTCGTTCGGCCGCCGGTCCAGGAGATAGCGCGGCAGGCCGCGGGCCTCGAACACCTTGGTCCCGTCGGCGTGGCGGAAGTAAAACGAGTCGTAGGTGTCGCCGGACTTGCCGATCCACACGTCCAGCTCCGGCTTGGCCCCGCCGGCGAACGCCGAGAAGCGCAAGGCCCCGGGGGGCGCCACCTCGAACAGGGCGTACTTGGACGGAGTCTCGCTCAAGAACTCCGAGGCCTCGAGCTTGGGCAGACGGTCGAGGACGTCCTGGATGAAGGCGGCCTCGGCGGGATAGTCCGTCGGGCGCTCGACCTTCCAGCTCCCGTCCTTCAGCGCCAGCTCGACCTCGGAGCCGATCTTGAGCCGCGTCGCGGCCTTGCTCGCGGGCCAGAGGGCGCGCCGCTCCTCGCGCGGGCGCGAAAGGAGCGCGACGGCCAGCCACGCGGCGGCCAGCAGGCCGAGCGCCGCGCCGAGACGGGGCAGAAGCCGGCGGTTCATGCGTACTTCCGGGGGGCCTCGGCCTTCATGCGGCGGCGCCGCCGCCAGCGCAGCAGGCCGAAGCCGACCGCCAGGAAGGGCGGGGAAAACATGTTCGCGTACTTGATCGCGGTCTTCGCCGGGACCGGCAGCGGGCGCAGCGGGCGGAAGGCGGCCGCCTTGGCGCGTATCGAGATCAAGTCGTCGTCCTGGGCCAGCCAGTCGATCAGGTTGAGCGCGAAGGCCTGGTTCGCGGCCGGGCCGGGGAATTGAGCGTCGGCGAAATGGGAGGTCCCGACCACGACCAGGCGCGAGGTCCCCTGGGGGCGCGGGGAGGCCGGCTTCAGGCCCTCGGGGGCCTGGGGAAAGGCGCTCTTGAAGTCGCCCTCGACGGCCGCGGCCAAGGTGAACGGCCCGCGCTTGTCCTCGGGGGCGGGGGTGAAGGTCTCGAACGGGTTGAGGGCCGCCCCTCCCTTCTCCCAGGACGCCTTGAGCCAGCTCGCCGGGCTGGACTCGGCCAAGGCGACGGCCTTGAGGCCGGGCGCCGGCGCGACCTCGAGCGCGGCGACGAACGGCAGGGTGACCGCGTCGAGGCCCTTCGTGATCGGATGCTCCTGCGCGAGGCCGGTCGCGACCGGGAAAGGGGGATAATCGATGATGTTCATGATCTGGATCCAGCCCTGCTGAGCCTGGACCTGGAGCTTCTGGTTCTGCAGGTCCAGGACGAAGGTGCGGGCCGGGCGTATGCCCCGGGCGCCGAGCCAATCGAAGAGGCCGGCGTCGAGGGGCTGGGCCATGAACGAGCGCAGGTCGCTGCGCTTGACGTCGAGGCCGACCGCGACCGGCCGGCCCGAGAGCAGGAACTGGTCGAGCCGGTAGACGTCGGCCGGCTTGAGCCTCTCGGTCGGGCCGAGAAGCACCAAGGCGTCGACCGGGGGCAGAAGCTCCTCGGGCTTGAGCGAGGAGGGATCGACCGGCTTCAGGTCGTAGTGCGCCGCGAGCGCGCGCTGCACGCCCTCCGGCAGGCCGTCCGGCCCGCGCGCCCCGGCGGCGAGCAGGAAGCCGACGGACTTGCGGCCGCGCGCGGTGAGGCGCTTGATCCGCGAGGTCAGGTCGTACTCCAGGGAGCGCACGTCCTGCACGAACGGCACGACCTCCTTCTTGTCCTCGTACTGGAGCACCAGCCCCAGCAGGGCCTCGCGCGCCTCGTAGCGCTCGCGCTCGATCGTGTTGAAGCGCACCTGGACGACGCCCTCGCGCAGGGCCTCGTTCTTCTTCTCCGGGTTCTCGACGTCGACGAACTCCAGGCGCAGCTTGCCGCCCGAGCGCTGGCGGTACTCCTTCAGCAGGTTCGAGGCGTAGTCCCGGTTCGCCGCGTACTGCGTCGGCAAGGTCCGCGAGAAGTAGGCCCGGACGTAGAGCGGGTCCTCCAGCCGCTTGAGCAGGTTCTTCGAGGCCGGGCTCAGCGACCAGGCGCCGCCCTGGCTCAGGTCGAGACGGACCGGGACGTAGGAGGCCAGAAGGTTCGCGAAGACGAGGCAGCCGGCGACCAAGACGGCGCCGAGCCCGGAGAAGAGCAGCCTCGTCCGCGGGTCGCGGGGATCGCTCGGAAGGCGGGGGAAATTCATCGCAGCCGGGCGGTCAGCCGTAGGTGGGCCAGGAACAGGAAGTAGCCCGAGAGGCCGCCGTAGTAGAGGATGTCGCGCGAGTCGAGGATTCCCCGCGCCATGTTGTCGAGGTGCGACTGCAGGCCCAGGAAATCGGTGAGCGGCGAGAGGGCCGGCGGGACCAGCGGGCCGAGCTGGCCGAGGATGAACAGCGCGAACGAGAGCAGGAAGCCGACGATGAAGGCGACGATCTGGTTGCGCGTCAAGGTCGAGGCGAACAGCCCCGCCGCGGCCAGCACGGCCCCGGTCAGGAACAGGCCGGCGTAGGTTCCCGCCGCCGCGCCCCAGTCGGCGCGGCCCAGGATCACGATCGTCGCCGCGTAGGGCGCGGTCGCGGCCAAGGTGAACGCGAGCACGCCCAGCGCCGCGGCGTACTTCGACAGCACGATCTCGTGGTCCCGGACCGGCAAGGTCGCGAGCAGCTCCAGCGTGCCGGACTTGAGCTCCTCGGAGACGAGCCGCATCGTCACCGCCGGGACGAAGAAGACGAGCAGCAGCGGCGCGGTGTCCGAGAAGGCGCTCAGGCTGGCGGTGTTCGCCAGGAACAGGGAGGAGCCGAAGAAGTAGCCGGTTATAAGCAGGAAGACGACGGCCACGACGTAGGCCGTCGGACCGTCGAAGTAGCCGCGCAGCTCCTTCGCCAGCAGGCCGGCGAACGTGCCGGCGGGCGGC
>CAZMIB010000096.1:0-12493 GCA_964566245.1 uncultured Elusimicrobia bacterium | reverse complement strand
ACGTCTTCGACGAGCCTCTCGACGAGCTTGACGCCGCCGCCGCGCGGAAGATGCGCGAGGTTCTTCGCGGCCTCAAGGACGGCCGCCGCGCCGCGGTTTTCATCTCCACGGGCCGGCTCAAGGCCTTCCTTGATTGGGGGGAACGCTTTTTCCTTCTCAGCGAGGGCGGGCTGACCGTCTTCGAGACCCGGGCGGCGCTTCTGGAGTCCGCCGACCCCGAGGTCAGGCTTTTTCTGGACTAATTAAAGGAACGCCCATGGACTACGAAAAAGCGGACGCGGTTTTAGGAGCCTTCGTGCTCGCGGCGCTGGCCGCCGTCGTGCTCGTCTTGGCCGCGGTCAATCGAAAGCGTCTCGGCGGCGACGCGCGCCACGTCGAGATCCACCTGCCCAACATCGCGGGCATCGACAAGGGCGTGGAGGTCCTCTACAAAGGATACCGCGCCGGGGCCGTCGACCGCGTGACCATCGCCTACGAGCCCGAGTTCACGTTCGTCGTCGACCTGGCGATCAAGTCCGAGATCCGATTGAAATCGGGCACCTCGGTCAGCGTGCGCGGCAAGGGCTTCGGAGGCGGCAAGTACCTGGAGCTGCTGCCTCCCTCCGAGGGCGAGGCGACCCGGGAGACCCTGGCGGAGGGCGCCGTGCTTCCGACCGTTCCCGACGTCGACGTGATGGCCCGCGCCAACGCGGTGATGGGCGAGGTTCAGAAGATCGTCCAGGAGTTCGAGAAAGCCGGCACGGTCGCCGACGTCCAACATACGGTCCGGCACGCGAAGTCGGCGGTCCAGAACCTCGACCACGCGCTCGCGAACTTGAACGCCCTGCTGGAGGAGGACCGCGCCGCGTTGAAGGTCTCTCTCGAGCAGTCGGCCAAGGCCTCCGCGCAGGCGGCCGAGGCGATGCGCCACGTCCCGGCGATCATGATCAACGTCGAGGAGCTGACCGCCGAGCTCAAGCGCCATCCGTGGCGCCTGGTCCGCAAGAGCGACGAGCCGATCGCCCCGGTCGACCACTCGCACGCGAAGCCTCTGAAATAAGGAACCCTCACCCCCGCCCTCTCCCGCGAAAGCGGGAGAGGGCGCCCGAAAGGGCGGGTGAGGGTTCCGTTATCTTCGGTTCCGTCGCGTCAGATGTCGAGGTTTCGGACCTCGAGCGCGTGCTCCTCGATGAATTGGCGGCGCGGTTCTACCTTGTCGCCCATCAGCGTGGTGAACATGTGCTCCGCGTTGCCGGGGTTCTCCAGGGAGACCTTCAGCAGCTTGCGGCGCGACGGGTCCATCGTCGTCTCCCAGAGCTGCTCGGGGTTCATTTCTCCAAGACCTTTGTAGCGCTGGATCGTCGAGCCCTGGCGGCCCATGCCGCGCACGGTCTCCAGCAGGCTCGAGAGGCCGAAGGCCTCCTTCGCAACGCCGTCCGAGGAGACGCGGAACAGCGGCTTGGTCTTCTCGTCCGGCACGACTTCGTACTGCTCGAGCGACAGGCCCAGCGCGTCCAGCTTCTCCTGAACCTGGGCGAGGCGCTTGAACTCCCACAGATCCTGGGCGTCGGGGCCGAGCTCTTCCTCGACCTCCGTCGCGCCGGCCGCCTCGGCCGTCTCCTCGCCGCTCGCGGTGCGGTCCTCGAGCAGCTTCGCCTTGCGTATCCGGATATACTCACCCTCGAAGTCCTGCCACTCCTTCTCGCTGTAGAAGTGCTTGAAGGCGCCCGGGGTCTCCTCGTAGCGGAACAGCGGGACCTTTCCCTCGGCCGAGAAGCGCATGTAGTCCTGGATGGTCAGGCGCTTGCGCAGCAGGTGGCGCGACAGGTTCTCGATCTCGAGCAGCAGATTCAGCAGCCCCTGCAGGCCCTTGCGGTCCAAGGGCGCGTTCTTTTTGCCGAGAACCGAGACTTCGGTCCCCGCGATGCCCTGCTCGAGCAGCCATTGGTCCATGCGCTCGTCGTTGTCGATGTACATCTCGGTCTTGCCCTTCTTGACCTTGTACAGCGGCGGCTGGGCGATGTACACGTGGCCGTGCTCGATCAGCGGCTTCATGTGCCGGTACAGCAAGGTCAGGATGAGGGTGCGGATGTGCTGGCCGTCGACGTCGGCGTCGGCCATGATGATCAGCTTGTGGTAGCGCAGCTTCTCGGGCTTGAAGCCCTCCTCGCCCTCGCCGATCCCGCAGCCGATCGCGGAGATCAAGGTGCGGATTTCCTCGTTCGACAAAACCTTCACGAGGCGCGCCTTCTCGACGTTCAGGATCTTTCCCTTAATAGGAAGGATGGCCTGGAACGCGCGGTCGCGTCCCTGCTTGGCCGAGCCGCCGGCCGAGTCTCCCTCGACCACGAACAGCTCGCAGCGCTCCGGGTCGCGCTCCTGGCAGTCCGCGAGCTTGCCGGGAAGGCTCATGTCGCCGAGCACGCCCTTGCGGCGGGTCAGTTCCTTGGCCTTGCGGGCGGCCTCGCGGGCCTCCGCGGCCTGGATCGACTTCGAGGCGATCAGCTTCGCGGTGGCCGGGTTCTCCTCGAAGAAGACGACCAGGGCCTCGCCGACGATCGACTTCACGATGCCCTCGACCTCGGCGTTGCCGAGCTTGGTCTTGGTCTGTCCCTCGAACTGAGGGTTCGGGATCTTGATCGAGATGACCGAGGTCAGGCCCTCGCGGACGTCGTCGCCGGTCAGGTTGAAGCTCTTTCCTTTAAGGAGGTCTTCCTTCTTAATGTAGTCGTTGATGACCCGGGTCAACGCGCCCCTGAAGCCGGCCAGGTGGGTGCCCCCCTCGGGGGTGTTGATGTTGTTGACGAACGAGTAGACGTTCTCGGAGTAGTCCTCGTTGTACTGGATCGCGAAGTCGACGACCGCGTCCTCCTTCGTCCGCGAGATGTTGATCGGTTCCTGATGCAAGGTCTTCTTGTTCGCGTTCAGGAACTTCACGTACTGGGCGATGCCGCCCTCGTAATGGAAGGTATGTTTCTTGTCGTCGCGCTCGTCGATGATCGTGATTCGCGCCCCGGCGTTCAGGAAGGCCAGCTCGCGCAGGCGATTCGACAGCACGTCGTAGGAGAACTGGTGCCCGTTGAAGATGTCCGGGTCGGGCTTGAAGGTCACCTTGGTCCCGTGGCCGTCCGCCTTGCCCTTCGCGACCACCGCCGCGCGCGGCTTGCCGCGGTCGTAGGCCTGGAACCAGGTCTTGCCCTCGCGGTAAACCTCAACCTCGACCCACTCCGAGAGAGCGTTGACGACCGAGATGCCGACCCCGTGCAGTCCGCCGGACACCTTATAGGCGCGCCGGTCGAACTTGCCGCCGGCGTGCAGGACGGTCATGACGACCTCGAGCGCCGACTTGCCCTTGAGCTTGGGATCCTTGACGTCCTTCATCGGATCGACCGGGATGCCGCTCCCGTCGTCCAAAACGGTCACCGAGTTGCCGGGGTGGATCACGACCTCGATCGACTTGCAGCGCCCCGCGAGTATCTCGTCCACCGAGTTGTCCACGGCCTCGTAGACGAGGTGGTGCAAGCCGGCGGGGCCGGTCGAGCCGATGTACATCGCCGGGCGCTTGCGCACCGCTTCCAGGCCTTCAAGGACCTGGATTTTAGAGGCGTCGTAGGCGTCGTCCTTTCGGACTTCGGGGTCGGGGGTCGACGTTTCCATGTCTCGCTCCTTTCGGGTTCGGGTCTTTTTCTTCGGATTAGAAGATTTCGGCTTCTTGTTTTTCTTCACTTTCGGGGACAATCCAACCTAGCGGCCGAGCGAATGCTTGATGGCCTTCAGCCACGGCCTGTCGAAATATTTGTTCAGCGCGCGCAAGATATCGGCGCTTCTAAGCGCCAGCTCCTGGGCCCCGGCCGGAGACCTGGCCCGGACGTACAACGTTCCCTTGCGTACGCCCTCCAAGCGCCAATGCGCCTGGAAGTGTCCGACCTCCTTCTCCCACGCCGCGTTCAACAAGCTCATGCGCGTGGGCCCCTGCCCCAGCCCGGACTTATAGCCGAAGGACCTGGATAGATCCGAGGCCGCCGTCCACCGGCCCTTTCCGAACGCCAATCAGGCCCTCATCGGCATCACGACGTACCGGTAGCCTGCATCCCCGGCCGGCTCCACCAGCGCGGGATTGACCGGGGTCGTGAAGCTTAATGTAACCGCGCCGGCATCCATGACCTTAAGGACGTCCAGCAGGAAAACGGGATTGAAGGCGATCGCGAACTCCTCGCCCTTGTAGTCGATGTCGATCTCATCCTGGAAATCGATGTTCTGGGTCGAGGAAGAGACGTCCAGCGCCCCCTTCTTCAGCGTGTACTTGACCGAGCCGCCCCTCTCGGGGGCCGCCAGCGCCGCGCGGCGCGTGATGGCCGTAAGGTCGGTCGTGGGGATCGTGACCTGAACGTCCCTCCGCCCCGGGATGACGGTCTCATAATTAGGAAAGCTGCCGTCTATCAGCCGCGACAGGAAGGTCGTCTGCCGGAATTGGAACGCGATCTGGTTCTCCGTGATCCCGAGCAGGACGGTTTCCTCGTCATCCTCGGAGGACCCCAGCAACCGCAGGAACTCCCCCAGGATCTTGGTGGGGACGATGACCTTGAACTCTTTGTCGTCCGGTATCCCCGGCCGAGAGATCATCGCCAGGCGTCGTCCGTCCGTGGCGACCATGCTCAGTTCGCCTTTCTTGGCGGCCCAGAAAACACCGTTAAGCACGTAGCGCGTCTCATCCGAGGAGGCGGCGAAAATCGTCTTCCTGACCATATCCCCAAGCAGTTTGGCGGGAAGCTGGAACGAGCCGGACTTGTTGAACTCCGGAAGGACCGGATACTCGGACTTGGGGGCGCCTATGATCCTGAAGTTGGCCTTTCCGCATTTAAGGTGGACCTTGCCCCCGGGATCCACCGAGAGCTCGATATCCTTGCCGTCCGGCAGGCTGTGGAGGATATCCGCGAACTTCTTGGCCGGGATCGTGACCGAGCCGTCGGATTCCACCTCGGCGCTCATGTAGTGCTTCACGCCCATTTCCAGGTCGGTCGATACGACCTTGACCTTGGCGTTCTCGGTTTCCATCAAGAAGTTCAAAAGGATCGGCAGAGTGGTCCGCGGGGACAGGGCCGATTGGATCGTCTGGACTCCCTTGGCCAGGTCTTCTTTAGTGCAGTGAATTTTCATAACGTCCTCTTCTCCCTCTTAAAGGACCCTCGCGGCTGTGAATCCGGGGGCTCTCGACGAGACTTTTCGCGCCGCGGGTGTGGACAGAGCGCGCGATCCATCCACGCTCTTCACAGCCGGCGGCCGCATGCACATCCGAAGGCTCATTTTCACTGGCTTTCGACAGCCTTTATCTTCGCCATCAAGGCATTCACAGTCTCTGTGAAGAACGGATCGGTGTCGATCTTCTGCTTGATCTTTTTGCACGCGTGCACGACGGTGGTGTGATCCTTGCCGCCGAAAGCCTCCCCGATGCGGGGTGTGGATAAGTCGGTGAGCTCTCGAGTGAGATACATCGCCAACTGCCTGGGGAAAGCCACGTGGTTGGAGCGGTTCGCCGACTTCATGTCCCGCATGTCCAGGGAGTACTTCTCGGCCACGATTTTCTGAACCGTCTCCACTCGGACCGGGGACGCGCCCTCGGTCAGCGAAAGGGTGTCCTTCAGCGTCTCCCGGGCCAGGTCCACGGTCAGGGGGCTGCCGGTCAAGGAGGCGTAGGCCGAGGTTCGGATCAGGGCCCCCTCCAGCTCCCGGATGTTCAACTTGATCACGGAGGCGATAAAGACCACCACGTCGTCCGGAATGAAAAGCCGCTCCTGCTCGGCCTTCTTGCGCAAGATCGCGATCCGGGTCTCCATGTCCGGCGGCTTCATGTCGGCCACCACGCCCCATTCGAACCGGGATATCAGGCGCTGCTGCTCCGGAGCCATTTCCTTAGGAGCCCGGTCGGAGGCGATCACCACTTGCTTATGGGTGTCGGACAGGGAGTTGAAGGTGTGGAAAAACTCCTCCTCCGAGCGCCCCTTGCCGATCAAAAACTGGATGTCGTCTATCAACAGGCAGTCCAGGTGACGGTACTTCTGCCGGAACGAATCCGGGTTGTCGTACTTGATGCTGTTGATGTACTCGTTAACGAAGTGCTCGGCCGTGGTGTAGAGCACGCGCATGCGCGGCTGCTCCTTGCGCACCGAGTGCCCGATCGCGTGAAGCAGGTGGGTCTTTCCGAGCCCCGCGCCGCCGTAAAGGAAAAAGGGGTTGTACTGGCGCCCGGGGTTCTTGGCGATCGCTTCCGCGGTCGCGTGCGCGAAGCGGTTCGAGGGCCCCACCACGAAGGTCGAAAACGTGTAGCGCGGATTAAGCTCGGACAGCGGGAAATCCGATTGAGGAAGGGCCTCCACGATCGGAGCGGAGTTCTTTTTCTCCTGAGTGATCACCGCGTCCAAGTTCTTCGAGACCTCGAACGACAGGGAGAGGTCCTCTCCGGAGAGGTCCTTGAGCAGGGCCTCCATCCGGCGCTGGTAGTGGTCCTTGATCCACTGCGAGAAGAACTTATTGGGGACGCGCAGATGCAGCAGCTGGTCGGCGACGCGCAGCGGCTCCGTGGGGCGCAGCCAAAGCTCCAGCTCCTCGGATTTAACCTCCTGCGAGAAGGACTGGAGCAGGCGCTCCCAAAGCTGCAGATGATCCAACTTATTCACAAGATATTCACCGCTGTGAATAACAGGCGATTGCGAAAAAAACCATTTTTATGAAAAGAAAAAACAAAGCCCTCCTCGCGCCGGGAAGGCGAGGGGAGCGCGGGAAGCGGTACCGCTTGCAAATCGAACGCGACTCCTATATTATTTTATTCGCGCGACGGAGTCAAGCGAGGGAGAGGGCGTCCTCGAGCCGCGTTGACTTCCGCCGGCTAAAAGAGATAGATTCCGTTATTAGCGCGAGGAGGCGAGATGCAGATTCATATTTCCGCCCGGCACATCAAGCAGACCAAGGCTCTCCGGGACTACGTGGATGAAAAAGTCGGCCGCGCGCAGCGCTATTTCGACCACATTGTCTGGGCCCAGGTCATACTCGAGGTGGAAAAAAAGGCGCATCGGTGCGAGGTCGTGATCCACGCCTCTCGCCAAACCTTCAGGGCCAGCGCGACCGGCGCGGATCTTTACGCGGCCGTGGATCTGGCCACGGATAGGATCGACAGCCAGCTCAAGAAGTACAAGGAAAAGATCCGCGGACACCACAAGGATGACGGCGTGATCGAGGCCAAGGAGATCGCGCAGCGCGACGTCCTGGTTTCGGTCGTGAAGGAGGTCCCCCTTCGCCCCATGTCCGCGGAGGACGCGGCCGACGAGATGGAGCGGCTCGGCTTCGACTTTTGGATGTTCCAGGACCAGGACACCCGCCAAGTCAACGTGATCTACAGGAGAGTCGACGACTCCTACGGGATCCTGCAACCCGTTAAGCAGAAATAACCCTGGTCAAGCATTTCACGGTAAAGGATCTTTTGCGGGATCAGGGCCGCGCATTGGCCCTGAGGGCCCTGTCCGGCTCCGCCCAGCTCGGGAAGCGGATCGCCGTGCCCGAGGTCAACCGGCCGGGCCTCGCGCTTAGCGGCTTCTTGGAGCATTTCCGCGCGGAAAGGATCCAGATCATCGGCCGCGGCGAGCACGATTATTGCGAGCAGGCGGAGCCCAAGCCGCTTCTGGAGAATCTCACCCGCATGCTGTCCTTCCCGGAGGTCCCGTGCCTGGTGGTGACCCGGGGACAGAAGCCGGCCCGCGCCCTCTCCGAGGCGTGCCGCCGCGCCGGCGTGCCGCTGTTGCGCAGCGCGCTGGACACCGCGACCTTCGTGGGGGAGCTGTCGGCCTTTCTTGAGGACAGGCTCGCCCCGACGACCACGGTGCACGGGGTGCTCGTGGACATCTACGGCCTCGGCGTGCTGATCCAGGGGGACTCCGGGATCGGCAAGTCCGAGTGCGCGCTGGAGCTGCTGAAGCGCGGGCACATCCTGGTGTCGGACGACGTGGTCGAGGTTCGGCACAAGCGCGGCGGCATGCTGGTGGGCGTATGCCCGGAGCCGCTGAAGCATTACATGGAGGTCCGCGGCCTCGGCATCATCGACGTCAAGCTGCTTTTCGGCATCGGCTCGATCCTTAACCAGTCCCGCATCGAGCTGGTGGTGTACCTCGAGCACCTGGAGCGGGCCGCGGACGTCGACCGCGTCGGCCTGGAGAGCCGCACCGTGAAGGTGCTGGACGTGGAGCTGCCGATGCTGCGCATCCCGGTCAGCCCGGGCCGGAACCTCGCGGTGCTGATCGAGGTCGCGGCGCTCGATCAGCGGCTGCGCGGGCAGGGCTACTTCGCGGCCCGCAACTTCAACGAGCAGCTGATCCGGCGCATGGCCCGCAAGCCCGGGGCCCGGAGCGCCGCATGAGCACCGTTCCCAGCCTGTTCATCATCTCCGGCATCTCCGGAGCGGGAAAGTCGCAGGCGCTGAAGTGCTTCGAGGACTTCGGCTTCTTTTGCGTGGACAACCTCCCGATCGCCCTGGTGCCGGAGTTCGTCGAGACGCTGCAGCGCGGCGACAAGCACGGCAAGGTCGCCCTCGGCATGGATATCCGCGAGCAGGGCTTCATCCGGGGCTTCTCCAAGAGCCTTCGGTTCCTGCGCGAGAACAAGATCCCCTTCCGCGTGATCTTCCTGGACGCCGCCGACGCCGCGCTCGTCCAGCGCTACTCCGAGACGAGGCATCGGCATCCGCTGGGCAAGAAGATCGTGGACGCGATCCATGAGGAGCGCCGCATGCTGGCGGAGGTCAAGGGGCTCGCCGACAAGGTGATCGACACCTCGCGGATGACGCTCGGCGAGCTTAAGGAGAACCTTTCGAAGGCGCTGGAGCTCAAGCAGGCGCGCGAGATGAACCTCTCGGTCGTGAGCTTCGGCTACAAGTACGGGTTGCCGATGGACGCCGACATCGTGATGGACGTGCGGTTCCTCACCAACCCGAACTACGTGCCCGGCCTGCGCCGCAAGACGGGCCTGTCGCCCGAGGTGGGCCGCTACATCATGGCTCAGCCGGCGGGCCGGCGCTTCGCGCGACGGCACCTCGCGCTGGTCAAGGAGCTTTTGCCGGGCTACGTGCGCGAGGGCAAGTCCTATCTCACGATCGCGATAGGCTGCACCGGAGGCCGGCACCGCTCCGTGTTCCTGGCGCACCACCTGGCCGAGGGGCTGCGCCGCCTCGGCCATCGCGTGCAGGAGTTCCACCGCGACATCAGCAAATGAGGGCCGGCCGCGAGGAGCGGCCGCAAGCATGGTCAATTTCATCGTCATCACGCACGGGGAGTTCGGGGCCTACTTGATCGAGGCCGCCGAGGCGATCGTCGGGGAGCAGGCGCAGGGCGTCCGCTCCGTCTCGATCTCGCCGCGGCACTCGATCGAGGAGGTGCGCGAGCGGTTCCGCGCGGCGCTCGAGCAGCTCGATGGCCCCGACGGACTGATCGTGGTCTCGGACATGCCCGGCGGCACGCCGACCAACGTGGCGCTGCCGCTGATCAAGGACCGGGCCCGGGCGGAGATGGTCTCCGGGCTGTGCCTGTACATGCTGGTCGTCGGCTTCACCCAGCGGCGGGAGCGCGGCGCGCGCGAGCTCGCCGGGGCGATGGTCGAGGCCGCGCAGCGCTCGGCCCAGGATATGAAGGCCCTTCTCGCGGCGGGCAAGCGCGGATGATCTCCTGGGTTCGGATCGACGATCGCCTGATCCACGGCCAAGTGGTCGAGGGCTGGATCCCGTACCTCAAGGTGAACCACGTCGTCGTGGTCTCGGACCAGGCGGCCGCCGACGAGACACAGCGTCTTCTGATGCGGATTTGCCTGCCCGATGCGTTGAGCCTCGACGTGCTGTCCGTGGCCGAGGCGGGCTCGCGGCTCGCGGGGGTCCTGAACGGGGACAAGAAGACCTTGGTCCTGGCTCCGAGCCCGCACGAGATCTTGAAGTTGCTGGAGGCCGGGCTGGCCGTCGACGCGGTGAACGTCGGCGGGCTTCACTACAGCGTCGGCAAGGTCCAACTGGGCCGGGCGATATTCCTGGGCGGCGAGGATCGCGCCGCCTTGCTCGCGATCGCGGGGCGCGGCGTGCGGCTCGACGCCCGAGGCGTGCCGCGCGGCAAGCGGGCGGATCGTCTGGCGCTGCTGCGCGACGGAGCGTAGCCGCCCCCTCCGCCATTACCACCTTGCAACTTGACGGCCCCAACCCCCACTCGCTCGGAAACTTCGGGCACGTTCTCGAGAAGGCGCACCGGCTCGCCTATAAGCCGTTCCTCGACGTCCTCGCGCGCCACCCGCACGTGAAGCTCAGCCTGCACCAATCGGGCATCCTTTACGACTGGATGGAGCAGGCGCACCCCGAGCACCTGGAAAAGATCGCCGAGCTCGCGCGAGCCGGCCAGATCGAGATGGTGGGCGGGGGGTACTACGAGCCGATTCTCGCGCTGATCCCGGAGGCCGATCAGAAGGGGCAGGTGGACCGCATGAGCCGCTACCTGCAGTCCCGGTTCGGCAAGAAGCCCCGCGGCTTCTGGCTCGCGGAACGCGTTTGGGAGCCCCAGCTCCCGAAGGTCCTGGAGCAGCTGGGCGTCGAGTATACGGTCGTCGACGACACCCATTTCAGCGCCGTCGGCTTCTCCGAGAAGGAGCTTTCGGGCCACTTCATGACCGACTTCGACGGCCGCGCGGTCAAGGTCTTTCCGATCAGCCAGCGACTGCGCTACATGATCCCGTACGCGCCGCCGGAGCGCGTGCTGGAGCATCTGCTGGCTTTCGGGCGCGAGCACGCCGAGGACGTCGCGCTCGTGATGGCCGACGACGGCGAGAAGTTCGGGCTTTGGCCGCGCACGCACGACCATGTCTACACGAACGGCTGGCTGGAGCGGTTCTTCACCTTGCTCGAGGAGCGGCGCGATCAGGTCCGCACGGCGACCTTCTCGGAGTGGCTCGACCGCTCCCGTCCGCGGGGCTGGGCCTACCTGCCGACGAGCTCCTACTTCGAGCTGTCCGAGTGGGCGCTGGGGCCGGAGGCCGGCCGGGGCCTGGAGACCGCGCTGCACGCCGTTCCCGAGGATCAGCGGCGCTTCGTCCGCGGCGGCTACTTCCGCAACTTTTTCACGAAGTACCCGGAGGCCAGCCGGTTGTACCGCAAGATGCTGCGCGTCAGCCGCAAGGTCCACGGACTGAAGGAGCAGGCCGCGCTCGAGGAGCTGTGGCAGGGCCAATGCAACTGCCCTTACTGGCACGGCGTCTTCGGCGGCCTCTACCTGCCGCATCTGCGCGGCGCGGTGTACGGGCACCTGCTCAAGGCCGAGGCGGCGGCGGACGCCAAGCTGCTCAACGGCAAGCGCCGCGGCGACCGCTGGTTCCAGAAGGACGGCTTCTCGATCGACCTCGAGGACTGGGACGCCGACGGACGCCCGGAGGTTCTGGCCGAGAGCGCCGCGGCCGGCTGGTACATCGCGCCGGGGCAGGGCGGCGGGCTCTGGGAGTGGGACATCAAGGCGGCCGGGGTGAACCTGGGCGGCATCGTCAGCCGCAGGCGCGAGGCGTACCACGAGCGGGTCAAGCACGCGGTCGTGCTGTCCGGCACGGACGTCGACGGCGCGAGGAGCATCCACGACCTCATCCTCGCGAAGGAGCCCGGGCTCGACAAGCTGCTGAACTACGACTGGCATCCGCGCATGAGCCTGCTGGACCATTTCCTGCACCCCGACACCTCGCTGGCCTCCTTCTGCGAGGCGCGGTACGGCGAGCAGGGGGACTTCGTCCTCGCGCCCTACGCCCTCGTCGGCGAGCCCGCGGCCAAGGACGGCCGCCTGACGCTCTCGATGAAGCGGGACGGGCACGTTTGGAGCGGGGACAAGCGCGTCGCGGTCCGCGTCGAGAAGCGCGTCGTCTTGTCCCGCGAGGGCGGCTGGGAGTGCGCGGTCACCTTGACCGCGGCCGAGACCGCCTCCGTTTGGTACGGCATGGAGGTCGCGCTGTCGCTGACCGAGGAATCGGTATGCGGTTTCGCCGACGAGTCCGAGGTCAAGGGAAAGGTCCTCGACGACCCGATCCGCGGCCTGCGGATCAATCTTGCCGCCGACGCCGAGGGCGGGGCGTGGAGCTTTCCGATCTACACGGTCCAGCAGTCGGAGGAGGGCTTCGAGAAGACGTATCAGGGGGCGGTCGTACTGCTGCACCGCCGGCTCGCGTTGGAGCCGGGAACGCCGCGCACGCTGACGTTCTCCGCGGAGGCGGCGCGAATTTGACCGGACTCGCCGGGTTGTGCGCCGCGGCCGCGGCGCTGGAGCTTGACGCCGCCTCGGTCGGCCAGTGGATGCTGTCCCGGCCGCTCGTCTGCGGGCCGCTGCTGGGGGCCTTGGCCGGCGACGTTCGCCTGGGATTGTGGATCGGAGGCCTGATCGAGCTGCTGCTGCTCGAGGATTTGCCGGTCGGCGGAGCTGTCCCCGTGAACGGCACGGTCGCGACGGCCGCGGCGGTCTTGCTGGGC
>CAZMIB010000095.1:0-12592 GCA_964566245.1 uncultured Elusimicrobia bacterium | reverse complement strand
AAGAGTCCACATCGACGACCCGGTTTGGCACCTCGATGTCGGCTCATCGCATCCTCCCGCTGGAGCAGGTGGGAAGGGTTGGGCTGTTCGCCCATTAAAGCGGTACGTGAGCTGGGTTCAGTACGTCGTGAGACAGTACGGTCTCTATCTACCATGCGCGCAGGATACTTGAGAGGAGCTGACCACAGTACGAGAGGACCTGGTTGGACGAACCTCCCGTGTGCCAGTTATCGTGCCAACGGTATTGCTGGGTAGCGGTGTTCGGTAGGGATAAACGCTGAATGCATCTAAGCGTGAAACCCGCCTCAAGATTAGGTATCCCTGGGACTTCGGTCCCCTAAAGGCCCCCGGAAGACTACCGGGTTGATAGGCCGGAGGTGCAAGCGCAGTAATGCGCGAGCTTACCGGTACTAATCGGCCGTGAGGCTTGGCCGTATTCTTTGATCCGAAAAGGATGCTAGTAAAATAGTTGTTGACAACTCATTGACGCGTTTGCTACAATGAGTTCGTTGTGAGTGGTTGTTCGTTCGTTTGCCTACCAGCTGGCGGCCGTAGAGGCCCGTCCTCAGGTAAACCAACCCTCCCGACAAGTATAGCTTCGTCGACGTGACGGAGCTGCGAAGGATCCGCCTCCGGCGGATTGATCTTTGAAGAGCGGATAAGGCCGGTGACTTTTCCGAAGAGGAAACACCCGTTCCCATTCCGAACACGGAAGTTAAGCTCTTCAGGGCCGATGGTAGTAACGCCCAACTCGGCGTTGCAAGAGTAGGTCGTTGCCGGCCTTGTTCGCTCTTCAAAGCAGGGAGACTCTGAAAATTCGACGTTCGATTGACAGCATTGTCCCGGCGGCGAGCGCCTCCGCGCCCCGTCGGTGACGCGTCGTTTTGAAGGCGCCGGCCGAGTCGTCCCGGCGCCGGTTTTCCGTTTTGTTGGGAGCTCTGATTTATGAAACTGACTCGTGCGGCGAAAATCGAGAAGTCCAAGGAACTGGCCGGCGATCTGAAGGCCCAGTCTCAGATCTTCCTTACTGAGTATCAGGGCCTCAAGTTCGTCGATTTGGCCATCCTCCGCGGCAAGCTGCGGCCGATGGGCGCGCGCTACAGCGTGATCAAGAACTCCTTGGTCCGCAACGCGCTCTCGAACGCCGGCATCCAGGGCGACAAGGCGCTGTTCAGGGGCCCGATCGGCATGGTCACCTGCAAGACCGACGATCCGGTCGCGACCGCGAAGACCTTGGTCGCTTTCGCGAAAGATTTCGAGAAGCTCAAGATCAAGGCCGCCTTCGTCGGCGGCAAGTGGCTCTCGGCGGAGGAGTGCAAGCGCCTTTCGCAGCTTGCCTCGAAGCCCGAGCAGATCGCGAAGCTGGCGGGCGTCTTGTACTCGGCCTACGCGCAGAGCGCGTGGGTCTTGTCGGCGCCGCTTTCGAAGCTGGTTTACGCCTTGCAGGCGTTGGAGACGAAAAAGAAAGAGGCCGCGCCGGCGGCGGCCTAACCCAAGACGTCCGAGTCCCTTTTCGGGATAAGGCCCGCGACGCAGCCGGGCGCTCGGCCAAGGAGATAAGATGACTACCGCGACGAAGATGGACAAGGACCAGATCGTAGAGGTTATCGGCAATTTGACGGTTCTCGAGCTCGCCGATCTCGTGAAGGCGA
The DNA here is from genome assembly GCA_964566245.1 of uncultured Elusimicrobia bacterium. Classification (GTDB taxonomy): domain Bacteria; phylum Elusimicrobiota; class Elusimicrobia; order CAZMIB01; family CAZMIB01; genus CAZMIB01. The sequence continues at coordinate 10,940 of CAZMIB010000095.1, read as the reverse complement.
TCGAGGACAAGTTCGGCGTGAAGGCCGCGCCCGCGATGGGCATGGCGATGGCCCCCGCCGCCGGCGGCGCCGGCGCTGCCGCCCCGGCCGAGGAGAAGACGGAGTTCTCCGTGATGCTGATGGGCGCCGGCGACAAGAAGATCCAGGTGATCAAGGTCGTCCGCGAGCTCACCGGTCTTGGTTTGAAGGAAGCGAAGGATCTCGTCGAGGCCGCCCCGAAGCCGGTGAAGGAAGGGCTGCCGAAGGCGCAGGCCGAGGATTGGAAGAAGAAGCTGGTCGAGGCCGGCGGCACGGTCGAGCTGAAGTAACGAGCCGTTATCTTTGCCCCGCGGATAATGCGTTTCATCCTCGCGGAGGCCCGGCCGAAAGGCCGGGCCTCCCGGGGAGCTTTCGTGTCTCTTCATAACGGGCGGACGAACAGAGGTCAAGCGTGAAGCAGATCAACTTCGCCAAAATCCATAAAGTCCTCGAGTTGCCGGACCTTTTGGATATGCAGAAGCGCTCGTATAAGGACTTCCTCCAGTTGGATGTCCCGACTAGCGAGCGCAAGCTGATGGGCCTTCAGGCCGCCTTCCTTGACGTGTTCCCGATCGAGGCCTCGGATCAGAGCATGGTGCTCGATTTCGTGCGCTACGAGATCGGCGAGCCGAAGTTCGCGTCGGTCGAGGAAGCCCAGGTTCGCGACGGCTCTTTCTCCGCGCCCGTCAAGGCGATCCTCCGGCTCTCGTCCCGTCAGCCGTCCGGCAAGCTCAAGGAGATCATCGAGCAGGAGGTCGCCCTGTGCGAGCTCCCGATGATGACCGAGTCCGCCTCCTTTATCATCAACGGCGCCGAGCGCATCGTCGTCAGCCAGCTCCACCGCTCCCCGGGCATCATCTTCGAGGAAGACGAGGAGAAGAAGGTCTCGGCGACCGGCAAGAAGCTTTACTTCGCGCGCGTGATCCCGTATCGCGGCGCCTGGGTCGAGTTCGAGTTCGACCTCAATAACGCCCTCTACGTCCGCATCGACCGCAAGAAGAAGTTCGCGGCGACGACGTTCCTGCGCGCCTGCGGGATCGAGACGGACGCCGAGCTGCTCCAGATTTTCTACGACTACGAGGACGTCGAGATCTCGCCGGCGAAGGTCGAGGCGCTGCTGCGCCGCATCGCCGCCGAGGACGTCGTCGACAAGGCCTCCGGCGAGGTTTTGCTCGAGGCCGCCCACGCCGTCACGCACGAGGCGATCAAGCGCTTCCTCGACAAGGGCGTGAAGGCCGTGAAGGTGCTGAAGGGCGACCCGGAGCGCGAGGATCCGACGATCCTCGAGACGCTCAAGAAGGACTCCTTCAAATCCGCGAAGGACGCCCAGCAGGAAATTTACAAGAAGATGCGCGGCCAGGAGTTCATCGTCCCCGGCCAGGCCGAGGCCTACCTCGACACCCTCATCTTCAAGAACCTCCGCAAGTACGACCTCTCGCACGTCGGGCGCTACAAGATCTTCAAGAAGCTGCGCCCGCTGCTCGAGCGGCTCGCGGACCGCAAGGACTTCAAGTTCGAGCTGTCGAACGACCGCCGCCGCACGCTGACCGTCGAGGACGTGATCGTCACGATGCAGTACGTGATCGCGCTGAACAGCGGCACGACCACGTTCGAGTACAAGGGCGCCAAGATCCCGGTCGAGATCGACGACATCGACCACCTCGGCAACCGCCGCGTCCGCGGCGTCGGCGAGCTGCTCGAGAACCAGATCCGCGTCGGTCTCGCGCAGATGTCCCGCTTCATTCGCGAGCGCATGAGCGTGCAGGACAAGGCGCAGCTCACGCCCCGCAATCTCCTGAACACCGCGCCGCTGGTCGGCATCCTGAGGAAGTTCTTCGGGACCAGCCAGCTCTCGCAGTTCATGGACCAGATCAACCCGCTGGCCGAGATGACGCACAAGCGCCGCCTCTCGGCCCTCGGCCCCGGCGGTTTGCACCGCAAGCGCGCGGGCTTCGAGGTCCGCGACGTCCACTTCACGCACTACGGCCGGGTCTGCCCGATCGAGACTCCGGAAGGTCCGAACATCGGTCTTATCACCTCGCTGGCCTGCTACGCTAAGGTCAACGAGTACGGCCTCATCGAGTCGCCGTACCGCAAGGTCAGCAAGGGCCGCGTGACCGAGGAAGTCGATTCCTTGACGGCCGACCGCGAGAACGACGTGATCGTCGCCCAGGCGAACACCCCGCTCGACGGCGGACGCCTGGCGGCCGAGCTCGTCGCCTGCCGGCATCGCGGCGACTTCCCGCAGGTCGACCCCTCGAAGGTCGACTACATGGACGTCTCGCCGCTGCAGGTCATCTCGGTTTCCGCGGCGCTGATTCCGTTCCTTGAGCACGACGACGCGAACCGCGCGTTGATGGGCTCGAACATGCAGCGCCAGGCCGTGCCGCTGCTCGCTCCCGAGCCGCCGCTGATCTCGACCGGCATCGAACCGTACGTCGCGCGCGACTCCGGCGCCGCCGTCACCTCGAAGCGCGCCGGCAGGGTCCTCTTCTCCTCGGCCGACCACATCGTCGTCCAGGCCGAGGGCGGTAAGGGCGACCAGCTCGATCTTTACAAGCTGAAGAAGTACCAGCGCTCGAACCAGGACACCTGCATCAACCAGACGCCGTTCGCGACGGTCGGCGAGAAGGTGAAGGCGGGGCAGGTGCTCGGCGACGGGCCCGGCACCGCGCAGGGCCAGCTCGCGCTCGGCAAGAACCTGCTGGTCGCGTTCATGCCGTGGGAAGGCTACAACTACGAGGACGCCATCCTTCTCTCCGAGAAGCTCGTGAAGGAGGACGTCTTCACCTCGATCCATATCCAGGAGTTCGAGGTCGAGGCCCGCGACACGAAGCTTGGCTCCGAGGAGATCACGCGCGACATTCCGAACGTCGGCGCGGACGCTCTCGAGCACCTCGACGAGTCCGGCATCGTCGTTCCGTCCACGAACGTCCGGCCCGGCGACATCTTGGTCGGCAAGGTGGCCCCGAAGGGCGAGCAGCAGCTCACCCCCGAGGAGCGCCTGCTGAAGGTCATTTTCGGCAAGAAGGCCGAGGACGTCCAGGACGCGAGCCTTCGCGTTCCGCCCGGCGTCACCGGCAAGGTCATCGGCGTGCGCGTGTTCGTGCGGCGCGAGAAGCTCGGCAAGCCCGAGGAAAAGAAGCGCCTCGACTCCGTCACGCGCCGGCTCGACGACGGCCTCGCTCAGATGAAGCGCGCCCGCAAGGAAGCGCTCGAGGCCGCCGAGGAGATGTCCGGCTCCAAGAAGAAGGAGGAGAAGGACAGGATCGAGTCGTTCTACGATCTGATGGAAAACCGACTGCGTGAGGAGTGCCAGCGCGAGCGCGAGCAGATCAAGAAGGGCGACGAGCTCCCGGTCACCGTCAACAAAGTCGTCAAGGTTTTCGTCGCGTCGAAGCGCAAGGTGCAGGTCGGCGACAAGTTGGCCGGCCGCCACGGGAACAAGGGCGTCGTCGCGAAGGTGCTGCCGGTCGAGGACATGCCGTTCCTTCCGGACGGCACGCCGGTCGACGTCGTGCTGTCGCCGCTCTCGGTCCCGTCGCGCATGAACGTCGGACAATTGCTGGAGACCATGCTCGGCTGGGCGGCCTCGGTGCTTGAGATTCAGATGGTCACCCCGGTCTTCGACGGCGCGAAGGAAGCCGAGGTTATTGAGTGGGTGCGCAAGGCGAAGGCGCATCTTAAGGAGAAGGGCGTCCCCGAGAGGTATCTGCCGACCGACGACTGCCGCATCACGCTCTTTGACGGGCGCACCGGCGAGCCGTTCCACGAGAAGGTGACGATCGGCAACATGTACATCCTGAAGCTGATCCACCTCGTCGAGGACAAGATCCACGCGCGCTCGACGGGCCCGTACTCGCTGATCACGCGCCAGCCCTTGGGCGGCAAGGCCCAGTTCGGCGGCCAGCGCTTCGGCGAAATGGAAGTTTGGGCGATCGAGGGCTACGGCGCCGCGTACGCGCTGCAGGAGTTCTTGACCGTGAAGTCGGACGACGTGGTCGGCCGCACGAAGATGTACGAAGCGATCATCAAGGGCGAGGCCCCGCAGCACCCGGGCATCCCGGAGTCGTTCAAGGTGCTCGTGAAGGAGCTGCAGGCGCTGGGCCTCAACGTGGAGCTGCTCAAGACCGGAGTGAGCTCCAAGCTTGCCGAGGAGAGAGTAGCCGAGAAGGTCAAGGCGTGACCGAGAGGTAACCGATAATGGCGACTAACCTCCAACTAGCTGAGCGCAAGCTGTCCTTCGGCCCGAAGAAAAAGAAGAAAGTTGAATCCCTCAACTTCCTCGACTTCGATGCCATCCGTCTTTCCTTGGCGAGCCCGGAGCAGATCCGGAACTGGTCGTTCGGCGAGGTCAAGAAGCCGGAGACGATCAACTACCGGACGCTGAAGCCCGAGCGCGACGGACTGTTCTGCGAGCGCATCTTCGGCCCGGTCCATGATTTCGAGTGCGCCTGCGGCAAGTACCGCTGGATCAAGTTCAAGGGCATCACCTGCGACCGCTGCGGCGTCGAGGTCACCGAGGCCAAGGTCCGCCGCGAGCGGATGGGCCACATCGAGCTCGCCGTTCCCGTCGCCCACATTTGGTTCCTGAAGAAGACCCCGTCGCGGCTCGGCATCGTCTTGAACATGAAGACGTCCGAGCTCGAGCGCGTGATCTATTACGCCTCTTACGTTGTCCTGGACGACCTGCTGGACAACTCCGGCCGCAAGCTTTTCAAGCAGCGCGACCTCCTCAGCGAGGAGGAGATGCAGAAGGCCCGCGCGGAGTTCCCGAAGCTGAAGCTCGGGATCGGCGCCGGCGCCGTCCGCAGCCTGCTGGAGAAGGTCGACCCCAAGAAGGAAGCCTCCGATTTGCGCCTCAAGATCCACGGCGCGACGACCGAGGGCGACCGGACGAAGGCGATCCGCCGCCTGCGCATCCTCGAGGGTTTCGCCGAATCGAGCAACAAGCCCGAGTGGATGATCATGACGGTGCTGCCGGTGATCCCGCCGGAGCTTCGCCCGCTGGTCCCGCTCGAGGGCGGCCGCTTCGCGACCTCGGACCTCAACGATCTCTATCGCCGCATCATCAACCGCAACAACCGGTTGAAGCACATCGAGGCGCTGCGCGCGCCCGAGGTGATGGTTTACAACGAGAAGCGCCTGCTGCAGGAGGCCGTCGACGCCCTGATCGAGAACGGCGCCCGCGGCAAGGTCGTGATCGGCGCCGGCAACCGGCCGCTGAAGTCGCTCTCGGACATCCTTAAGGGAAAGCAGGGCCGCTTCCGCCAGAACCTGCTCGGCAAGCGCGTCGACTACTCCGGCCGCTCGGTCATCGTGGTCGGCCCCGAGCTGAAGCTGCACCAGTGCGGTCTGCCGAAGGAGATGGCCCTCGAGCTGTTCAAACCCTTCATCATCCGCGAGTTGATGAAGAAGGAAAATCTCACTCTCAAGGCCGCGAAGCGGATGTTCGAGCGCGTGCGCCCCGAGATCTGGGACATCCTCGAGCAGGTCACGGCCCGGCACCCGGTTCTCCTGAACCGCGCGCCGACTTTGCACCGTCTCGGCATCCAGGCCTTCGAGCCCAAGCTCATCGAGGGCAAGTCGATTCAGCTGCACCCGTTGACCTGCTCGGCGTTCAACGCCGACTTCGACGGCGACCAGATGGCCGTTCACGTTCCTCTCTCGCACGAGGCTCAGCTCGAGGCGCGGATGTTGATGATGGCGACGAACAACATCCTGTCGCCCGCGTCGGGCCGCCCGATCGCCGTCCCGTCGCACGACATGGTCCTCGGCATCTGCTATCTGACCATGCTCAAGAAGGGCGAGAAGGGCGAAGGCCGGATCTTCGCCGATGAGAGCGAGGTCGTCGCGGCGCTGCAGCAGGGCAAGACCGGCCTGCACGCGCGCGTCAAGGTCCGCGGCATCAACAAGGTCGTCGAGGAGGGCCTGGACGAGAAGGACGCCCTCGACGTCGAGAAGTGGAAGGACTGGACGACCGTCGGCCGCGTGCTGTTCAATCAGGCGCTGCCGGCCGATCTCCGGTACATGAACGAGAAGATGGGCAAGAAGGAGCTCTCGAAGCTCGTCGAGCGCTGCTACAAGACCCTGGGCTCGTACCAGACGGTCCAGCTCCTCGACAACCTGAAGAATCTGGGCTACCACTTCGCGACCGTGGGCGGCTTGTCGATCTCCGTGTCGGACATGAAGATCCCGGCGATCAAGAAGGAGATGATCACCAAGGCCCGCCAGGACGTCCGCGAGATCGAGCGTCAGGCGAAAGCCGGCGTGATCACCGAGTCCGAGCGCTACAACAAGGTCATCGACATCTGGACCCACGTCACGGACGACGTCGCGGACCAGATGTTCGACGAGATGAAGCGCGAGGAGCACGTCGTCTACAAGGAAGGCCACCCGCGTTTCAACTCCATCTTCATGATGGCCGACTCCGGGGCGCGCGGCTCGCGCCAGCAGGTCCGTCAGCTCGCCGGGATGCGCGGCCTCATGGCCAAGCCCCAGAAGAAGCTGACCGGCGGCGTCGGCGAGATCATCGAGTCGCCGATCGTGTCGAACTTCCGCGAAGGCCTGACCGTCCTCGAGTACTTCATCTCGACGCACGGCGGCCGCAAGGGTCTGGCCGACACCGCTCTTAAGACCGCGGACGCCGGCTACCTGACGCGCCGCCTCGTCGACTCGGCGCACGACGTGGTCGTGATCCAGGACGATTGCGGCTCCATCAACGGCATCCGCATCGGCACGCTGTCCTCGGGAGACGAGGTCATCGAGCCGCTCGAGGAGCGCCTGGTCGGCCGCGTGCCGCTGGAGGACATCGTCGCCCCGGCGAGCGGCAAGAGCCAGAAGGAAGAGATCATCTGCGCCGCGGGCACGATGATCACCGTCGAGCTCTCCAAGCAGATCAAGGACGCGGGCATCGAGACGGTCCGCATCCGCTCCCCGCTCACCTGCGAGACGGACCACGGCGTCTGCGCGTTGTGCTACGGCATGAACCTCGCGACCGGCAAGATGGTCGAGACCGGCGAGGCGGTCGGCATCGTGGCCGCGCAGTCGATCGGCGAGCCCGGCACGCAGCTCACGCTGCGGACGTTCCACATCGGCGGCGCCGCGAGCCGCGTCATCAAGCGCAGCCAGGCGACCTCTCAGGCGGACGGCAAGGTCGAGCTGCGCAACGTGCGCACCTTGAAGAACGCCGAGGGCCAGACGATCTGCGTGAGCCGCAACGCGGTGCTCGCGGTGCATCCGGCGACGGGCCCGACCGAGGAGCACAAGCTTCCGTACGGCGCGCGCCTCAAGGTGGAGAACGGCAAGAAGGTCGTCGCGGGCGAGCTGCTCGCGAACTGGGACCCGTACTCCCTGCCGATCATCACCGAGCACGAGGGCAAGATCCGCCTCGAGGACATCAAGGAAGGCGTCACGCTCCACGAGGAGCGCAACAAGATCACCGGCATCATCGAGCGCAAGATCATGGAGCACCGCGCCGAGCGGGTGAACCCGCGGGTCGTCGTCGAGAAGGGGGGCAAGGTCGTCGGCAGCTACCCGCTCCCGATCGACACGACGCTCTTGGTCGAGAACGGCCAGGACGTCCGCGAGGGAGACGTTCTCGCGAAGATCTCCCAGGAAGTCTCGAAGTCGAAGGACATCACCGGCGGTCTGCCGCGCGTCTCCGAGTTGTTCGAGGCGCGCCGGCCGAAAAAGCCGGCGATCATCTCCGAGATCGAGGGCGTCGTCAGCCTGGGCACGAGCCCGAAGGGCCTGGTGCAGGTCACCGTGAAGAACGAGGAGACCGACCTGGTCCACGAGTACGTGATCCCGCAGGGCATGCACCTGCAGGTCTACGAGGGAGATCGCGTCGGCGTCGGCGAGCCGTTGACCGACGGCGCGGTGAACCCCCACGACATACTGCGCGTGAAGGGCGTGAAGGAAGTGCAGGAGTATCTCGTGAACGCGATCCAGGAGGTCTACCGCCTCCAGGGCGTGACGGTCGCCGACCGGCACATCGAAATCATCGTGCGGCAGATGCTGGAGAATGTTAAAATCATCGACTCCGGCGACACGCCGTACCTGAAGGGCGAGATCGTCAACCGGTTCCAGTTCAACCAGACGAACCGTCAGATCGCGGAGAAGGGCGGGCAAGAGGCGCAGGCCGAGCCGATCCTGCTCGGCATCACGAAAGCCTCGCTGGCCTCCGACTCCTTCATCTCGGCGGCGAGCTTCCAGGAGACGACGCGGGTCCTGACCGAGGCCGCGACCACGGCGCAGATCGACCATCTGAAGGGCCTTAAGGAGAACGTCATCATCGGCCACATAATCCCGGCCGGGACCGGGCTCCAGGCGCGCGCGCGGCACTTGAACGTTCCGCCGCCGCAGGAAGCCGCGAAATAACCTAAACGACCATGCCAACGATTAACCAACTAATAAGACTCGGACGGCAGCCTCTCTACAACCGCACGAAGGCCCCGGCCCTCATGGGCTGCCCGCAGCGGCGCGGCGTGTGCACGCGCGTGTACACGACGACGCCGAAAAAGCCGAACTCGGCCCTCCGAAAGGTCGCCCGCGTGAAGCTGACCTCGGGGATCGAGGTCACCGGCTACATCCCGGGCGTGGGCCACAATCTTCAGGAGCACTCGATCGTGATGGTGCGCGGCGGCCGCGTGAAGGACTTGCCGGGCGTGCGCTACCACATCATCCGCGGCGTGCTGGATACCGCGGGCGTCGAGGGCCGGCGGCAGGGCCGCTCGAAGTACGGCGCGAAGCGGCCGAAGGAAGCCGCCGCGAAGGCTTAAGCAGGGAGATAGAATATGCCCAGAAAAGGACTTCGACCCCGCGACCGGCGGGATCTTCCCCCGGCCGACTTCAAGCACAACTCGGTGCTCGTCTCGCGCTTCGTCAACAAGCTGAACTTTCAAGGCAAGCGCTCCAGGGCCGAGCACGTGATCTACGGCGCGATGAGCTACCTGCACGAGAAGACGAAGGAGGACCCGGTCGCCCTGCTGACGAAGGCGATCGAGAACGTCCGCCCGCTGCTTGAGGTTCGCCCCCGGCGCGTCGGCGGCGCGACCTATCAGGTCCCGAACGAGGTCCGGCCGATGCGCTCGTCGACCTTGGCGATGCGCTGGATCATCGACGCGGCCCGCGAGCGGACCGGCAAGCCGATGGCCGAGAAGCTCGGCGAGGAACTGCTGCTGGCCACCCGCAAGGAAGGCACCGCCTTCAAGAAGCGCGAGGACACGCACAAGATGGCGGACGCGAACCGAGCGTTCGCCCACTACCGCTGGTAATTATTCAGGGAATCATCAGGTAAACTTATGCCCCGCGAGTATCCTTTAGACAAAGTTCGGAACATCGGCATCATCGCGCACATCGACGCCGGCAAGACGACGACGACCGAGCGTATCCTCTATTACACCGGCCGCATCCACAAGATCGGCGAGGTGCACGATGGCACGACGACGACCGACTGGATGCCGCAGGAGCGCGAGCGCGGCATCACGATCACCGCGGCCGCGACGTACTGCACGTGGCGCGACTGCCAGGTCAACATCATCGACACTCCCGGCCACGTGGACTTCACGGCCGAGGTCGAGCGCTCGCTGCGCGTGCTCGACGGAGCCGTCACCGTGTTCGACGGCGTGCAGGGCGTCGAGCCGCAGTCCGAGACCGTCTGGCGCCAGGCCGACCGCTACCGCGTCCCGCGCGTCGCGTACATCAACAAGATGGACCGCACCGGCGCGGACTTCTACATGTCGTATCGCTCGATTCGCGAGAAGCTGGGCGCGAACGCCTGCCCGATCCAATTGCCGATCGGCGCGGAGCAGAATTTCGCCGGCGTGATCGACCTGATCAAGATGAAGGCCCTCGTCTGGCGCGGCGAGGAGCTCGGGGCCAAGTGGGACGAGGTCGACATCCCCGAGAACATGAAGGAAGAGGCCGCGAAGTACCACGACGAGATGATCGAGAAGATCGTCGAGTTCGACGACGCGATGATGGAGCGGTACCTCAACGGCGACCATAACTTCACGCAGGACGAGCTCCGCAAGACGCTCCGCAAGGGCGTCCTGCAGTGCAAGATTTTCCCGGTGCTCGCCGCTTCCTCTTATAAGAACAAGGGCGTCCAGCCGATGCTTGACGCCGTCTGCGATTACCTGCCGAGCCCGCTGGACATCGGCAAGGTCGAGGGAACCGATCCGAACAAGGCGGACCGCCCGAAGATCGAGCGCGAGATGAAGGACGACGCGCCGTTCAGCGCGCTGCTCTTCAAGATCCAGACCGACCCCTACGTCGGAAAGCTGGCCTTCTTCCGCGTTTACTCCGGCAAGCTCGCGCAGGGTGACACGCTTTATTTCGCGCGCCGCGGCAACCAGGAGCGCATCGGCCGCATCCTCCGGATGCACGCCGACAAGCGCGAGGAGCTCAAGGAGATCTACTCGGGCGAGATCGGCGCGACCGTCGCGCTGAAGAACGCGGCGGTCGGCGAGACGATGTCCTCGCTCGACAAGCCGATCGTCCTCGAGGCGATGCACTTCCCGGAGCCCGTCATTTCCGTCGCGATCGAGCCGAAGTCGAAGGCCGACGAGGAAAAGATGGGCCACGCGATGAGCCGCCTGGCCGAGGAAGACCAGACCTTCCGCATCAAGACCGACACCGAGACCGGCCAGACCATCATCTCCGGCATGGGCGAGCTGCACCTGGAGATCATCGTCGACCGCATGAAGCGCGAGTTCAACGTCGACGCCAACGTCGGCCGCCCCCAGGTCGCCTACAAGGAGTCGATCCGCAAGGCGGTCGAGGAAGAGGGCAAGTTCATCCGCCAGTCCGGCGGCCGCGGCCAGTACGGCCACGTCTGGCTCAAGATCGAGCCGAACGAGATGGGCAAGGGCTTCGAGTTCGCGAACGCGATCAAGGGCGGCGCCGTGCCGCGCGAG
>CAZMIB010000094.1:0-12645 GCA_964566245.1 uncultured Elusimicrobia bacterium | reverse complement strand
TCGCGCCGCGGCGCGCGGCCCGCGCGTGGGTCCCGGCGACGGTCGCCGCCGCGGCCCTGGTCGCCCTGTTTTGGTCCAACCGGCGGACCGCGCCCCCTTCCGTTCCCGACGAGGTTCTTCTCAACCAGGACCTCCTGGCCGACCTCGACGTGCTTCATGACTGGGAGAAGGCGGGCGCGTCCATTAGCGAGCGCCGCGCGGAGGAGCGGCGATGAGGCGGGCGCGCCTGCTCCTATTTCTCGCCGCGGGGCTTGCTTGGGCCGCGGGGTCCGCCGCCGGCCAGGAGTCCCTCGACGCCGCGCGGCGGCGATGGGAGCTCTTGCCGAAGCCGGAGCAGGAAAGGATTCTTCGGAACTACGAGGTCTGGAAGCGGCTCACGCCGCTCGAGAAGGCCCGGCTGAGGGAGAAGTACGCGCGCTTCGAGAAGCTGCCGCCGCGCGAGCGGGACTCGCTGCGGCTCAGGCATAAGCAACGGGTGGAACAACCCCGGAAGCGTTCGGTCGAGCCGTCTCGCCCGGAGACCGCCAAGCCGCGAGCCAAGGCCGCCGAACGCCGCGACGAACGTCTACGGCAAGAGCGCCGGGACAGGCTCGACCGCGAGGAGCGCCGTGAACGGCGCCGCGCGGCCGAGGAACGGATGCACCGTCCCGGCCGGCGCTGACGACGGAGCGTCAGCCGCCGTACACGCGCATCCAGACGAAGCGGCTCGCGGCGCCGACGGCCTGCGACGGCTCCGGGTTCCAAATCGCCTCGATCGGCACCTCGATCTCCACCTTCCTGTCCGTCGGCTGGTTCGCGTTTTCCATGTTCTTCCTCCCACGCATAGCATGACGGGACCGCCCCTCCGCCGCCTGGGTCAATAAGTCCCGCTCCGACGCGCGGAAGACCCATCCCAAAATAGGTCCGTGGACCTATCCGCCGCGAGACGGTCGCGCGGGACGGCGCTAAAGGGCCCACCGCCGTGAGTCCGAAGACCTACGTTTCAAGTAGTCCCATTACTGCGCGCGAGGCAGGTCATAAGTCCCATAAGACCGGCGGGGCATTAGAGTATGATTCCGATCCTCGATGGACGATTGGCCCAGTCGCCGACAATTTTTCGCCGCGCTCGCGCTTCTCGCGACCGCGCCGCGCGCTCACGCCGCGAACCGCGTCCTCGACGCCGCCCCTCTCACCATCCCCGCCGTCGTCTCCGTCTCCCTTTCTCCGACCGCCGCGCCGCTGATCGCCCCTTCGCTTCTCGCGCCCGCGCCGCGCGCCGAGCTCGCCTCTCCGCTTTCTCCGGCCGCCGTCCCCGCCGCGAGGCTTGAGCGCGGCGTCCGCGCGATCCCCGCGGCCGTCGCGCGCTCGCTCGCGTCCCTGCGAGCCCTGGCTCCGGCGCGGATCGCCCCGCCCGAGTCCGCGATCCCGGCGTCGCTCGCTTTCGACGGCGCGATCCTATCGGCGCGGGAATCCGTCGCGGACGGGCCGGCGCTCCAGGCCTCGCTGGACGAGCTTCTTGTCGAGGCGCGGGAAGCGCTGTCGGGCCGGCGGCCCGACGCCGTCAAGGCGATCGACGCCCTTGAGCTGATCCGCTGGTCGCGGGCGTACCGCCCCGCGGCCGAACACGACGCGTGGATCGCCTCGCGCGCGTCCGAGCTCACGGACCTGACGCAGCGCGCGATCGCCCTGCTGTCGGAGGAGCTGCGCGGCCTTGCCGCGCACCGCGGGCGCGAGGCGGCTCACGAACGGCTGGAGGCCGTCGTCGGCGCGCGCCCCGAGTGGGCGGAGCTCAACCGCAGCTGGCTCGAGCCGCTGCGGGAACAGTTCCCGGCGGAGGAGACGCGCACCGAGCCCAAGCCGCCCCAGGGCGGACCCGACGAGCTCATGGACCTGGCGCGACGCTACCTGGGAGCCCGCAAGTTCCGCCAGGCGGAGTATATCCTGGACGTCTTCAAGGCCAAGCATCTGGACTGGGCGAACGCGCACGCCGCGGAGCTGGCCGACGCGCGCGAGGCGCTGAAGCGCGGCATGTTCGAGGCCTTCGAGCGCAAAAAGGCCCTGCCGGCCCCCGGCGAGCTGCGCCGGCTGCGCGAGTATTCCCGCGCCCAGGCGCATGGGGTCAACAGGGGCTTCGGGTTCAAGCAGCCGGTCAAGCAGGACCCGGAGACCTTCTACTGCACGATCTATTCCTTATATTACGCCTTCGAGGCGGCCGCCGGCTTCGTCGACCCGAACATGAACCTGGGGACGTTCACCGATCTCGTCCGCGAGACCTTGAAGGATCCGCTCCTCGGACTCAAGATGCCGGAGGGACAGAAAGGGCACGGCCTGTCGACCCACCGCGTCAGGACGCTGATGAAGGAGTGGGGCTACCGGCTGGACATCGTCGAGATGATGCACCGGCTCGCGCGGCCGTTCACCGAGAAGGAGCTGCTCGAGCTTTTCCGGCCGGACCTCGTCGTGATCCCGGTGTTCATCATGGCTCAGTCGTACCCGCGCGAGGGAACCATCCGCGAGGAGCACAAGGGCTTCCTGCGCGACGCCTTCTTCAGCCCCAGCGAGAACCGCTGGATCTTCGTGGTGATGGACGCCTTGATCGGCCGGAACGCCTTCTATTCCTTCGATGAGTTGACGACCTTCCTGCACCGGCTGTTCGTGATCCACGTGAAGCGCCCGTTCCCCTTCGCGGCGCCCCAAGACCCGCCGGCCCCGTCAAACAACTAGTCCTCTCGTCCGTTCAAGCGGAAGGTTCCGTTCCGCCAGCGGCCGTAACCGAACTTCCTTCTCGCATCCCGGACGGTGAATCGCCAGTCTATCCTCACCACCTGCCTGTTCATTCGTTGGTTCCACGCAGCGACGCGCGGGTTGAGCGCCGCGATGCCGCCAAGCCGATTGCGCCCCAGGCATGTCCGCGACAGAAGGCTCACCTCCGTCTCCGCCTGATTAAGCCAGCTTCCGTGTTTGGGCGTAAAATGCGGGGTGAAGCGGCTCCAAAGCTCCATCCCGCGCTCCGCGCCGTAGAAACCGGTCAACGACTTTTGGGTGTGCGTGCGGCCGAGCGTCCTCGCGCAATACGACGGGCTTCTCGTCCAGGCAAATCACGGGCTGCCTGGGGTTTGCCGGTCGTTGGTAGAGCCTCAGCAGGTCCTCCATTCTGCGCACGTACTCCGGCGTCAACTCGCTGCGGAACCCGACGGAAATTCACCCGGAGCCCGTCTTCGGCCGCCTGCCGCGTTGCTCCTCGCTCGCGTACCTTTCAGGTACGCCACGCTCGTCGCGCCTTGCAGCCGGCTCGAAGCCGGGCTCCCAAAACGGCGATCATGCGCCGCTCAGAGGACTAGTCGCCGATCCGCTCGTAAACGATCTTCCCGTCGAAGATCGTCATGTCGGTCTTGACCTTAAGAAGGTCCTCCGGGGACGCGCTGAAAACGTCCCCGTCCAGGACGACAAGGTCGGCCAGGCGGCCGGGCTCGATCGTCCCCAACTCGTCGCCGCGCCCGATCGCGCGCGCGGGATCGAGCGTGTAATGGCGAACGGCGCTCTCGAGGCTCACTCTCTGCTCGGGAATCCAGCCCCCGGCGGGCTTGAGGTCGAAGTGCTCGCGCGTGGTCGCCGCGAACAGGGCGACGCGGGGCTCGAGCGGCATCACCGGCCAGTCGGTGCCGAAGGCGAGCAGCGCGCCGGCGTCCTCCATGCTTCTCCAGGCGAAGGCGCGCGCGACGCGCGGCCCGAGGCGCGCGGGATTGTAGTTCTGCTCCTCGAGGTCGTAGGTCATGTGGCTCGGCTGCATCGAGGCGACGGCGCGCAGCGCGGCGAAGCGCGGCAGGTCCGCCGCGTCGACGACCTCGATGTGCTCCACCTTGCACGGGTGCTCCGGCAGGCTGCCGGCGGCGGCCTTTTTCTCGGAGGCCTCGCAGGCGTCGAGCGCCATGCGCACGCCGCGGTCGCCGATCGCGTGCATCACGATTTGAAAACCCGCGCGATGGCCTGCCGCGACCAGCTCGTTCAAGCGCTTGGGCTCGTAGTTGGGACGCCCCAGGGCGCCCGGGGCGTCGGAGTACGGCGCGAGCAACGCCGCGCTGCGATCGCCGATCTCCCCGTCGACGAAGCCCTTCAATCCGCCGATCGAGAGACGCGCCGGCGCGATCCCCGAGGCCTTCAACCGCGCCGCCTCGGCGGGGCGCTCCAGCGGCAGCCAAGCGAAGTAGCGCAAGGTCATCTCCCCCTCGCCGGCCAGCTCGCGCCAGGCGGCGAGTTGGGTCTCGGGGGCGACGTCCAGCGGTCCTTGCACCGAGGTCACGCCGCAGGAGCGAGCGAGCGCGAGCCCCTTTTTCAGCGCGGCCTTCATCGCCGCGCGCCCGGGCTCCGGCTCGACGCCCTTGAGCAGCGCGGAGGCCTCCTTCACGACGATCCCCGTCGGCTCGCCCGCGGCGTCGCGCAGGACGCGCGCTCCGGCCGGGTCCGCCGCGCCGCGCTTGAGTCCCGCGCGCCTCAGAGCCGCGCCGTTGAGCCACAGCATGTGCCCGTCGACGTGTGTCAGCACGACGGGACGCGAGGACTCTACGGCGTCGAGGTCCGCTCGCGAGGGAAGCGCCTTGTCCGGGAAGGCGGTCTGGTCCCAGCCGCGGCCTTGGACGTATTCCGCTTTCGGCTCGCGGGCCAGGAAGTCCCTGACTCTCTGCCGGACCGAGGCCGTCGTGGTCGAGCCGTTCAAATCCACGCCGGCCAAGGCCAGCGAGCCCTTCATGAAATGGACGTGCGCGTCGTGGAAGCCGGGGACGACCGTCCGCCCCTTCAGGTCGACGACCGTGGTCGAGGACCCCTTCAACGCCATGACGGCCGCGTCGTCGCCCGCCGCGGCGATCCGGTTGCCGGAGACGGCGACCGCCTGGACGTAGCGGCCGGGAGCGACGAAGACTTTTCCGTGGCGGAGGATCACCGCGGCGTCCTCGGCCCGCGCGACCACGGCCAGCAGCAGCAGCGGCAAAAATCTCATCGTCCTTCCCTCCATAGTCGGACCGCGGCCAAGAGCAGCAAAAGCGCGCCGGCGGTGCTCGAGATCCCTACCCAGACGAAGATTTGCGGCAACGGGGCGCCCGAGGCCGTCGAGAACGCCGCGAACAGCTTGCCGAGCAGAAAGAAGCCGCCGACGGCCAGCGCCGTCGCTCCCGCTCGGGCCAGGCCGAGCACCGACGCCCCGAGCTCCTTGGGCGTCTCGCTCTTGATGAGCGCGTCGAGCGTCACGTAGGCCGCGGTCGACGCCAGCCCCGCGGGCGCCATCGCCCAAGCCGCGGGCGGAAGGCCGAGGACGGTCGTCCGCGACGTGAAGGCCCACGCGCCGACAAGGCCGGCCGCGGTCAGAGCGACGCAGGCGGCGGCCAAGCGGTGATAGGCTCCGCGAACCTTCGCCTCCCGCGCCTCGGCGGGCCGGGCGGCCGCGGCCTTGTCCAGCCGGCGGTTCAACGCCGCGACGAGGAAGCTGCCGGCGATGCCTCCTCCGGCGAAAAAGCTCGTCGCCGCCGCGGCGACGCCGGCCGCGGCCTCGGGAGTCCCCGCGAGGTAAAGCCCGTAGGCCGGCGCGACCATCAGATAAAGCCAATAGACGGACGCGCTGATCGCGGCGAACGCGGCCGTCGCGACGCCCAGGCTCGGATGGGCGCGCAACGCGCCCCAAGCCCGGGCGAAGCGTCTCCCGCCTTCGCTCTTATCCGGGCGTTCGCTCGCCTCCGCCGCCTGGTTCCGGACGCCGGCCGCGGCCAAAAGCGTCGCTCCGAGCATCGCGAACGGATAAAGGCGGAGCACCGCTCCGAAACCGCCGTGAGCGATGAGCGCGCCGGCCGCGAGCGGCCCGACGAAGCCGACGCCGTCGATCACGAGCTGATACAGCACGCCGAAGCGGCTTTGCGCGAGCGGGTCGGCGCCGTAGGCCGACTTGGCGAGCGTCGCCTGGGCGGTGTTGCCTAGACCGAGAAGGAGATAGTCGAGCCCGAACAGTCCGGTCAGCGCCGCGACGCCGAGGCCGCCGCCTCGGTAAAGCCCCCACAGCAGGCCCGCGCCCGCGGTCCGCAGCGTCAAGGACGCCAGGTAGGCGCGCCGAAGCCCATGCCGCTCCACGGCCGCGCCGCCGACCCAATGGCCGAGGCCCAGCGCGGCGAAGGAGACGGTCGAGAGCATCGACAGGCTCATGAAGCTGCCGCTCAGCTCCTTCGCGAGCTGGGGCACGACGACCGCCACGGCCTCGACGCCGAGCTGGATGACGACCAGACCCGGCAGCATGCCGAGGGCGGAGCTCCGCGTCGACGGCGCGGCGGACTCCGATCGGGGCGGCTCGGGCACGCGCGGCGAAGCGCCGCGATCGGCGACGGCCGTTAGGGGTGTTGATTCTCGACGCGGCCCCGGCGCGCCTTCGTCGGCCGAAAGAACGGGCGCCGCGAAACCCAAACGCCGCGCGAGGCTCCAGACTTTATCCTCGGTCGTATCGCCCGGTAGGCGCTCGGCGGGCGGAAGGCTTGAAACGACGCCGGGAGACGACGCGACGCGCGATGAGGGGGCGGCGACGCGGGAAGCCCGGGGCAAGGATGTGACGGCGGAAAACGAAGCACTACGGTCTCCCTCGCCCGCTTGCGGCGGGAGAGGGGCGGGGTGAGGGAGCTCCGCCGGCGTCCCCCTCACGCTTCCCTCTCCCCCTGGCAGGGAGAGAGGGAAAAACGGCGGATTCAACGCGCTCCCCGACGCTCCAACGGCAGGTACGACTAATGCAGGCGTAAGGATCGGCGCGGCGACGCCGCGCGACTCGCGGACGCGCTGCGCCCAGGCGGTCGAGTCGAGCGCCACAAGGCAGGCCAGCGCGGCGGCGAAAATCCGTCGGAGCATGGACGGCTTATTCTACCCCAACCGGCCCTCCCCGCCCGTGGGACCTTGGACCCACGCCCGCCGGAGCAATGGCCCCAAGCCCGGGGACCCGGTCGGCCCGCTCCCGAAATGGCCCTGTAACACGCGGGGCGCAAACTGATCGCGCATGCCTCGCCTCCGGCTTTCCGCGTGGATCCTGCTCGCGAGTCTCGCCGCCGCCTCGCCCGCGGCGGCCTCCAAGGCGGACCGCTACCTCGCCAAGGGCAAGAAGCTCATCGAGCAGGAGCGCTACGCCTCCGCCGAGAAGCCGTTCAAGCAGGCCGTGGAGATATCCGACACCGAGCCCGAGGCGTACAAGGGCCTGTTCTGGTCCTACGTCGGGCGCTACAAGCTGAAGTCCGCGCGCCGCTCGCTGGGCAAGGCCGTCGAGACGGCCAAACGGCGCGCCGCGCGCTTCAAGGCCGGCAAGGCGCATGCGTTGTGGAACCGCTATCTCGCCGACCTCTACTCGCTGGACGTCGAGCTGACCATCCTCGAGAACGAGAAGCCGCTGTCCTCCGGGCTCGATGGCCGCCGCCACGGCCAAGCCTTCCAAGCCGCCCTGGCCCGGGTGAAGCGCTCTTACGCCCGGGTCGGCCGTTATGGGGGCTTCATCAGCTCGATCGACGACCCGATCGTCGACAAGACCCTCGGCTACATGCTGGCCGGCATGCCGCGCTCAAGCGCAGCCGCCCCCGCTCCGGCGCGCAAGCGCGGCCGCATCTCGACCCCGAAGAGAGTCCAGCTCGAGGAGGACGAGGAGGATCAGGACCAGCCCGCCGCCAACGATGCCGCCGCTCCCCCCGAAGACGAGGGCGGCGGCGCGCCGTCCGGCGGCGACGAGGAGCCCGCCGCTCCGAAGCCCGCGCGCGCCGCCAAGGCCCCGCCCCAGGAAGCCGCGCCCGCCGAGGCGCCGGCTGCCGGCAACGCGGACAGTCCCCCCCCCGCGGCCGCCGAACAAGCCGCTCCCAGCAACAACTAACGTCCGCCCGGACGTTTGCGCGGCGCGCCTCAAAAGACATACTCTCTCGTCGTGAAGCGGAACAAGCGCGTCAAGATCGTCACCGGCTGGGAGGGCGCTCCGTTCGAGGGCGGGCTCGCGGTCGTGATCGACGTGATCCGCTTCTCGACGACGGTGTGCTCGCTGCTGCGGGCCGGGCGCAGCCCGGTGTACGTAGTCGAGGGACCGAAAAGCCTGCGCTGGGTGCCGGCCCTGTCGAGCTGCGACGTCTACTCGGAGCTGACGTTCTCGAGCCCGGGCCGCCGCTTCGACAACTCCCCCTGGCTGGCCTCTAAACTCGACGGCGGGCGGCCGGCGGCGATATGCACGACCACCGGCTCGCGCGCGGCGTTCGCCTCCGGCGGCGCGGACAAGGTGGTCATCGGCGGCTTCGCGAACTTCGGACGCGTCGCCAAGCTTTTGAAGGAATGGGACGGAAACATCTGGCTCGTCCCGGCCGCGGGCACGGATCGCAATCCGCTCGGCATCGAGGACCTGGCCTGCGCGAAGGCCTTCGAGGACGCGCTCGAGGGCCGCGACTTTCTGGCGGAGCACCGCCTGAACGAGGTGCGGCGGTCGCCGCGCGTCGCCCAGTTCCTGGATTATCGGCCCGAGACCGGAGAGAAGGACCTGGCCCTCAGCCTGCGCCTGAACAGCCTGCCGATCGTCCCCGAGCTGCGCTTCCTCAATTTGCGCGTCGCGGCCGCCGAGCCGTCGGCGCGTTGAGGCCGTCCGGGCGCCCTCAATTTTGATATAATTTGCCTACACTTGAGTTTGATGATCGGCCGCGCCACCGAACTTCACACATGGGGGCGCGGTTTTTTGTTTTTTTGAGGAGATTTCGATGCCCTTTTCGCAGCTAGGCCTTCATCCCGACCTCGTCCGCGCCGTCAAGGCGCTGGGCTTCACCCAGCCGACCCCGATCCAGCAGCAGGCGATACCGCTCGCGCTTGAAGGCGGCGACGTCCTCGGCGCCGCCCAAACCGGCAGCGGCAAGACGGCGGCCTTCGTCCTGCCGAT
Organism: uncultured Elusimicrobia bacterium; assembly: GCA_964566245.1. Taxonomy (GTDB): domain Bacteria; phylum Elusimicrobiota; class Elusimicrobia; order CAZMIB01; family CAZMIB01; genus CAZMIB01. Next base: position 3,755 of record CAZMIB010000094.1, on the reverse strand, counting down.
GCTCCACCGCCTGATGTCGAAGCCAGGGTCCGGGCTGAGGGGCTTGGTGCTCGTGCCGACGCGCGAGCTGGCGGCCCAGGTCGAGGCCTCGGTCCGCGACCTCGGGCGCTTCAGCCCGCTCAAGGTCGCGATGATCATCGGGGGCGTCGGCTACGAGGGGCAGAACCGCTCGGTCTCCCAGGGGGCGCAGATCGTGGTCGCGACCCCGGGCCGGCTGCTGGACCATCTGGAGCGCGGCACGTTCAGGCTCGACAAGGTCGAGGTCCTCGTGCTGGACGAGGCGGACCGGATGCTCGACATGGGCTTTCTGCCCGACATACGCGCGATCCTCAACCGCGTCCCGCGCGAGCGGCAGACCATGCTTTTCTCGGCGACCTTGATGCCCGAGGTCGAGCAGATCGCGGCCTTCGCGCTGCGCTCGCCGCGCCGCGTCGAGATCGCGAGGCCGGCCACGACCGCCGAGGGGATCAGCCAGGTCGTCTACCCGGTGATGCAGTCGCAAAAGACCGACCTGCTGATCGCGCTTCTGAAGGGAACGGAGATGCGCTCGGTGCTGGTCTTCTGCCGCACCAAGCACGGCGCGGACCGCCTGGCCCGCAGGCTGGGGGCCGTCGGTTTCTCGATCGGCTTATTGCACGCCGACCGGACGCAGGGCCAGCGCACCGACGCGATGGAGGGCTTCCGCAAGGGACGCTTCCAGATCCTGATCGCGACCGACATCGCGGCCCGAGGGATCGACGTGCGCGAGATCAGCCACGTGATCAACTACGACGTGCCCCAGCATCCCGAGGACTACGTGCACCGCGTCGGCCGCACCGCGCGCGCCTACGGCGTCGGCGACGCGATTACGTTCATGGATTTCGAGGAATCGTCCTACTTGGCGGCGATCGAGCGCTTCGTCGGAGTCGTCTTCCCCCGCGCCGCGCTGCCGAACTTCCCGTACATCATCCCGCCGCGTCTGGAAGCTCCGAAGCCGAAGAGCCTCGCCGACAGGAAGTGGGGCCGCCGGCGCGCCGCCCCCTCGCGGCGCCACTTATTCCGCCGCTAAGCTAAATTCAAGGACCCCTCCCCCTCGATGGGGGAGGGCACGGGTGGGGGTGGAGCAGTCTCCGTCTCCAGCCCTTCCAGGTGGCTCAGCGTCATCGACGGTCCGTTTTCCTTCAGCCAACGCCGGCTTACCTCGAAGCTCGGGCATAGGTCGGCCAGGTGGGCCCAGAAGCGCGGGCCGTGGCCGCGCCAACGGACGTGCGCCAGTTCGTGCAGGATCACGTAATCGGCGGCCTCGGGCGGGGCCATCAACAGCCGCCAGTTCAGGTTGATGTCGTTCGCGCGCGTGCAGCTTCCCCACAGCGTCTTTTGGCCGCGTATCGTCACGCGTCCCGCGGCGACGCCGTGAAGGGCGGCGAACTCGCGCGTCCGGAGAGGCAGGCTCTCGGCGGCGGCGCGGCGGAACCAGCGCTCGAGCATCGGGACGAGCCCTTTTCCCGGCGGAAGAGCGACGCGCAGCGCGTCCTCGCGGGGCTCCACGGAGAAGCGCGCGCCGCGGACGAGCTCGACCGGCCGGCGCCGCCCCTGATAAAGAATCGAGCCCGCGAGCGAATCCGCCAAAAGACGCCGGCGCTCCCGTTGGCGCCGTATCCACGGCAGGTGCTCGCGCAGGAAGGATTCGATCTCGGCGTCGCCGCAGCGGCGCGGGGCGCTGACGCGTATCGCTCCTCCGACGGCGACTCGCACCCACAGGCGCCGCTGGCGCGGACGGCGCGCCAGGGAGTACGGCCAGGTCTCGCCGCCGGCGATCAGGACGCGCGGGGCCTCGGACGCGGACACCGGGAAAGTTCTACGCCGCGGCCTGCATGTGCCGCCGCATGAACTCCACGGCGTCATCGGGCAGGACGTCCTTCGTCATCCTGAAGTAGGACCACGGCAGCGGAGCCTCGCCTTCGTCGGGCCCCCGGCCGAGGTAGAAAAGCTGGGTCTGCGGCCTGTCGCGCAGGATGCGCCGGGCGACCTCGGGGCCGTCGAGTTCCGACAGCTCCTCGTCTAGAACGACGACCTCGGGGCGCGTCTTCAGCGCCGTCGCGACGGCTCCGTTGCCGTCCGCCGCCTCGCCGATCACGGCGAAGCGCTCGTCCCCCTCCAATATCTCGCGCATGCGGCGGCGCATGAGGCTGTCGCCGATCGCGAGCACGACCTTCAGCTTGCGGCTCGGAGGTTTGTCTCCCATTTCTGTCTCCTGCCTCCGCTCGTCGCGGGGCGAGAACCGTTGGCGCAATTACAGTATAGACCCGGCGCCGTCTCGATTCAAGGGACCGCGCGCGGGCCGGGGACGTTACAAAATTTTCTTCGGGCAAAATAGTAGACTTGACGGACGAGGTGAGCACGATGACCGAACCGAAGATCGCGCAGCGCGGACCGTACGTGAAGACGGAGACCCCGGGCAAGAAAGCCTGGTGCGCCTGCGGACACTCCGCGAACCAGCCGTACTGCGACGGCTCGCACAAGCGTCTCAACACCGGCATCACCCCGATCACGGTCGAGATCGACGTCGAGAAGACCGTGGCCTGGTGCGGCTGCAAGCATTCCGGGAACAAGCCGTTCTGCGACGGCACGCACAAGCGGCTTCCTCCGCAAGCTTAAGTTGCGCGTCGGCTACCTGCAGACCTCTCCGGCCTTCCTTCGCCCGCGCGAGAACCTCGCGGACGCGCTCGAGCGCCTCGAGCGGGAGCACCGGCGCGGCGAGGGGGCCGACCTCTGGGTCCTGCCCGAGCTGTTCGCCTCCGGCTACAACTTCCGCTCGCGCCGCGACGTCGCGGCCGTCGCCGAGACGGTCCCCGGCCCGACCACGGACGCGCTCGCGGACTTCTGCCGCCGCCGCGGCTGCGCGGTCGCAGCCGGCCTGCCGGAGCGCTCCGGCAAGCGCTTCTACAACGCGGCCGTGCTCGCGACGCCGTCGAAGCTGCATCTTTACCGCAAGGTCCACCTCTTCGACCGCGAGCGGCTGTTCTTCGCCGCCGGAAACCTGGGCTTCAACGTCTTCGAGCACCGCGGGACGCGCGTCGGGCTGATGGTCTGCTTCGACTGGCTGTTCCCCGAGGCGATGCGCTCGCTCGCCCTCCAGGGCGCGCACGTGGTGGCGCATCCCGCGAACTTGGTCCTTCCCTGGTGCCCCGAGGCGATGAAGATACGGTGCCTCGAGAACCGCGTGTTCGCGGTCACCGCGAACCGCGTCGGCGCCGAGCGCGGCCTGCGCTACATCGGCCGCTCGCAGATCGTCGGAATCGACGGGACCGTGCTCGCCCGCGCGGGCGAGCGCCCGGCGGCCGCGGTCCAAGCGATCGAGCCGCGGAAAGCGCTGAACAAGCGCGTGACGCGCCTCAGCGACCTCTTCGCCGGCCGGCGCCCCGAGACCTACGCCGCGCTGACGTAATCCCCCGCTTCCGGGACGATAGGCCGTAGGGCCTAATCCGTCCTAGACCGTTCATCGACACGGGCCTAGGACCAGCGTCCCTCGTCGTTCCCCGCGCCGCCGCCTAGAATAGAAGGGATGCCTCGACGACTACCCCCATGGCTTCCGGCGATGGCCCTCGCCGCGGGCCTCCGGCCCGTCTCGGCGCGCGCCGTCGAGCGGCCGCGAGAGATCGACGCGAGCGTCGCGGCTCCGATCGCGACGGTCGATCCCGCCGCCGCCTCGGCGCTCGCTCCGCGGCCCGGGCTCGCGCCGGCGATGGAGATTTCCGCCCCGCTCTCCGCGCCGG
>CAZMIB010000093.1:0-12689 GCA_964566245.1 uncultured Elusimicrobia bacterium | reverse complement strand
GGCGCCGGGAGGCGCTGGTTTCCGGAGGCTTCGTCCTTTGAATGGTCCTCCCCCCGGCGGCATTACGTTTTGTTGGGCAACGTGACGCGCGATCTCTTGCGGCGGCTGTCCGACGTGCTGAAGTAGGGAACTTAAACCGGCCGTCGTCGTATACTTTTTGGAAGCGTCGGCCGTACGGATCCGGCCTCGGGTCGGACCGAGACGACGAGGGAGGGAGTAGAGATGAAAAAGCTCGTTCTCAGCATGCTCATCGCGGCGTTGGTCGCCCCGGTCTTCGCGCAGGGCGGTCCGTCGGGCGACAACAAGGGCGGGAATCCTCCGGCGACGACCCCGGCCCCGAAGAAGTCCACGAAAGGCGGCCGGCACATCACCCCGGACGAGGCGAAGCATCGCAAGCATCGCCAGGCCCCGAAGAAGGGCGCCCCGGCCACCCCTCCGGCCGGCAACGCCGGCGGGAACAAGTAACTTCCGGAGTCGCGAGAGCCGTCCGCCCCCGGGCGGACGGCTCTCCGCTTTCGGGGCGCGTCCCGCGGAACTTAATCGCGCCGAGGCCGTATATCTCTTGAAAGCAACGGACGTACGGATTCGGCTTCACGGCCGGACCGAGAAGGTCAAGGAGGCAGTCTGAGATGAAAAAAATCGTTCTGAGCATGATTCTGGCGGCGCTGGTCAGCCCGGCTTTCGCCCAGGGCGGGACCCCGCCGACCGGCGGCAACCAGGGCGGCGCGCCGGCCGGCAACTCCGGCAACACCGGCAAGCCGGTCAGCAAGAAGCACGTGACGCATTCCACCGCGCCGACCAAGCACCGCAAGGCGGGAAAGCAGAAGAGCAAGCTGGGCACCACGCCGAAGGACGACAACGGGCCCAAGAAGTAAACGATCAAGAAGACAGGAGCCGTCCGCCCCAGGGCGGACGGCTCTTTTTCTTCCGAGGGTTAACGATGACGAGGCAACGCGCGCGACGCTTCATGGCTCGGTTGACGCTGGCCGCTCTGGGGATGCTTTCCGCGCCGGGCGCTCGCGCGGCCGGAGCCGCGAAGGTTTCCTTTCGGACCGAGGACGGGTGGCGGCTGGCGGCGCTGTATCATCCCCCGCGCCCGGGGCGCGCGGTCGCGGTGCTCGTCCACGGCGTCGCGAGCGACAAGCACGAATGGGACGAGCTCGCGCCCGAGCTGTGGAAGCTGGGTCTCGGGACGTTGGCTCTGGACCTGCGGGGACACGGCGAAAGCCGCGCGGGCCCCGGCGGGGAGACGGGGTATCAAGGCTTCGACGCGTCCGGGGAATGGCCGAGGGCCGTCCGCGATCTCGAGGCGGCGCTCGCGTTCCTGCGGCGCCGGGGCGCGCGAAAGGCCGCCTTGGTGGGGGCGTCGATCGGGGCGAACCTCGCCTCGGAGGTCGCCGCCTCGACGCCGGTCGCGTGGGTCGCCTTGCTTTCCCCGGGCTTCGATTACCGCGGCGTCGCGCTGGCGCGCGAGCTGGACCGTCAGCCGACGCTCATCGGGGCATCGAGCGCCGACCCTTACGCCTGGTCGACCTACGCGGAGCTGGCACGCTCACCGCTCGCGGCGCGCTACGCGGAGGCCTCCGGGGGCCACGGGGTGCAGATGCTGCGCGACCCCGCCTTCCGCGCCAAGCTCCTCGATTGGATCAAGGAGCGGACGGCTCAGTAGTCCGTCTTAAAGAAGACCGATTTCTGCATGGGCGGGGCGTTGGACGGCGACTCGTCGCTCGACTCGACCTCCGCGGGGCCGGACGAGGCCGATGGGAGCCGGTGGCGGAACAGGAGCCCCGCCACCGCCATCAAGCCGAATACCGCCGCGAAGACGTGCCAAGTCTCTATGCGCATGCCATCCCCCGATTCGCCTATTCTGGGGGACGGGCGTCAAGGGCGTTTAACGCGCGCGTAACGTCGGGGTAAAAACGAGGGCTTGGTACAAAGGACCAGCGGGCCGCCGTCCGCCGTCCGCCGCGGAAAGCCCGGCCCGCTGCCCTTCCCGGAGAAGACTTACGCCTCGGCGGCCTCGTGATAGCGCTGCAAGGCCGGGCGGCCGTTCGACGGCCGGCGCTCGATAGGCTTCGCCTCCTCGACGACGATCACCCGGCGCCCCACTTGCGACCGGTTGAGCTTCTGCAACGCCGCCTGCGCTTCCTCGTCCGTCATCATCTCGACGAACCCGAAACCCTTCGAGGTTCCGGTCTCCCGGCTGAGGATGACGCGGGCGCTCGACACCTGTCCGCAGACGGCGAAGGTGTCCCGTAGTTCCTCATCGGTCGTCTCGTAGGGCAGGTTCCCGACGAATAACCTCTTGCTCATGAGCATTCTCCTCGCGCGCGTTCGCCAGAACGAAGGAACCGCGCCTTGGCGGCGCGGTTCGGCGTCTCCTTTCCCTGACGAAGCGGTCGATCTGTTTTTCGCATTGGGTCTCAGGATGGGGTTTCGCAACCCTCACTCCGAAAACCATTTTACTTGCGCTCCCGAAGCCGGCCCATGGACCCGGCGTAAAGCCTTCGTCTCCAAGTTGTGACGAGGCGCGAAAGCGTCGACGGAGTCTCGTCGGGCGCCGTAAAGCTGTATAATGATCCGGTGATTCTCGTCCTGTGCCTCAACGCCGCCGTCGACAAGACGGCGTTCGTGCCGCGCGTCGCGCCGCGGCGGCGCCACCGTCTCGACCACGTCTACGCCCTGCCGGGCGGCAAGGGAATCAACGTCGCGCGCGCCCTGCGGCGCCTCGGCGAGCGGCCGCTGGTGCTGGGTTTCGTCGCCGGGCACGCCGGCGACTTCATCGCGCGCGGCCTGAGGCAGGAAGGCCTCGCGGCGCGCTGGGTCCGCCTGCGCGACGGCGAGTCGCGGACCTGCCTGTCGCTGCTCGACGGCGTTGACGGCCCGACGGAGTTCAACGAGACCGGCCCGCGCGTGACGCGCGCGGAGCTCGCCGAGCTCGAGCGGGAGTTCTCGCGCCTCGCGGCCCGGGCGCGCCTGGTGGTGCTTTCCGGAAGCCTGCCCCCGGGCTGCCCCGACGGGACCTACGCGCGCCTCGTGCGCGCCGCGCGCGCCGCGGGCAAACCGGTGCTGCTCGATACCAGCGAGGCGGCCCTTCCGCTCGCGGTCGCGGCCGAGCCCGACCTCGCGAAGTTGAATCTCGACGAGGCCTCGTCGCTGGGCTTGAAGCTCGACGGGTCCGCGGGCTCCAGGCGGGCGTGGGAGCGCCGGGGGGGCCGCGGCGGGGGCGAGGCGATCATCACTCTCGGCCCGCGCGGCGCGGCCGGCTACATGGGCGGACGCTTCATGATGGCCGTTCCGCCGCGGATACGCAGCCTCACGCCTATCGGCTGCGGCGACACCTTCCTCGCGGGGCTCGCGCACGCCCGCCTGAGGGGCCTGCCGCCCGAACGGAGCCTGGCGTTCGCGACGTCGGTCGCGACCGCCAGCGCGATGGTGCTCGGCGCCGGCGTCTTCAGGCCCGCGGATGTTCCGCGCGTCCTAAGAGGCGTCCGGCTGGGAGATCTGTCATGACCGCCCTCTTGCTCGCCGTTCTCGCGCCGTTCCTTTGGGCCCAGGATATCGACGGGCTCAATCCCCCGGCCCGGCTTCCCTCGCCCGGGGAGGGCCAGGAGATGGTCGGACGCCCGGCGCCGGATTGGGGACGACTGACCTGGATCGACTCGAAGCAGAGGCCGAGGCCGAAGGACTTGCGCGGGCAGGTCGTGCTGGTGCGGTGGTGGACGGACGGCTGCCTGTACTGCGTCGACGCGGCCCCGGTGCTGAACCGCCTGCACGAAACCTACGGCCAGAGAGGTTTGGTCGTGATAGGCATGTACCACCCCAAGCCGCCTCGCTCGGTCGACGCGCAAGGCATACGCGAGGCCGCGGAGATACTCGGCTTCCGCTTTCCGGTGGCCATCGACCCCAAGTGGAAGGCGTTGCGGCGTTACGGGTGGGGAGAGGAACGCGCGTTCACTACCGTCTCCTTCCTGATCGGGCCCGACGGGATCATCCGCTGGGTCCACCCCGGCGGCACCTACAGCCCCGAAACCGCGGCCGATCTTGAGCGACGTATCGTCGAGCTTCTGCCCCAGGCCGAGCCCGTTCCCGCCAAGAGCTGACCCTCGCCGAAGCGGCCGTCAGGACGCGCGCCGGCGGACGCGAGGCTTGGCCTCGGGCTCCGGTTCCTCGGAGGTCGGCGCGCTCGGCGAGCCGAACGCGTAGCTCAGCGTCGACTGGGCGAACAGTCCGGGGGTCGTCCCGCCGACCACGTTGGGGCTGTCGAACAGCAAGGTTTGCCTGACCACCGCGTCCAGCAGCAGCGATCGGGTGATCCATATCCCCGCTCCCAGCGAAAGCCCGACGCCGTTCGCGGTGCCCGCCGCCTCCGCGATCGCGGTGTGCGTCTCGGTCACGTTCGCGGCCGCCCCGGCGTGCGAGTTGGAGATCACCTTTTTCGTGCTCGCCAAGACGTTCTTTTGAATGCCCGCGCGCAGGACGAGGCGCGAGAACGGTTTAAGCTCCGCCGCGACCCTCAGCGGGAAGATGAGATTGGTCTGCTCGACGAAATCATCCTCGGCGTTCGCCGCCGAGAGGGCGTCGGTAAAAGACCACGATTGGCGCGTCTTTTCTAGCTGGACGCCCAGCGAGGCTATCAGCAGGCTTGTCCCGAAGGGATGGCTCCAGGTGCCGTCCGCCAGAAGGCTTTTGCGCGTGTTGTCGTAGCTCGCGCTCTGATTGGTGGTCAACGGAGAGCCCGAGGCGCCGGCCTCGGTGCGGTCGGCCGTTCCCGAGACGTTCTGCGAGGCGGCCAACCCGGTCAGCGCCAAAGTGTCGCCGTCGATCTTGGTCGACCAGCGCGCGGCGAGGCTGGCGCCGAGGGCGCCGCTCGAGCCGATGTTTCCGCGCGCGAACGCCCCGTTGGTCCTGAGGGCCTCGTAGGTCGTCGAGAACGACGGGCGGGAGACCGCGGCGACGACGTCGAGGACGGTTCCGGCCTCCTTGTCGAGAACGCGGTTTCCGCCGAACACGGCGTTCCATTCGCTGGAGCTCCGGTCGCGCGAGATGGTCCCCGGCGTCGCGGCGGAGCCGCCGCTGTCGTAGAGGCTCTCGCTTATCTCGCCCGGCGCGTTGCGCGCGTAATTGACGTGCCCGCCGAGCGTCCAGGTCTCGTAGGGCCGCGCCCAGAAGGCGTCGAAGTAGTTCGCCGGCACCGCGACGGTCTGGGTCAGCGTCGGCGCCCCGGTGATGCCCAGAGTGTTCGCCGAGCCCCCGAAGGGGCCGGTCGCCCCGAACCCGCTCGTGCTTAAACCGGAGACGCCGACGACGTTGGCCGCGCTGATGAAGCCGCCCAGGCCGGGGACGAGCAGCGGAGAAGCCGTCGCGCTGAAATCATTGGTCGCGTAGGGCCGGCGCAGATAGAGCGCCACCGTCGAGCCGCGGATCGTCTTGTGAAGCCCGCCCCACTGCGAGCCCGCGGTGAGGCCGCCCCCCGACGAGCCCTGGGCCCCGATCTCGAACTCGGCGAGATCCTTCGACGCGGGCAGCAACGCGGGATTGAACCACAGGTTGGCGTCGTCCTGAACCTGCCAGTTATCGAGGCCCAGGCTGAGCAGGCGCGTGGTCGAGGCGAAGGCGGACGAGCCGGAGCTTAAGGCGACGAGAACCGCGAGCAGGCCGAGGGGTCGCATGCCGCATAGTATGGCGGCCCCCGGTTAGGAATTTATTGCCGCGCGGGCCCGCGCGCTTCAGCGCGACGGCAGCGGCGGATGCGCCAGCCACCACGGGGTCATGTGGGGGAGGGGAGCCAGGGGCTCGGAGGCGGTCGAGGCCGCGCCGGGGCGGCCGGCGAGCTTGTCGAGGCGCTCGATGACGCGCTTCTCGAGGAAGTAGCTGTTCTTGTAGTGCTCCAGCTGGAACTGGCCGAAGTTGTCGTTCTCGGAGTGGATGATGTCGAAGATGATGTCGGGCGAGGCGCCGAAGATCGTCGTGGCCGGGACACGACGGCGGCGGAACGAGCTTGAGTCGGCGTCGCCGCCGGAGAAGCTGACGCGCTCGAAGGGTATCCCCGAGGCCGAGGACTCGGCGCTGAAGGCGTCGAGCACCGGCGCGTCGGAATTGTTCTCCCAGCCGTAGTTGCCGTTGACGCCGAGGGTGTCGTTGTTCAGCATCGCGTCGATCTTGCCGAGTTCCTCGCGCGATTGGCGCTCCACGTGCCGGCGCGAGCCCACCAAGCCCTCCTCCTCGCGGCCGAAGACCATGAAGACGATGGTATGCTCGGTCTCGACGTCCTTCAGAGCCTGGTAGAGGTTGACGACCATGGTCGCGCCGGTCCAGTTATCGATCGTGCCCCAGCCCGCGCTGACCTTGTCGTGGTGCCCGCCGACGTAAAGCTTGCGGTCGGTGCGACCCCGCTTGATGACGCCGATGTTGTGCCTGCCGTCGCCGATGTCCTCCAAAATGATGTCCTCGCGGCGGGCGCCGGCGAGGACGAAGAGCTCGATCAGGTCCCGCTCGCGCTGCTCGTTCTCGCGCGCGGCGCGGCGTATGCGCTCGGTCATTTCCTCGGCGCTGGGGATGCCCTCCAGCTCGATCGAGTGTTTTTGAAGGATCGGCGCGTCGCGAAAGCGGCGGCGGGCTTCGTTGATCAGCGCGTCGGAGAAACCCGCGGCGCGCGGTCCGCCTTCGTTCGCCGAGAGCATCGCGCGCGGAGCCAGGCCGTCGAACGCGGAGGATAGGCGCTCCCGCAGGCGCTCGTCGGGCCGCGCCAGGTTTTCTAGAGGCGCGATGGAGGGCTCGGCCGGCCGCGCCGCGGGCTTCAACGCCGGAGCCGCTTGGACGGGCGCGAGGCGCGGCGCGACGGACAGCGGGGAAAGCGAGGCGATGGACGGCGGGACGACCAAGGTCGGCGCCGCGGCCGAGGGCAACGCTTGAACAGGCTCCACGACCGGCGCCTGCTGGGCGAAAAGCGGGTTCGCGAGACAAATCAGGAGGAGCAAAGCGCGTTGGTTCATGGGAGGCGCATTCTAGCATGGGCGGACCTGCGAGGGAGCGCGAAAGTTTGCTAGAAATTAAGCCAACCCCTCACCCGCACCCTCTCCCGTAGGGAGAGGGTGCCTGGGAGTGATTGAGGGTGATATTTTCCGTTCCTCAATTTATTCCATGCGAAAACTTTTCAAGATCGTCGCGGTTTTGGTCGTGGTCGGCGTCGTTCTTGTCGCGGGCGCGGCGGTGGCTCTCCGCATAGCGTTCCCGCCGGCCAAGCTGCGCGCGCTGGTGATCGCCGAGGGCGAAAAGGCCCTGCACCGCAAGCTCGAGGTCGGCGACGTCAGCCTGGGCCTGATGTCGGGATTGACGCTGTCGTCGATGCGCCTCTCCGAAAAGCCTGATTTCTCGGCCGGCGAGTTCGTGAAAGCGGACGCCTTCACGCTGCGTTTCGAGCTGTGGCCTCTATTAAGGAAGCGGGCCGTGATACGCGAGCTGCGGTTGGACGGGCTGCGGGCGCATATCGTGCTGGAGCGCGACGGGCGCTATAACTTTCAGGACTTGATGGGCGCCTCGGGAGGCGCCGCGTCCTCCTCCGCCTCGCCGGGGCCGGCGGCCGCGCTGCCGGTGGCGCTGCTGATCGACTCGGTGCGCGTGACCGGGGGGCTGGTCTACGAGGACCGGATCGCGCGCGCCAAGTCCACGGTCGGGGACCTGGACGCCTCGATCAAGAACGTCCGGCTTTCGGGCGTGTTTCCTGTTAAGGCGAAGGCCCGCCTGGGCTATCAATCGGGCCCGTCGTCCTACGAAGCCCTGGTCCGCGCCGAGGGGACGGTCGACCTGGCGAACCTGGACCTCGCGAAGGTGAGCGGCAGCTTCCCCAAGCTGGACGCCGACGTCAAGGGAATCGCGGTCTCGGGCCAGGTCGGCTTTACCGGCGCGGTGACGAACGAGGTCGAGGGCTCGCTGAAGATCGCGGCGCTCGACTCGGAGAAGCTCGGGCGCGCGGCCGGAGCCCCGGTCCCGGACGGGCTGCGGATTCCGGAGTCCAGCCTCGCGTTCAAGCTCGTCTTCTCCTCGCCGACGCTGGACGTCTCGAGCTTCGAGTGGAGCACGCGCGGGTTGGACGCCAAGGGCCGCCTGCGCGTCGCGAACCTGTTCGCGAAGGACATGCCGATCGAGCTCTCGGTCGGCGGTGCCGCCGAGCTGGGCCCCGTCGCGGCGATGCATCCGCTGGGCCGCGTGAAGGGCCTGGACGGCGCGGCCTCGTTCAAGGCGAGGGCGGCCGGGACCGTGGGCGCCCCGTCCGGCGAGCTGTCGGCGGAGGCGACCCTCGGAGCCATGAGCTCCGAGACCTTGCAGGCCCTCGTCCCGGGCGCGGCCGGCAAGCCCAGCCCGTTGTTCGGGTTCAGGCTGCCCGAGACGAAAGCCAAGCTTCAGGCCGCCTACGCGCGCGGGGCCGTCGACATCCAATCCTCCGAGCTGAGCCTGGCCGGCATGGTCGCCAGGACGCGCGGACGCGTCGAGGGCTTGGCCGGCAAGGAGCCCTCCTTCTCTCTGGCGGTGGAGACGGATCGCTTCGCCTTGGCGCCCCTGGCCGAGCTGGCCGACGCCGCGAAGGGGCTGGCCGTGCAGGGACGGGCGAGTTTGAAGGCCCAGCTCTCCGGGACCCCCTCGCGGCCGCGCGCGCAGGGGACGATCGATTTCGACGGCGCGGGCGCCGCGTACATGAAGCAGCGCCTGGAGGGCTTCACGGGCTCGATCCGTTTCACCGAGGACTCGGTCGACCTGCCGGCCCTCGCGGGCCGCGTCAACGGCGGCGACCTGAAGCTCAAGCTGTCCGCGCGCAATGCGAAGGCTCCGGTCGTCGAGGTCCAAGGCAGCCTCTCGGTCCTCGACGCGGGCGCCTTGTCGGTCTTGGTCCCGCCCGCGGCTCCGGCGCCGGCCGGCCCGAAGGCCAAGCCGGCCCCTTATAACGGCCCGGTCCTGAGGACGTCGGGACGCTTCTCGATCGGCCGCGTCGCTCACCCGAACTTCCAAGCGTCGAAGGCGGACCTGAGCTGGGACCTTTCCGGCGTGACGCCCGAGCTCAAGCTTCTGGACGGGAAGGCCTCGTTCTCGCTCGGCGAGGGCAAGGCCTCGAACCTGCTCGCGCTGCTCGAGCAGCGCAAGACGATGAAGGCGCTCCTCTTCCCGCTGCTTGCGATCGAGAAGGCCCGGAGCGCGAACATCCCCGGCGTGAGGCTGCCGTCCATCAACGACCTGCCGTTCACGAAGGTCGTCGGCGACTACGCCTTCCGCAAGGGCCTGATGACGATGCAGCCGTTCCTGATGGACTCGCCGGACCTGTACGTCGAGACGCGCGGCGAGGTCGACCTGCCCGGCGAGACGGTGAACCTGAGGACCAACACGAAGGTCGGAGGCGCCTCGATCGACCTGCTCGTCAAAGGCCCGTTCGCGAGCCCCTCTGTCGCTCCCGATCTCTCCAAGGTCGTCCATCAGGCGACGGAGAAGGCCAAGGAGCAGCTCCAGCAGCAGCTCGAGGAAAAGGGCAAGGAGCTTCTCAAGGGGTTGTTCCGATGATATCCCGTTCGATACTGCCGCTCGCGATATTGGCGCTCGCCGGCTGCGCGGCCACGGTCTCGGTGAGGCATTACGTCGCCCCCGAGAGGCTCGGACCGGCGCAGGCCGGAAGGGCCGCGCGGGTTTATCTTTTCCTCCAGGTTCCGCCCGCCGACGACGCCGGCAAGAGCGGTCTGGCGAAGGCCCTCGACGTGCTGGGGGCCTTCTCGTCGAAAGACAACCGGAGCCTGAGCCGGCCTATGAGCCGCCTCGAGCTTGACGAGCTGGCGAGGCGGACGGCGCGGGCCTTCCGCGGGCCGGCCAGCCGGATCGTCGCCTACCAGGTCGTCTACGGCTCCGCGCCTCCGGCGTGGCTGGAGGACTTCTCCCCGAGCGGAAGCCTGTGGCTGCAGCCGTCCGACGTCTCGGTCGACCAGGAGGAGCTGAAGGAGAAGATCAAGACGCGTGACGGGGAGAAGGAGCAGTCGAAGTATCGGCTCACTTTGCGGCATCGCGTGAGCTGGCGCTTCTACGCCGAGCCCGAGCACACCTTGCTGGCCGAGGCGTCGTACGCGGAGCCCCGGACCGAGGAGCTGGAGAAGAAAGCCGGCGACCTCGAGGCTTACCTCAAGCCGCGTCTGGACGACGAGGCCGCGCGCTTCCTGGACCCGCTGCGCTCGGATCTCCTGCCGCACGAGCTGACGCGCGAACGGACGCTTTGGGGAGGAGGGAGCGACGTCTCCGCGGGCGTCAAGCTTGCGAAGGGAGGGGATTGGGACGGAGCCGTCCGGGTTTGGAAGGACCGGGCCGCCGCCCATCCCGAGGAGGCCGAGGCGCATTTCGATCTCGGGGTCGCCTACGAGCTCGCTGGGCGCTACGACGACTCCCGCCGCGAGTACGGCGCGGCGCGCGCGCGCAGCGAGGGAGGACGGCGCCGCGAGCTCGACAGGATCGCGCAGGAGCTCGGGCGCTTGATGGCGCCTCCTCCGGCCGCCGCTTCCGCCTCCGGCGCGGCGCCGTCCCCGTTCTATCTCGCGCGCTTGGCGGTGCTGCCGTTCGCGAACGACAGCGTCGATCTCTCCGCCCACGACTACCTGCGCCTGAAGGTCTCCGAGGCGCTGACCCGCCGCGGCTACAACCTGGCGCCGGCGACGGACGTGGACGGCAAGCTGCGCGAGCTCGGCGTCCGCGAGGGCGGCCAGCTCGGCCTGCGGACGCCTAAGGAGCTGGCCGCCGCGCTCGGCGCCGACCGCCTGCTGTACGGGACCGTCGAGGAGTTCAAGACGGTCAACGCCGGCGTCTACTTCAAGCGGCAGGTCAGGCTGAGGCTCCGCATGACGGACGCCGACGGCCGGACGGTCTGGGACAAGACGGCGCAGACGATCGCGCAGAGCGGCGTCAGGCCCAAGGCCGCGGCGGCCGCCCTCGCCTCCGGGCTCGCCGCGACCGCGGTCGAGAAGGCGTCCCGGACCTACCTCCACGAGGAGGCCGACGAGACCGTCCGCCGCGGTTTGGAGACGTTGCCCCAGCCCCCGCCCGACGTCCCGTAGGCCCCGCGGGGCGGCTTCCTCGCGGGCCGCCATAGGTTCGCAAAACTAGGTTCGCAAAACTATTGATAATTCCCGCGACGTCGTGTAAACTCTAGAGGTCCGCCCGCCGCTCGGGCGGGGCCGATGAGCGAACCGATCCGCGTCATTTTCGTCGAGGACAGCGAGAGCGACGCCGAGCTTGCCGCCTGGGAGCTCGAGTCCGCGGGTTTGCGGTGCCTTTCCCTCCGCGTCGAGACCGAGCAGCAGTTCCGCGACGCGCTCAAGCGCGGCAACTTCGACGTCATCATCTCCGACTTCTCGATGCCCACCTTCGACGGCCGAGCGGCCCTGGCGATCGCCCGGCGGGAGGTTCCCGAGGTCCCGTTCATCTTCGTCTCGGGGACGATCGGAGAGGACGCGGCGATTCAAAGCCTTCGCGAGGGCGCGACGGACTACGTCCTCAAGTCGAGCTCGATCAAGCGCCTGGCGCCCGCCATCGCCCGGGCGCTGCGCGAGGCGCGCGAGCGCAAGGAGCGCTTGAGGTTGGCGGAGGAGGTCCGGCGCTCCCAAAAGCTGGAGGCCATCGGGCGGCTGGCCGGGGGCGTGGCTCACGACTTCAACAATATCCTGACGACGATCCTCGGCTGCGGCGCCTTCATGCGCCGCAAGCTGGGCCCGGACGATCCGCTGCGCAAGGATTTGGACGAGATCATCAAGGCCTCCGAGAGCGCGACCTTCCTAACGCGCCAGCTCCTGGCTTTCAGCCGCCAGCAGGCGTTCAACCCCGTCGCGCTCGACCTCAACGCGGTGATCACGGGGATGGCGGGGATGCTGAGGCGCATGATCGGCGAGGACATCGAGCTGTCGATGCGCCTCGATCCGGAGCTGCACCCGGTCAAGGCGGACCTGGGGCAGATGCAGCAGGTCGTGATGAACCTCGTCGTCAACGCCCGGGACGCGATGCCCAAGGGAGGGCGGCTGGCGATCGCGACGTCGAATCTGGCTCCCGACGGCGCGTCGCCCGGCCGGGTCTCGATGACCTTCAGCGACAGCGGCGTCGGCATGGACGACGAGACCAAGGAGCGCATCTTCGAGCCGTTCTTCACGACCAAGGGCCCCGGGAAGGGGACCGGCCTGGGGCTGTCGACGGTGTACGGCATCGTCCTTCAAAGCGGCGGCTCCATCGAGGTGCTGAGCCGGCCCGCGCGGGGAACCACCTTCGTCGTGCGGTTCCCGCAGGCCGAGGCCGGTCCCGCGCCGGCCCCGGCTCCCGAGGGAGCGGCCCGGCCTTCCAGCCGCTCGGAGACGGTCCTCCTCGTCGAGGATGAGCCGGCGGTGCGCGGGATCGCCCGGCGCGGCCTGGAGGAGGAGGGCTACGCCGTGCTCGTCGCGGCGGACGCCGAGGGCGCGTTTGGGGCTCCGGGGAAACCCAGGTGATGGACACGCGGGCGAACCACGAGGCGAACACCACGCGGCGGCGCCGCAAGTGCGCCTCCTGCCAGAAGCGCTTCACCACCTACGAGCGGGTCGACCTGAAGATGCCGCGCCTCGTGAAGAAGGACGGCAGCCGCACCGATTTCGACCGCGACAAGCTGATGGGCAGCATGATGCTCGCGCTGCGGAAGCGCCCGG
>CAZMIB010000092.1:0-12831 GCA_964566245.1 uncultured Elusimicrobia bacterium | reverse complement strand
CGGCCGCGCGCGGCGAAGGCGCGCCGCGCGCGCAGCTCGGCCGCCGCGCGGTACAACAGCCCCGCGCGCGCCTGCCGGGAAAGAAGGTTCCAAAACGGGCTCGCGACGTACAGCGTCCCGTCGCCGGACAGCCTGAAGAAGACCTCCTTTCCGCCGGCATCCTCATCCTCCGTTCCGCGGAGATCGGGCGACAGGAAGGGCGGGTCGTCCTGACCGGGCCTGACGATCTTCATCTTCAACCCGCGGAGGGTCTCGAGGGTCGAGGGTCCCGCCAAGGAGGCCAATGCCTCGGGCTCCCCGGTCCAGAAGCCCCACCGCGCCAAGAAGGTCCGCACCACCCGCGCGAACCTCGCACGGAACGTCGAGCCCGCCGCGGAAGCGGCGCGGTCGTCCCGCACGGCCCGCGCCAGCATCGCGAGCACCAGCGCCGGCGACACGAGGTCGTCGGAGACGCGGTCCTCGTCGCGGGCTACCTGGATCGCTTTTTCGAAGCGCTCCTCCTGCTCGGATCCGTCCTTGCGAGACCGGCGCAGGAGACGGGCCCGCCTCAACGTCAGCATCCAGCGCGCGCGCTTAAGGCGCGCCGCGATCTCCGCGTCCCTCTCGGCGCCGACGGCCGCCCCCACGGCCGCGGCCGCGCCGTCGATCAGCCGGGCATTGAGCGCCTGAGGCGCGATCTTCCGCAGTCCCGCGGCGGCCCAGCCGCGCACCGCCGGATCGGGATGCTGCAGGTAGGCGCCCAGGCGGTCGGCGACCATGTCCACCGCGTTCGCGCGGCGGGCCAACTCCGACCTGACGGCCCCGATCGCTCTGGAAAGCGCCGAGTAGAGCACAAACGCCTTGAAGAAGCTCAGCTTGACGAACAGCACCATCATCAGCGGCCCGCCGAGGAGGGAAAGCGCCCCCTCGATCGAGCCCATCCACGCCTGGCGCGTGCCAAGCAAGGTCCGCCGCCCGGCCGGCGCGGCCTCCTCCAAGCGCCGCATCGCCTCGGCGCGGCGGAGCACCGGCGGATGGTCGGTGGTCACATCCTCCAAGGAGAAGGCGCCGACCGGCGCGGTGTTCCGCCCCGCGACCATACGCACCCAAAGGTCGAGCCTCATGAGGCCCGAGGCCAGCGAACCCGGCCGCCCGGTCAGCCAGGCTCCGCCTTGATCGGCCAGCGACTCCCTCAACCGGACGATGAGCTGCGAGAGCAGCTCCATGCCGACCAGCATCGAGAGCATGATCGGCCACGGCGCCGCCATCCCGAAGACGTTCATCATGAACGCCATCCCGAGGAGGCCCCTGAAGCCGAGGATCAGGATGTCGTGATGCCGGATATGAGAGAGCTCGTGGCCGATGACCCCGGTCAACTCCTCCGGCTTGAGGATGCGCAGAATGCCCGCGGTGAAAATGACGTAGGTCTTCGTGACGACGATCGGGCTCTCGATGCCGGTCGCCGCGGCGTTGGGAGCCTTCATGTCCCAGAACAGCAGCTCCGGCATGGCCAGACCCGCGCGCCGCGCCAGGTCGGCGACCATGCGGTAAAGCTCCGGATGCTTCGTCGCGTCGAGGTGCGGCAAACCCTCGCCCGACGCCGGGCGGAACCGCCGGGCCACCTCGCCGATCATCGGGAACGCGAAGGCCATCCCGACCCACCACGCGGTCCCCTGGAAGCCGGCCCAGCCCGAGTGCAACAGGACGCCGTACGCGCTGACCGCGGTCAGGCCGAGCATCGCCCCCGCGACCCCGGCCGTCATCGCGTTGAGGACGAGCTTGCTCGCGCGATAGGCGCGGTCGAGCTTGGGATCGATGGGCGCGGCCGACGCCGCCGGAGCGGAAACTTCCGGCCGGGACGGAGCGGGCGGGGCCGACGGCCGTCCGTCGCCGTTCCCGAAAACGGACGGCGTCTCGCCGATCGACGCGCGCAAGTCCCCGAGCCCGCGCACGGACGACGGCAGCATCGAGAACGCCGCCGAGCCGCGCAGCCGGGTCATGAACGCCTCGATCTTCCGCCCGAGGCCGAACGCCCCCGCGGCGCTGCCGGAACCCAGCGACGCGACCTGGCCTTCGATTGGACGCCAGCTCGTCTTGAAGCTTCCCAAGGTCTCCCTCTCCCGCGAGCGGGAGAGGGCCGGGGTGAGGGCCCTTGATCGAACGCCCCACTCACCCACACCCGCGGGGCCCTTCGAGCCCGTCTCCGAACGACCTGGCATAACGGCAGCTAAGTCGACACCCCCAACGGGGGCGAGGGCACCAGGAGCTACGGACCGCAGCGAGACGGCGGGGATGGACGGGACCGACGGCAGCGCCGCGGAGACGCCGGGAACGGAAATCGCGGCCGCGGTCGCGGCGGCGGAGGCGTTTCCCGCCTTCGTGGTCTGAGCCAAGGCCTCGTAGAACGGCAATCCCGGAACACCGGCCGTCAACGCAAGGGATAGGGACGCCGCGAGGAAACGCTTGGCTCGATGGTTCATGGTTCCTTCTACAAACGAACCCCCGAAACCCTCATGGGCCAAAGGTCCTTTCCCCTAATGAGCAAAGGACCCATATCTCGGCTCACGGCGCGAAGGATTACTCAAGACTTAATTTTTCTTCCCTCCGCTTTAACGCGCCGGGACCATGCTATCGATCATGCGCGCGCTGCTCGCCGCTTATCTCGTCCTCCGGCTCTGCGCGCCGGCGGCCGGAGATGAGTCCGTCCAAGATCCGGCGGAAACCGGCCGCAGGCTCTCGGATCTGAATCGGACGGTGAAGAGCTATCCGCCGCGACTTCAGGACGCCCAAACCTGGATTCAATCCGCGGAAAGTCACGCTTGGAATTTGGCCCCGGCGGCCAAAGGCCAAGGCCGTTCCGAGGCGCCCGACGTCATGGACCTCGGCAAGGCACGCGAGGAGCTGCGCTCCGTCCGCGGCGAGCTCGGTGATATCAAGCAGGATATCGACGCCGCTCTCGCGGATCCCAATGCGTCCGGTTCGAGAAACGACTGGATGAAGCTGCGTCAATTCGCGGGGGACATGGACCGATCCGCGGCGGGCCTGGAGGCGCAGTCGGCGTCGCTCGACGCCCGGCTGCAAGCGCTTCGCGCCGGCGGGAACGCGGGGTCTCGCCCCGCGCGCCAAGACCCCCGTAGCGCCGGCTCCGCCTCGACTCTGCCGGCCGCGTCGTCGCGCCATCCGCTTCCGCTGCCGCCGCCCTCCGACGAGACCGCGCCGCGGCCGGGGGCGGGACTGGACCGGGCCGATGTGCCGCTCCCCCGCGACCCGCGCGATCCGTACGTCCTGGCCGCGCACCAAATACGCGACGGCCGGCTGACCCCCGCGCAGCAGGAGGCATTGGTCAAATCCTTGCCGATGGGCGACATGATCTGGCGCATGGGCGCGGACGATCTTTGGAAGAAAGGTTTGACCGGCGAGGGCGTGAAGATCGCGGTGATCGACAACGGCGTCGGCCATCATCCCGACTTGGACGGGGCGGTCAAGAGTCGCGCCAGCCTCGTGGGCGGGAACGGCGAGGGCGTCCACGGCACGGCCGTGGCGAGCGTGCTCCACGCCTTGGCGCCCGACGGAGAGATCCGATCCTACCAGGTCGGACAGGGGCGCCAACTCATGGGCGCGCCTTACGCGTCGGCGATCGACAAGGCGGTCGCGGACGGCAATCATATCGTCAACATGAGCTTTCAAGCCGCGAACGCGGACCTCCGGCAGTTCTCGGCGCTGCCGACGTACGCGGATCGCGGCGTGCTCTTCGTCGGCGCCGCCGGCAACGACCAGCGCGCCGCCGCCGCCGAAGGCCTCGCCGCCCCCGCCCGGTTTCCAGGAGTCATGGCGGTCGGGGCCCTCGATGAGCGGGACCGGATGGCGGGCTACAGCCGCTACGGCGGCCGGAAAGGGCTGGTCGTCCTGGCGCCCGGCTCTTCTCTCGTCGCCGCGCCCGACGCGGGGGATTATCAGGGGCGCTACATCCCGAACTACGGCACCTCGTTCGCGGCCCCCGCGGTCAGCGCGCGATTGGCCCAACTCCTGCCGCTGGCCCAATCGCGGTCCGTGGAGGAAGGACGAAACGATCCGATGCGGCTGTTCACGATGATGCCGAACGCCTACGACCTGGGCGTGATCAACCCCGTAGTGGCCAGCCGGCGGGTCCAGCAGCTGCTGCTGAACTCGGGCCGCGAGCTGCCGCGCGAGGACTTGCCGGAAGACGCCCCTCCGAATCAGCATTTCATAGCGGTACAGCCGTAGACACCCCCAAGGCCCCAAGGTGTCATACTTTGAATCTTTTACTCTTTCGCCGGACGGAAAAGAGCCCGCTCCGGCGCGGGGAGACGCCGGAGCGGGTGTACGACGGCGGGTCCTTCAGATGGCAGGAACGACCTTATAGGCTTTCCGGTTGAAGACCACGATCATTTCCGAACCGACCGCGAAATACCGGCTGATTCCCGGATGAGCGGCGATCAGCGCGAAATAATCGGGACTCAGGTACGCGACCGTGGTCAGCGGCAAGGCGTCCTTCTCGGCCAACTCGTACTCGCCGTCGATCCAAGAAGAGCCCCGGCGGTAGAAGGTCTTGCCGGCCAGAGTGAGCGTCTCGGCGACGTTCTCGTTCCTGGCCTTCGCTTCCGCGCGCGCCGCCGTCTCCGCCGACGCCGCCGCGGGCGCCGACATCGCCATGGCGGGAACCCGCATCGCGCTGAGGAAGCTCGATGCGCCCTGCGCCCTCGCGGCGGCGGGCGCGCCGCCTCCGAAGCCCGAGTTCCGGGCCTCGGAGGCCATCTGTCGGAAGGAGCGCACCGCGGCGCCGTGGGCGTTGCGCAGATCCATGCCCTCCTCCGTGATCAGGTAGGAAGTGTAGGGCGTGACGATGCCGTAACGCTTGGCGAGCCGCACGATCTCATCGACGACCTCGGGCGGGGCGGCGCCGCCCGAGAGCCGGATCGCGTCGAGCTCGTGGGCGACCTTCATGTTGGCCCATAGCCGCGGCAAGAAGGAGGCGCGCGCGGCGCTCTCGGGAAACGCGACCGGGAACTCGAAGCGCGCGAGCCTGCCGCCCGAACGGCCGGCGACGATCAGACTCCCGGTACCGCGGCCCTTGAAGCGGCCCATCAGGGTCAACTCGGTCCCGTAAAAAAGGTCGGTGACAGGACGCGGATATACCTGGACCGCGTCCACGTTCCTCCACTCGACCGTCACGTCGGTCAGAGCCGGCTTGGCGATCTTCTGGTAAGCCGTCGAGACCTTATTCTCGATGTCCTCGCCGCGGGCCACGTAGTCGTGAGCGCCCCGGTTCTCCTCGGCGAGCTTGTCGAGGAGCAAGGTGTTGACGTCCGCGCCCACGCCGAAGGTGAAGACGCGGGCCCCTAGCGACGCGTTCGCCTGTCGGGCGCTCGCGAGCAAGGAACCGACGTCGGTCCGCCCCACGGTGGGCACGCCGTCGGTAATGAAAAAGACCAAAGGCACGCGGCCCTCGTCGCGGCGCAGCATCTTGAGCCCTTCGTCGAGACCGGCCTCGACGTTGGTCCCGCCGGACGCCTCGATGCGTTCGACGTAGCGCAGGGCGCGGGACACGTTGCCGGGAGTCGCGGGAACGAGACGGCTCTCGAACGAGCTCGCGTCGGTGGCGAAATCCACGACGGCGAAACGATCCCGCGCCCCGAGCCGCTTGAGGCAGTAGGCCAGGGCTCCTTTGGCCTGATCGATCTTGCCGTCCTCCTGCATCGAGCCCGAGCGGTCGACGACGAAAACGACGTCCTTCGGCGCGACCGACTTCTCGTCGACACGCGCGCGGGGAGACAGCGACAGCATGAAGTAGCCGTCCTCGCCTTCCTCCTTGAACGTCAGGAGGCTCGCCGAAAGCGGGTCCCGGGCGACGGAGTAGTAGAGGTTGAGGTCTTCCGCGGCGGCCGCCGAGGCCGGCTCATAGACGATTCGCGCCTTGGCGTCGCCGTCCTTCGTGATGGCGACCGCGGGATTGGGCGAGTAGAGCGCGCGGAGGGGCTGGCTGGCGGACAAAGTCAGCCGGATGGAGCCGCGGCCGGAGGCGCCCTGGGTCATGCGCGCGGATTTCAGCGGGACCGTCAGGCTCGTCAGCTCGCCGCTCTTATGGAGCGTTTGCGCGAGCTGGAGCCGCACCTCGACGTCCGAGTTCGGCTCGATCGGGAAGACGCGCGCGCGCAGCATTCGTTCGCCGACCAGCTCGAGAAGGCCGGGGTCCCTAAGCTGCCGGACGATGTCCTCATAAATCGTGGCGGCCTGGCCGGCCTCCAGCAGCTCTCCCTTCATCGTCTTGCCTCCGACGGTCATCGAGAAGTTCGAGAGCGCGGTGTCGGCGGGGATCGGGACGATGAGCACGCCCTCGGCGCGGCTCGCGGTCGGATTATGAAAGACGATGCGGTAGGTCAGGTCGGCCGCCTGGTCGTCGATGGAACCCTCCACTTGATAGTCCGACAACGTGATCGGCGTCTCCGGCTGCGGAGCCGGCGGCCGCGGGAAAGGCCGCGGCAAAGGGTGGACCGGCATGCCCGGCAGGATGAAGCGCAGCGGACTCGGCTGGCCGATGGGCCAGGCGATGAGCTGCTGCGAGCGGGCCTGGCCCGCGTTCATCACTGCCGCGACGACGATGGCCCAAACGACGTTGAACTTCAGGGAGCGACGATTTGCCATGGGAAGCCTCCAACGAGCATGCATGTACGACAATCGTCCAAGCAAAAGGTTCCCAACGGCGGGTCGGAAAACGTAAAATGCGGGCGATGCCTGCCGTCGGGAAAAGCGTCCGCCGCAGCGAGGGGCCCGAGAAGGTCTCCGGCCTCGCGCGCTACATCGACGACTACGACATCCCCGGCTGCCTGCACGGGGCGACGCTGCGCTCGACGATCCCGAACGGGCTCATAAAGTCCATCGTTTTCGACCCCGCCTTCCCGTGGAAGGAGTGCGTCGTCGCGACCGCCGACGACGTGCCGGTCAACGAGGTGGCGCTGATCGCCCTCGACCAGCCTTTGCTGGCCCGCCGCGAGATCAAGCACCCGATGGAGCCGATCCTTTTGGTCGCGCATCCCGACCGCGCGACCGCCTATGAGGCGCTCAAGCATGTCCGCGTCGAGTACGAGGAGCGGCCGGCCGCGTTGACGATCGAGGACGCGCTCGCGCGGAAAGCGGCGGTTTACGGATCCGACAACGTCTTCAAGAGCTTTCTGATCGAGAAGGGCGACCTCTCGGCCGGCTTCGCGGCGGCGGACGTGGTCGTCGAGGGCGAGTACCGCGTGCCTCACCAGGAGCAGGCCTACATCGAGAACAACGGCGTCGCGGCCTACGTCGAGGACGACGGGACGATCGTGGTCATGGGCTCGATGCAATGCCCGTACTACGTGCACAAGGCGCTGAAGCACGCGTTCAAGAAGGACGACGCCCAGGTGCGCGTGATCCAGACCACGACCGGGGGCGGCTTCGGGGGCAAGGAGGAATACCCGAACATGATCGCCGGCCACGCGGCCCTGCTCGCGCTGAAGGCCGGCCGGCCGGTCAAGCTGATCTACGACCGCCTCGAGGACATGGCCGCGACGACCAAGCGCCATCCGGCGATCGTCAAGCACCGCACCGCGCTCTCCAAGGACGGGCGCCTCCTCGCCCAGGACGTCGAGGTCGTGATGGACGGCGGGGCGTACATGACCTTGTCGCCGGTCGTCCTCTCGCGCGGCACCTTGCACGCGACGGGGCCGTACGAGTGCCCCCACGTCCGCGTGCGCTCCAAGGTGGTCGCGACGAACACCCCTCCGAACGGCGCCTTCCGCGGCTTCGGCGCGCCGCAGACCCTGTTCGCGGCCGAGCTGCACTGGGAGAAGATCGCGCGGGCCCTCGGCGCCGACTCGCTGGCCTTGCGCCGCAAGAATATCTTCAAGGAAGGCGCGGTCACCGCGACCGGCCAGATTCTGTCGGAGAGCGTCGGCGCCTCCGAGGTGCTCGAGCGCTGCGTCAAGAAAAGCGGCTACGAGAAAAAGCGCGCGGAATACGAGCGCTGGAACGCTCAGGCCAAGCCCACCTGGCGGGGCATCGGCCTCGCGGTGTGCCACCACGGCGCCGGCTTCACCGGCAGCGGCGAGGTCTACCTCAAGAGCCGCGCCGCGGTCTCGCTGACGCGAGAGGGCGGGCTGCGCGTGCTCGCGGGCTCGACCGAGATCGGCCAGGGAACGAACACGATGTTCGCGCAGATCGCGGCCGACACGCTCGGAGTCCCGGTGGAGTGGGTCGACGTCGAGAACCCCGACACCGCCGCGGTCCCGAACAGCGGCCCCACGGTCGCCAGCCGCACCTGCATGGTGGTCGGCGGCCTCGTCCACCGCGCGGCGCGCTCGCTGAAGGACGAGATCACCACGGCCCTCGGCGCCCCCGCGCGCACGCGCGAGGCGCTGCTCGCCGCGGCGGCCAAGCTTTGCGACGGGGCGCCCGCGCGGCGCGTGGAGGTCGAGTACGAGAAGCCCGCCGAGATCGCCTGGGACGACGCGACCTACAAGGGCGACGCCTACGGCGTGTACAGCTACGCGGCCATGGCCGTCGACCTGGAGATCGACCGGACGACCTACGAGATAACGGTCCGCAAGGTCTGGACCGCGCAGGACATCGGCAAGGCGATCAACCCTTTGATGGCCGAGGGCCAGATCATCGGCGGCACCGCGCAGGGCCTCGGCTACGCCCTTCTTGAGCTTCCGGTCTACGAAAAAGGCGTGATGAAAAACGCCCAGCTCACGAACTACATCCTTCCGACCGCCCTCGACACCCCGCCGATGGACGTCGACATCGTCGAAAAACCCTACTCGCGCGGGCCGTTCGGCGCGAAGGGCGTCGGAGAGCTGCCGATGGACGTGCCGGGCCCCGCGGTCGCCGCCGCGGTCCATCACGCGACCGGGCGCTGGTTCGAGGCGCTGCCGATCTTGCCGGAGACGGTCTGCAAAAAGCTGAATGATCAAACTCACGGTCAATAAAAAGCGGCGGAGCTTCGAGGGGCCGCCGTTCAAGCGGCTCATCGACGTGCTGCGCGAGGATTTCGAGCTCACCGGGACCAAGGAGGGCTGCGGCGAGGGCGAGTGCGGCGCCTGCACCGTGCTCGTCGACGGCGAACCGGTCAACTCCTGCCTGATCCCCGTCTGCCAGATGGAGGGCCGCAAGATCGAGACGGTCGAGTCGCTCGGCGCCCCGGGCTCCCTGTGCGCGCTCCAAGAGTCCTTCATCGCGGAAGGCGGCAGCCAGTGCGGGATATGCACCCCGGGCATGCTGATGGCCGCGACGGCCTGGCTCAGGAGCGGCGGGGCGGACGAGCCCGCGGCGATACGACGGGAGCTCGCCGGCAACCTCTGCCGCTGCACCGGCTATCAGCATATCATCGACGCGGTGGCCTCGGCCGCGCGCGCGAACGCGAGGAAGAAGCCCCGGTGAGAGGCGCCCCCGCGACGATCGAGGTATTGCGCCCGCGCGGCGCGCGCGAGGCGGTGCGCGCGTACGGGCGCGCGCCGGGCGCGCTGCCCTTGGCCGGCGGGACCGACGTCATGGTCGCCTGGAACGCCGGGCTGCTGAACGGACGGACGGTGCTCGACCTCTCCGCGGTCGGCGAATGGACCAAGATCGAGCGCCGCGCCGGCGGACTCAGAATCGGCGCCTTGGTCACGCACGCGCGGCTGCGCGACAGCGCGGCCGTCCGGCGCCTTTTCCCTCGGCTGGCGGAAGCCTGCGCGACCGTGGGCGCGGCCGCGATACAAAACCGCGGCACCTTGGGCGGCAACGTCGCCAACGCCTCCCCGGCCGGCGACACCTTTCCCCCGCTCTCGGTGTACGAGGCGTCGGTGCATGCCGTCTCGCCGCAAGGGCGGCGCGTCCTTCCCTTGTCCGGGTTCTTTGCCGGAGTGAAGAGGACTATCCTCGGCCCCTCGGAGCTTATCGAAGCGATCGAGATTCCGATGCCCGCGCGGCCGCCCTCCCGCGGCCTGTTCCGCAAGGTCGGCACGCGCGCGGCCCAGGCGATCTCCAAGACGGTCGCGGCCGGCCTGCTATGGACCGCCAAGGACGGAACGATCGCGGAGCTCCGCTTCGCCTTGGGCAGCGTGGCCCCTACCGTCCGCCGGCTGAGGACCGTCGAGGCATTCGCCGCCGGCAAGCGGCCGACGCCGGAGGTGATCGAGGAAGCCTGCGCCTTGCTGGCCAAGGACGTTTCCCCGATCGACGATATACGCTCCACGGCCGCGTACCGCGTCCGCGTGTCTCAAAACATCCTGCGCGCGTTCCTTAAACCATGAAAACACTTGAAAAAGGCGAACGGATCCCACGGTCGTTGACCCCGGAGTCGGCCAAGCCGATCACGGCCGCCCTGCGCCGCGCGAACGCCGCGTTCTCGAAGGCTTACCCCGGCGCCTCGGGCGAGCGCCAGCCGGTGCACGTCGTCTACGGCGGGGCGCATTTGTTCAAGTCCGACTCGGCGCCCAAGCTCGGCTCGCTGGCGCTGAAGGCCTTGAACGAGAACGCCCCCGACGCGGACGGCTTCGCGAGCGCGCTGGGCCTCTCGACCCACGGCGACGCGGACCTCACGCGGAAGGTTTACGCGCGCGTCGTCGAGAAGCTCAAGCGCGAGCCCGTCGAGGACTTCCGTATCGACTTCGAGGACGGCTACGGCAATCGGCCGGACGAGGAGGAGGACCGTCACGCGAAGACCGCCGCGGAGGAAGTCGCCGCGGGCCTCGCGGCCGGGACCTTGCCGCCGTTCATCGGCATACGGATCAAGCCGCTCTCGACCGAGCTTCACGAGCGCAGCCTGCGCACCCTGGACATCTTCGTGACCGCCTTGGTCGGGCGCGCCAAGCGCCTGCCCCCCAACTTCGTGGTGACCTTGCCCAAGGTCGTGATCCCGGAGCAGGCCGCCGCCGCCGCCAAGGCCTGCGGCCTGCTGGAAAAGAAGCTGCGCCTTCCGTCCGGCTCGCTCAAGCTCGAGCTGATGATCGAGACGCCGCAGTCGATCCTCGGCGCGGACGGAGGCGCCGCGCCGCGGCGGCTGGTCGAGGCGTGCGGGGGGCGCTGCGTCGGCGCGCACTTCGGGACCTACGACTACACCGCGCTCTGCGACGTCACCGCCTCCGAACAGCGCATGGACCATCCGGTCTGCGACTTCGCGAAGCACGTCATGCAGGTCTCGCTGGCGGGAACGGGCGTCCGCCTCTCCGACGGCGCGACGAACATCATGCCCGTCGGGCCTCACCGCGCCTCGGCCGGCGAGACGCTGACGCCGGAGCAGCTTCGCGAGAACCGCGAGGCCGTGCGCCGCGCGTGGAAGCTGCACTACGACCACGTCCGGCACTCCTTGGTCGGCGCCTATTATCAGGGCTGGGACCTCCATCCGGCCCAGCTTCCGACGCGCTACGCGGCCGTCTACGCGTTTTTCTTGTCCGGGCTCTCCGCCGCCTCCGCGCGCCTCAAGAACTTCGTCGAGAAGGCCGCGCAGGCGACCCTCGTCGGCGACGTCTTCGACGACGCCGCGACCGGACAGGGCCTGCTGAACTTCTTCCTGCGGGGCCTCAACTGCGGGGCGATCACCTTCGAGGAGGCCCGCGCCACCGGCCTGACGCTCGAGGAATTCCAGGGCCGCTCCTTCCTCAAGATCCTCGAGGCCCGCAAGCGGGCTCGCGGTTGACGAAGGACGGCCTGAACCTCCCGGTCGGCTCGTTCGCGCTGGCGAACGGCTTGGCGGTCGTCGTCCAGACCGACCGGACCAGCCCCACCGTCGCCGTCGCGCTGACCTACAAGGTCGGCTCGCGCGACGAGCGCCCCGGCCGATCCGGCTTCGCGCATCTGTTCGAGCACCTGATGGCCCAGGGCACCAAGAGCCTGAAGCCGCGCGAGCTCTCGACGCTGATCGAGTCCGCCGGCGGGCTGCGAAACGCGCACACGACCAAGAACCACACCAGCTACTACAGCCTGGTCCCGCGCGGCGCGCTCGAGCTCGTCCTTTGGGCCGAGGCCGAGCGCATGAGCGAGCTGAACGTGGACGCCCGCGCGCTGGCCCTCGAGAAGCAGGTCGTCCTCGAGGAGGCTCGGCGCAGCTACCTGAACCAGCCGTATCGCCAAGCCCTGGACCGGAGCCTCGCGGAGGCCTCGTTCTCTCGCTGGGAGAACCGGCATCCGACGATCGGGGAGCTGGAGGACATACGCAACGCGACGTTGGACGACGTCCGCGCGTTCTACGCGGCGCACTACCGCCCGGGCAACGCCGTCCTGGCCTTGGCCGGGGACGTCGGACTGGACGAGGCCCGGGAGCTGGTCGAGAAGCGCTTCGGGCCGCTGCCGTCCCAAGCCGCTCCGCCCGCCTCCGACTTTTCGGAGCCCGCGCTGGAAGGCCAGGCGCGCCTCCGCGTCGAGGACCCGCTCGCCGAGCTGCCCCGCCTCGCGGTCGCCTGGAGGCTTCCCGCGCGCGGCGACGCGGACTTCTGGCCGCTTGCGATGCTGATGCACGTCCTATCGGGGCGGGACGAGAACCCCCTGTACCGCGACCTGGTCAAGGAGCGGCAGGCCGCGCTCTCGGCGAGCGCGGGCTTTCCGTGGTGGTCGAGCGTGCACTCCTTGTCCGAGCCCGACATGTTCGGCTTCGACGTCCTGCTCAAGACGGGCGCCGATCCCGACGCCGTCCTCGGGCGCGTCGACGCGCTGCTGGACGAGATCGCGCGGCGAGGTCCCTCGGCCGAGGACCTGGAGCGCGCTCGCGCCTCGGCCGAGCTCGACGCCCTTCAGGGCCTGACCTTCCTGCTGGACCGCGCGAAGACCTTGAGCGCGTACGCCGCGCTGGTCGGCCCGCCCGAGGGCCTCGCCGAGGAGATCGGGCGC